>DASVGP010000112.1:0-6838 GCA_036379475.1 Bryobacteraceae bacterium | reverse complement strand
TTCGGCTCGTCTCGTTGCCGTGGCCAGCTCGTCCGTGCGTTCGGCCACGCGGCGTTCCAGGTTGGCATTGAGGTCGCGGATTTTAGCTTCGGCTTCTTTGCGTGCGGTAACGTCACGGGAATTGATGACTAGCCCGCCCACTGCCGGATCGGAACGCCGGTCGCTTACCGTGCCTTCCAGAACCCGCCAGGACCCATCGGCATGCTTCCAGCGAAATTCGAGCGCAGGGAGCGTGCCGTTCACCCCCGCTTTGCCTTCCAGACAAAGCCGCGCGACCGGAACATCTTCTGGATGAAGAACCGAAAATACATTTTGGCCGGTCAGCGCGCCGGGCTCGTAGCCCAACAGAGATTTCACCGCAGGACTCACGAACAGGATCTGACCGTTGCCGTCGAAAACGGCGATAAGGTCTGCCGCGTGGTCAATAAGCGAGCGGAAGTGTTCCTCTCTGCGCTTGAGCGCTCCATACAAGCGGCGCACATGCGAACGGGCCACGTTAAAAGCTCGGCTCAGGCCGGCAAGTTCATCCTCGCCTTCCGCGGCGATTTCATAGGCAAAGTCACCGGCAGCGAGCGCACGAGCTCCCGTCTCCAGGCGCGCGAGCGGCCCGGCTATGCTCCGAATCACGCAAAATCCGAGCGCTGCGGCGCCCAGCAGGCACAGGAAGACAGTGGCGAACAGGGTCCCGAACGCTCTGCGGCGCGCCCGTTGGATCTGTTCGAACGCTTGCGTCCGTTGCACCGAAATCTCGCGATCCATCCTTTGGGCCAGCACCGCCATGGTCTGGCTGATGGTGGTGATTTGATCGGAAAGCCTCGATTTCGTCGCTTGCCAATCGCCCGTGGCGGCCATCACTCTTATGGCTCGGAGATGAGCGGGTATGGCCATGCGCATGTAGGAAAATATCGCCGCATTGGGACGATCGCCTCCGCCCCAGCCGGCCGCCGACCGCCGCGCCTCGAGCGCCCGGTCGAGATCGTAGCGTAAGTTCTTTGCGAAGGGTCCAAATTCGCCCTCCAACTGCGCCGGTTGACCGCTCCCAAGCAGACTTCGCAGGCGGTCCTTGAACGCAAGGATATCGTTATCTACCCGCAGAACCGTCACTAATTCCAAATCGATCCGGACCAGGCGCTGAGCCTGCGCGTTCATGGCTGTGAATTCCCAGATGGTTATAGCTCCGCCGATGGAAAACAGACCGAGCACGAGAGCGAAGCAGAGCGTTAGCCTGGGGCCGATTCTCAGCCGCCGAATGCCCCATGATGGAAGCCAGTCGAACATAGACGCCAAACGCACGGATCCGTTAGCCTCCGCTCATTTCTATCTATCGGCCTGCTGCGAATCGTACTTTAGGGAGCTCGTGGAATAAGGTTTGGCCCCTATAATCCGTTTGCCGAATTCGCCGATATAAGATCCGTAGGCCCTCCATGAAGAAGATGCTCTTGTTGCTGCCGGCCCTGGTGTGGCTATGGTCGTGCGGCGGAGCCGGCAAAGCGCATCCACCCAGCACGTTGACGATTACATCGTTGAATAACCAGTCTCTGGACGCACGGTTCACGGCCGGATTTACCCAGAAAACGGGTATCGCTATGCAAGTCATTCCAACATTGGAATCTGCCACCGACCGTCTGGAGCAGTACCGCGAACTCCTGAAAGAGCAGTCAAGCACGCCCGATGTTCTGGTTCTGGACGTGATTTGGCCGGGCATGCTGGCGGATGATCTTGTCGATCTGAAACCTTATCTCGGCAACGAAATGGGCGTATATTTCCCGGAACTGGTGAAGGATGGCACGGTGGAGGGGCGGCTTGTGGCCGTGCCCTTCGTACGGGACGTCGGCCTCCTCTACTACCGTTCGGACCTGCTGCGGGAGTACGGCTTTAGCCGCCCGCCTCGGTCTTGGCGGGAACTGGAGCGCATGGCTGCCCGTATTCAGGTCGGTGAACGGCGCAAAGGCCACGCGAATTTCTGGGGCTATGTTTGGCAGGGCGCCCCTTATGAAGGATTGACCTGTGATGCTCTCGAATGGCAGGCGAGCGCCGGCGGCGGGCGGATCATCGAAAATGACGGAATCGTTAGCGTCGATAATCCTCGAGCGGCAGCCGCGATTCAAGAGGCTGCTCACTGGGTGGGCACGATATCTCCGCCGGGCGTCGTCCAGTTTGAAGAATATGATGCCTGGAATGTTTTCAGGGCCGGGCGAGCAGCCTTCATGCGTGGTTGGGAGTGGTATTATCACGCAAGCCAAGCTCCGGGATCTCTGCTGAGGGGTAAGGTGGGCGTGACCCGCATTCCGGGAGGTGGTGTTCTCGGCGGCAGTATGCTGGGCGTCTCCCGCTTTTCACGTCACAAAAAAGAAGCGATTCAACTAGTGCGCTTTCTCACCGGGCAGAAGATGGAACGCCAGAGATTGCTGCGTCGTGAGGTTCTTCCGACGTTGCCTGTGCTTTATCGCGAACCAGCGGTCCAGCCAGGAGATTCCGGCCTTGCAGCGCTGGAGCACGCGGTCTCCTATCAGGTGATCGCCCGTCCCTCTTCCATTGCCGGAGCAAAGTACGGACAAGTTTCGCGGGCATATTTTCTTGCCGTGCACTCCGTTCTCACCCATCGGCAAACCGCGGTGCGAGCTCTTGCAGCGCTTCAACCGAAGCTTACTCAAATCGTCGGACAGACTGCCAAGTAGCCGCTTTTTCTTTCCATGGTGGCTTGCAACCGAGCCGGCCGCGCGGATCACGGTTCCTTTACTTGAATCACACGATCGGCCTTGACATTTCTGAGCTTCTGCACGACGCCCGACGGCCAATGGATCTCGATCAGCTCCGCGCGGGTGTCCCGCCCCAGGCCGAAGTGTACCGGACCGTCGCTCGAAGAGGCGTAGCCGACGCTGATCCGCGCACCGATTCCGTCGCGGTTGCTCTTGTTCCTTGAAAAGTGTCATGACGGAACTGACCAGCGTATAAGCTGCCTCGCTTGCCGCGATCCGCACCAAAAGTAGACACAAACGACAAAAATTACGACAGGAAATGCCTGGCCTGCCATAGTGCTCGGGTACTCCCGCTTGGTGAGGCACTGAATTCCGCTTAACCCGCGATCCCAACAGCTAACAGCTAACTCACTCCGACGCCCGGTGCCGTCTCCGCTTCGGCGCGGGCTTGGGACGGTATGCGGGCACCTCCGGTCTTTTGCGTGCATACAGCCTCCGGTATACGTCCGCATTGCGCAGCACCAGCTCGATGTAGGCGCGCGTTTCGCGAAACGGCACGGTTTCGATAAACTCAGCCGGCTCACTGTAAGGTCCCCAAGTCTGCCATAAGTTCGCGCGGCTCGGACCTGCATTGTAAGCGGCGAGGGCGAAATCCACTTTCCCATCGAATTCTTTATATAACTGACGAAAGAAATAGGTGCCCATTTCGATGTTCTTGTCCGGCCGGAGTAAGTCGCGGGTGCGAATGCGGCCCATGCCTAAATGGCGGCCGACAGAACGGCCAGTCGAGGGCCGGATCTGCATCAGCCCGTAAGCGTTCGCGGGCGAAACCACCTTCGCGTTGAACTCGGATTCCTGGCGGATGAGCGCGGCCACCAGAAACGGGTCCAGCTTTTCGCGCTTGCTGTGGATCTCGATCGAATGGCGATAGGGGAACGGAAAGGCCAGCTTCCAAAAGCCTACCGGCGCCTCATCGAGCGGCATGTACAAATAGCGCGGGGTCAGCGTTTGAATGTAGTACAGGGCGCGCGCCGGCTTGTCCTGCGCGGCCGCCATTTTCGCCAGACGATAGGCGTAGACGTTTCTCTGGCCGTCGTCTTCCTTCGCGCCGAATTCAAGCTCGCCTTCGGCGAAATCGTCTAGTCCGGCCAGAGTGAGCAGATGCGCGCGGGCGATGCGTTCGGCAGTAGTCTTGCCCGGCCGGAAGCTGGGAAAAACCGGGCGCACGGGCCAGCGTACGCCGTTCAGGAAGTGCAGCATCGCCGGGCTGGGGTCGGCATCCCGCATGCCTGTCTGCTCCAGACGCTTCCGCGCCAGTACCGCATAATACGTGTTCGGAAAATGCGAGACCAGCTCCTGATAGCAGGCGCGGGCGGAAGCGTTATCGTGCTTGCGCTGGCATTCGCGTCCCAAAAAGTAGAGCGCATTGTCACCGGCCGGCTCGCGCGCGTATTGCTCGACCTGCGCGCGCAGCAGATCGTAGGCGTCGCTCAGATTTCTGCGGTAACTGTTGAACGCCAGCCGCCAATGGCACCAGGCCGAATCCGCATTGTCGCCAAAGGCCGCCGCGCACGCGCGGTAAAGCGGCAGAAACACTTTGGGCTTATTATCGACGCGCGCTTGATCGGCGGTGTAGATCAAGGCTTTCAGCCGCCAGGGAGAGGACGAGTGCTGCTGTTGCAACCGTTTCAGAAATCGCTTCACATTGGCATGGGAGTCCAGCGTGCGGGCGCAGCGGATGAGGAAAAATAGCCGCTCGGCATCGGCCGCCGGGTCGTCTACCTTGAGCGCTTTGAGGTATTTGAAAGCGGCTTGCGTCTGGTTTGCGAAGAACTCGGCCTCGCCCAGCCGCACTTGCGCCAGATCGCGCTCGGCGCCGCCGATCTGCGGGATCGCGGCCGTCAGCTCCACGCGAGCGGCATCCGGTTGGTGCGCCTGAAACAATTTCCTGGCGCGGCCCAGCATCGCCGACGGCATCACCGGAGGGTAGGCGCTGCCCAGGCGTTTCTGCAGATCCTGTAGCGCATTTGCCGCGACCGCCGCTTCCGGCGCTGTCGGATAACGATAATAGACGCGCTGGTCGTACTCGGCGGCCTGCGGCAAGTCTCCCGTGGCTTCGAAACATTGCGCCAGCAGCAAGTCTCCTTGCGGCTGCGGGATACGCGGGAAATATTTTTTGATCAGCCGCAGAGCATCCTGCGGACGATTGTTCTCAAGGTCCGCCTGCACCAGCAAAGCCGCCGCCTGCCCCACGAGCGGCGAAACCGGCGAGTGCTCAAAAACGTGCGCGGCCGCCAGTTCAACCGCCGCATAGTCTTTCATTTGGTACTCGGCCTCTGCGCGAATGTATTCGGCGTAGTCGGCCACCGAAGGCGCACGCTTGGCCGCATAGGCAGCATCCGCCGCGGCAGCGCGAAACTTCGTCTGCTGAAGCCGCTTCTGCGCCAGCGCCAGCGCGTCCGCGGCGCTCATGCCGCTCGAATGCCGGCTCGATGGCGCCTCGAGCACGACCATCGAGCAAACGAGCAATAAACAGAACCCGCCCAGCGCGATCCGCCGCCTGGCGCCGGTAATCTTAAACCAACTGCCCTGGATAATCCGCTCCCAACTTGCTTTCGTCGCCTTCGGCGGCGCTGTGCACCAGTTCCAGATGGAAATAATCGACCATCGAAGGAATCGTCATGAATTGAGTGGCGAAAGATTGGCGAGCTGTATCAATTTCATTTTTAAAAAGCAAATATAAATTCCCCTGTTCGCGCGCGGCCCGGGAAACCTCCGGTCGCGCAAGCTGCATTTCAGCGACTCTCACCCGCGAAAAGCGCTGCGCCTGGATGTGCATCGTGCGGTGCTGCGTGCTCAAATCCGCCCACGCGGGTAGCGGCTGCCGGATGGGCGCAGCCGCCCCGTTCGCTGGCGCCGCAGTCGGCTTCGATGGTGCGATCTGCGCATGGAGTGATCTGTTTGCCTGGCGTTCGAGCACCGCCGAGGCCATGCCCGCGATCAGCTCCAGCGCATTCACATCGCTATAATCGCGGCTCGCCGCAAAGACCATCGCCGCGACACGGCTGCCGTTCAGCACCGGAATGATATGTGCACGCGCGCCTTCTTCCGCCGAACTCAGCGCTTCGGAAACTTCAGCAGCCGTGCGCAACGCGATCACGGGATCTTTCGATTCAATCGCTCCGGCAAACGCGCCCGCCGCCGATGCCGGAAGCGAAAAATCCGCCGGCAGCTCCAGATTCCGCTGCAGCCGAAGCCGCAGGACGCCATCTTTCAGGCTAAAAACCGCGGCTTGGCCGGAAAACTGGCAAACGCCGTCGAGAATGGCGGCGATCCAGGCGGCCTCGCCTTCGTAAGCGTGCAGGCGCCGGAACGTCTGGTTCAGTTGATGCGTGATTTGCGAGCGGGCGGCTTGCGCCGAACGGCTGCAAGCGGCGTCGCATTCGCGGCGGACGTCTTCCCATACCGAGTCGAGAGCGTGCATGGAGGGTGTTGTGGACAACGTGGGATCACTGACGATTGTAAAACGGCCGGGTGATAATCGTACAGATAAAAACGCTGTGGCGGGGCACGAATCTCATTGAAACATTGGTCGGGGCGGCAGGATTTGAACCTGCGACCCCCTGCGCCCAAGGAACGAATTGTGCCATATACAGAGAGCTACTAACCAGCACTTAGTGGCTCTCTTCTCAATAGCTTACGGGAAAGTTAGCGATACTGAGCGATATGGAAGAATACGCGAAAACACGGGGATGATTCCGGTTTCGCGTGTACATTTGCGTGTGCGTACACATCTGAGCTTTGCAGTGCAAAGCAGAAGCTAACTGCTTGAAAGTTCGTTTGCGCGAACGCATGCCGGAAAAGCAGCGTGTCGGGCTAGCGCTCCTTACGTTTTTTAGCCGCCGCCCGGACCTTGGCGCTGGCGGCCGCGGCCTTCTTGGCGAGCGCTGTACGCTCCTCGGGCGTGAGGGCATCCATGCGTGACTTGCCGCCACGCTTGCCGCCCTTGCGGCCCATCTCGCGCATCACCTCAGCAACCAGCTTCTTGTCCATGCAGGTTTTCACCACAATAACACGAGCCAGAGCGTTTTAGCTATTGACAAGCCAGAGCGCTCTGGCTTAATATCATCTCACCGGCC
>DASVGP010000111.1:0-29790 GCA_036379475.1 Bryobacteraceae bacterium | reverse complement strand
GATGTCGTTCTCAATGCCTCTGTGCGCCGCGAAGCAGATGTTCTTAATTTAGCGCCCACTTCCAGTAGCACCGTAGCAATGGGGATCGGCGATGCGCTCGCCATCGCGCTGATGGGCGCGCGCAGATTCAGCCACCAGGATTTCGCTCGATTTCATCCTTCCGGCCAGCTCGGCCGGAGCCTCTGGCTCTGCGTTGCCGATGTCATGCACGAACGCTCGAAAACCGGCTGTATTCTGCCAGACGACAGCATTCGCGAAGTGGTGATGGTTATGACGCAGTACCCACTCGGAGCGGCCTGCGTGTTGGATCCCGGCGGAATGCTGGCCGGCATCATTACCGACGGAGATCTACGACGGGCGCTTCAGCAGTACGACGACATTCGCCCGCTATCTGCCAGAGATATCATGACGAGCCGTCCGGTAACAATCTCTCCCGACGCGCCCCTCAGGGAAGCCGAGACCCTAATGGAGCAAAGGCGCTCGCAAATATCGGTTCTCCCTGTTGTTGATCGCGAGCATCGCTATCTTGGCCTAGTACGCATACA
This sequence comes from Bryobacteraceae bacterium, assembly GCA_036379475.1. Taxonomy (GTDB): domain Bacteria; phylum Acidobacteriota; class Terriglobia; order Bryobacterales; family Bryobacteraceae; genus Bog-105. The sequence goes on along the minus strand of DASVGP010000111.1, from coordinate 29,245 downwards.
CGACCTGTACAGCAGCCAGCAATAGCTTACGTTTACCCATCGTTTCTCAAATATTCTCATTTAGTCATTTGGAGATCTTTTATGCGAACACTCGTCACCGGCGGCGCCGGCTTCATCGGCTCGCACGTAGCTCGTCACTGTCTTGAGCTTGGCCACGAGGTCGTCGTTCTAGACGATCTTAGCGGCGGATTTGAAGACCAAGTTCCCGAAGGGGCCTCGTTTGTCCAAGGATCGGTTTCGGACGAGCGACTGGTAAATCGCCTTTTTGACAGCTATCAGTTTAACTATGTCTACCACTTAGCGGCCTATGCCGCCGAGGGTCTGTCTCACTTTATTAGACGGTTCAATTATACAAACAATTTGCTTGGGAGTGTCACGCTCATTAACGCGGCGGTGAACCATAAGATACAATGCTTCGTATTCACTTCTTCTATAGCGGTGTATGGCTCCAACCAACTTCCAATGAAAGAAGATATGACGCCGCAGCCGGAAGACCCCTATGGAATCTCCAAATATGCTGTCGAGCTGGACCTTCGCGCCGCACATGAACTGTACGGGTTGAACTACATCGTCTTTCGCCCGCACAACGTCTATGGCGAACATCAAAATATCGGCGACCGCTACCGCAACGTCGTGGGTATTTTCATGAAGCAGATCATGCAGGGGCAGCCAATGACAATTTTTGGGGATGGCACGCAAACCAGAGCATTCAGCTATATCGGCGATGTTGCTCCGATTATCGCGGCTAGCGTCTACAATACTGCCGCCTATAACCAGGCGATCAATATCGGCGCAACTGCTCACTACAGCGCAAATACACTCGCCCGCGTTGTCGCCGACGCGTTCAATGTAGCACCCGAAATCGAATATCTGCCGGCACGAAAAGAAGTTCTCCACGCATACGCCGATCACAGCAAAGCCCAGCGGCTCTTTAGCCCGAGCGAGCCGATTGGCTTGGTGGACGGCGTCGCTCGCATGGCCGCTTGGGCGCGCATTGCCGGGTGCAGGGAAAGCAAATATTTCGAAGACATCGAAGTCACGCGGGAGCTTCCAATGAGCTGGCGTAGAGAACTGGCGAGAGCCTGACGCCACACATTTGTGTGTCAACGAGTGTATTGTCGAGGACACCTGCAATGGAGCCTTATAAGATACGGGCGATCAGCGGCAACATAACCTTCGATCCTCAGCAGGATCCGAGTAGTCCTTCAAACTTCGCGGAACCGCTCCTTCGCCGAAGACTGATAAAACTGCATCTTCGACGGGCTGTTTTGAGTGTTATTATCGCCTGTACGGTGCTTATCGTCGCCGCGGTCGTCGCTTTTCCAGAGCAAGACGACGGATATTGGGCGATGCTCCTCAAAGAGCTTGGGCCACCTGGAACGTTAACTGGATATCTTGGAAGCCCCGCCATCGGCTGGCTCTGGTACGTATTAGTTCAATCGTGCGGGATTTATTTTTGGCCGGTCGCAATTCTGCTCAGTGCGGCGCTCTGGGTGATATTTGCACTGGAATCGAGCTATTTTTGGATTGTCCAGTTTCCGGAACACTCGGAATGTGCCCCTCTCGCCGGTTGCCTGACTATTGCCCCGATAGTAGTCGCCGTCCAGACGACCACTCTGGCATTGGCTTCAGTCGCGCTGCTCCCGGCCGCCCTCGCGTATGCGTCGCTCTTTATGCTAATGCGAGCGAGCCGCAGTGAAGCTTCGAATTACCCTTTTATTTTTGGGCTGGTGACGTTGGCTGCGGGAGCAATCCTCGGTGAGTCAGCTCTTCCAGTGGGCATAATTATTTTCATCCTCTTCATCCGGGGCTACTTGCCCCAATCCGACGGAGTTCTACGGCAACAGGCCAAACGAATCGCGTACACCGCATTAGCTACGACGGCAGTTGCCTATATCGTATACCGCGTCACGACGTACAGTTCTTCGGCAGCCGCTTCACATGTCAGCAGAGGGATTTGGCGAACCGCAGCAGGGCTACCGTTTAATATTCTATCTGCGGCATGGCACACGGTCATAGGCGCCTACGGCACAGCCGTTGGAAGCTTCTATTTGAGTTGGGGATCGAAAACGCTGTTGGTCTCACTTGTCGTCGGTCTTTTGTTCGCTTGGATAATTGCGTCGGCGGTTATATCTGAAAACGGTGAGCCATTTACCGCGTGGCATCGCCTCCAGACTGCTGTTCTGGCGCTTTTTGCCGCTCTAATCCCCATAGAGATCATGCATCCGAATGGGGCATCGAGTCAGTTTCCGCGATACATGGAATACGCGAGCCGTTTCTTTATCCCTATATTGCCGGTTGCGGCATGCTTGACGATTGCGCTTTTTTTATCATTCGTGCAGCCAAGGCGCCGCGCAATCATCGTTGCCGCCTTAGGAGTGCTGATCGGCTTCACGCTTCTAAACCAGATTTGGACCGGATTTCATCGTCAAACCACTTTGGCGGGCATTGGCTCTTCTCTCAAGCCTTATGTGGCGGCCAGTTCGGGCACGGTCGTCGGTGTTCTTTCCACAAATGGTTTGTGCTTCGCCGATTATGCATGCACGGCAAAGGCGACATCCAACTGGCCAGCGGAAACCTCAAAACACTTTTGGATGTACACGGAAAGAGAAGCATTGCGGCATCTTGGCCCGCGTAAACCGTGCCGGCCGCCGTCTCAAGCCAATCCTGGAATGCGAGCTGTACGGCGCTCCGAACCAATCACCAACGTGCTATGGATACAGATGACGAACGATCATTTCAGCTTGTCGCCGTATTGTGTCAGCAGCGCACTCCCAGCCGCCAGCCATTATCCGCTCCTAAAGTCAACTAGCGCAAAGGGAATCCTCAGCGGGACTTTCAGCACTGCGGCGGGCGTGGTGGACCTGACGCAATTGGACGCCTCCGACTGGGAAGCTTGGACATCAGCGGCCAGCGCAAATCATAAGGCGGATGGCGGCAAGCAAATCTACTACTACAATACGATCGGCCGCGCAGTTGTGCGCGACTATTCGGGCAGTCCTGTCGGGATCAGTTGGAGCGATGGAACACCGATTGAACAGGTATCCGAACTCCATAGCGGTATTGCCATAAGCGGCCGAGGCCGCGGCTTCCAGATCGCCGCTCCTGCCGACGGCATTACGCGAACACTTTCCGTCTACGTAGGTGCCCGCGAGACCCGAGGGCAGCTTACCGCGCACCTGAGCGACGGAAGTGCCCCGGACTATACTGACTCCTCACTCAGCGATAATGGCTCAGGAACAGCGGGTGTTTACAAACTGATTTATCGGGCGCGCGCTGCCGGCCAAACAATCGTCATAACATACACCCAATTGACACCCGCGTCGAACGGTAAAATTATTTTACAGGCAGCCGCCTTGGTTGCCGGTGACTCTAGATAAACGGCCGTACTATATGAATTATGTTGTTGGACGCTGACTACGCTACCGGCTATTTGGAGAACAGGCTATGTCCTCGTAGAAAGCCTCGGTATCGCGTTGTTGTTCGTACCGACAGCGAACTGCATTGGTCCTCCTATTTCTTTTGTGGTCTCTATCAGCTACTCAATGAACGCTTGCTCTCCGTTCGCTTTAAGCCTCGGCTTTCGCTTTCTCCTACGGAAGTGTTTGCAACGGCCGTTGAAGTTACAGATGATGAACTTCAACGTACCAAAAAGCTGGTTTTTGACTGGCGTGACAATGCGGATCTCCTGTGCCTGCGGAAGCTTGCCGACTGCGATATGTACTTCAAGCGCAATCTGATTCCGGACGTTACTTATCCCGCTTGTCCGGCCGAATACCGGACCAAATTGAGACCGGCGGGTCTCTCGTTTGCCGTGAGAACAATTCGCGAACGGCCCTTGTGGGCGCAGATGATTGGCGGGCTCTGTTGCCGGGAAGAGCCACTATTTAGCTCCTCTCCGTCAGCATCGTTACGAAGGCTGTATAAGTCAATCCGCGGGCCCGTCAATGTGCGCTCGTTCTTACAGATCGATGAATTTGAGAAGCAGGCAAGCGTGGCCGACGATCGCATTCTGTATCAAGCACGAGCTTATGACGCCGACGAGAGCACAAGGCCTGGTGACACTCGAGAGGTCACGCAGAGCCGTGCAGACATCATCCGGAGGCTAAAAGCAGAGCTGCCGCAACATTTCTGTGGAGGTTTTACGCGCACACCATACACTGAAAGGCACTTTGCCGATTATGTGAGCGCAGAGTCCTCTTTTGATCAATCCGCTTACTGTACTCTAGCCCGATCATGCAGTATATGCATCTATACTCGCGGTCTTCGGGACTCTCCTGGATTTAAGCTTGGCGAGTATCTTGCAGGCGGCAAGTGTATTATAGCCGAAAGAATTGCGACCGTATTGCCAACACCGTTGATCCATGGAACACACCTTCTTTATTTTGACACCGTAGAGGGCCTATTGGAGCAGTGTCGCGCAGTCCTTGCGAATCACGATCTGCGAGACGGGCTCTCCCGGGGAGCGCTGGCATATTATCGCTCCGAAGTAGCACCTAGACGCCGCGTTCTGTCGATGCTAGCGGAGGCGTTCAAGGATGAGATCCCCGCAGCATCGGCATAGGAAATGCGCTTGCCTGCTATCACCGTTGCTGCTTATCTCGGTTCTATGCACTGGACAAAGCGTAGCGTCCGCAACTGGGTTTGGATCGCGCTGGTTTTGGTGTTTATTTGTCTTTCGTCTTCGGGAATAGCAGGGACTGCAGCCGATTATCTGTTTAGAGGCTCTTATGCCATAGTTATTGGCGTGCCGGCATCGGGACACTGGATCGTTTACCACTGGAGTTACCTGGTTGCCGAAAAGACCCTCCACGTGGCTATGTTTATGGCATGGGCTTTTCTGCTCTCAAGAAAAGTCGGTACGAGTGTCACGCTGGCCGCCGCGGCGGTCGTAGCGTGTCTTAGCGAATATTTCCAAGCTTTTTTTCCCAACCGAGACCCAGAGTTATCGGATTGCCTAATCGATATAGCCGCCGCAGTGGCAGGAGCCTTACTGTACCGAAGGGTTCGGCATGCCCCACAAAGGCAGTGAAGGACGCTGACAGGCGCTCTGAAATCGGCTGGGTACGTGCATATCAGACGCTGTGAAATAAGTACTAGCGACGATGTAGCTCTTAGCGGTTTGGAGAACGAAAAGAGGATTCCGGACGGCTTTTTGCGCTTGGAGACTCTGGTGCGCAAAGCCGATTTTGCATGAAGTGGATACAAGGGGTCACATAAAGGATCACGCCCGAAAGGGTCCGGCGCTCTTTGGCGCAGGACTCATTGTAGGCCTCGTTGTTGCAGCCGCATTGGCGGTCGCTTCCTCGGCGAGTTGGTACCCGGTTCTTCAATTAAGGAAACAGCGCCATGCCATCAGCGCCCTGCTTCAGCGCGATGCCGCGTCCGCCGCCTGGCAGACAGGCGCGGCGAGTCATCGGACGGTCAGCGACAAGCTGCATGTGCATATAGGGGCGACTGTCGAGATCAGCGGTTCGTACCGTTACTGCTGGTTCCCGACGGTTCACATGTTTTCGACAGGGGAATTGCTGGTCACCATGCGCATGAGCCCGGATGAGACTAACCCCGAGGGCGAATTCTCCGCGTTCAGTGTTTCGCACGATCATGGCCGTACGTGGAGCCGGCGCTATACACTAGGCGCGGGTGCAAACGTCGATGCGGCCTATTCGCAAGCTGTCGGGGCGAATATTTGGGTTTTGGGTTCCGGTTACGACACGGCGGAGCCTTACCCTCCAGGCCAGAGGAAGCAATTCCATATCGTTCTGAGCAGATTTTGGCGGGGCGGGATGGCGTTGTCCCAGGAGCGCGATGCGGTCCTGGAGTTGGCTCGTTCCGCCGGATCGGAACCGGCCCGGTTGTACGATCTTGGCCGAAAAGAGGCTAGTCGGATCGGAAGCGATCTGCCCGTCGTGAATCCCTGGGGAGATATTCTTGCCGATAGGAGCGGGAACTGGCTCGCCACGGTTTACTACAAGACCGGTCCGGATCCACGCTCTACCCGCCTGGTCTTGGTTCGCTCGACGGATCGAGGCATGACATGGCGGGAGGTCTCAGTCATCGCCAAAGACGAGTTCCACGGAAAACCGCTGGGTTGGATGGGTGGCGAGGGCCCGAGCGAGGCGGGCATGGTTCGGCTCGCCGACGGACGTTTGTACGTCGTTTTTCGGACCGGAGGTTATCTTGGCGAAACCTGGTCGCAGGACGATGGTGCTACCTGGAACTCCCCGGTCAATCTGCATATCAAAGGCGTCGCACCGCGCATTCGCCGCCTCGCCTGCGGAGCCCTAGCCTGCACATTTGGGCGCCCCGGGCCTGTAAGTATCATGTTCAGCGCCGACGGTACCGGCCGAAATTGGTCACACATCACCCGGATTTTCGACGGGATGAGCACGCGCTACACCGGGTTGGCCGAGATAGCCCCTGGTAAGCTCTTTGTCGTTTACGACAGCGTTCCGTATGGCTGGGGACGAATTCCACCCATCGACAAAGCAGCCAAAAATGCCATTTTGGGAACCTTCGTGAGTGTTTGGAAATAGTCCGCTGGGGTCCACAACAACGCGGCCGAGCGCGCTATCCGGCGTGGCAGTGGGTCGCGGCAACTGGATGTCTTTCGGCGGTGACATTGGAAGGACAGCGCCGGCAATCGCCGGTCCACCTCCAGCCGCGCATTCCGGCGCGTATGCCACAGCAAATCCGCTCCTGTGTTCGCCGCCGCTTGCCAGAGTTCGTAACCGGGGAAGAACCGATCCGCCAAGCACAGCATCCCCTTTTGCAACCGGGGTCCCACCATCTGAGCCAGCGCGATCTCGTGGGTAGCGCAGGGCGCCATCTGCGCGCCCCACAGCACGTGCGTCCCATTAACAGCGCAGCACCTCGCGGTACGAGCTGTGCATGTACAACGCCAAAGCAATTACGTAGTACGCCCACCACATGCGCCGGCAGATCACGTTCCCTCATGCTGGTCCGGCGTGTTTCCTGTAACACGCCGCGCACTTCTCCAGCGGGAAGAAATAGTTGCATCAGGACGGCACAAATGCGGCTCGAACCTTTCAATTGATTGTTAGTTGACTCTGCCGAGATATTTGTCCATCCAATTGAGCACTTCTTTCGATAGTTCTTGTTTGTTCTGGCTGACGTCGTGCGGAGTATCAAAGACCACGCGGCGCTTGTCCGCTGCCGGTGTTCCGATCATTCGAAACATCGGTTCCTGAGCCCGATCGGGAGAAAAAGTGAAATCGTACCGGCCATTGATCATCAATACCGGCTTCTTCAAACGCGGTGCGAAATTCACCTGATCTTCTGCCGGCAAAGTAGGCGACAGGAAAAATCCTCCGTCCAGAAACACCACAGTTCTGAACCGCTCTTCTAGAGCCGTGAAGATGATACCGTCGGCCGCACCCTGGCTCACGCCGAGATATGCGATCCTCCGCTTGTCGATGTCCGGCCGGGTTTCCAGATAGTCGAGCGAGCGTCCAACTTCCTTAGCCTGTTCCGTAACCCTGTTGAGCCGGTGTATATCTCCCGGCATGATGAATGTATCCAAACGTTCATAGGTTCCTTTGTAGATCGGGTAGACGAGCGCCCGCCCGCTCTGGATGATGTAATCCACGAACTGCAGATCGCCCAGATTCTGGCTGCTCGGCATCGTGTTCACGCGGGCGCTGGGAAAGAACAGAACGGTTTGATAGGGCGGCCGAACGTTCTTCGGGAGGAAAAGATAGAGCGGAAGGCGCTCATTGCCATACCCTGCATCGATCGTGATCTTCTCTTTGGTCCAATCGGCTGTGTTCTCCACAATGCCTTCCGGCTTGGCATTGAGCGCAGTGTGATCGTAGGCGTACATGGTACGGAGAGCCCGGAATACGTCATCAGAGACCGGTTTGGCTTTTGCGAAGTCCCTCGTCTGCCATATCACTGGAGCGACAGCACCGGCGGGAAGCGGCCCCCTGTTGCGCACACAGCGGAAGCCATTCAAGGCCGAGCGGTCGAACGGCGGAAGCGCTTCCGGATCGTACGCCTGATACGTTTGAGTTCGCCAGGCTCCACCCAGGATGAAGCGCCGGTTTCCACCGACGGCATTCCAACACCATTCCCTTACGTTGCCGCTCAGATCGTAAGTGCCATAGGGACCGACTCCGGGAAATGTCCCCACCGGAACCGGCCCTCTTCCATTGAAGTTGCTTTCATTGATGCGAGAGACGACTAAGTCGGCCGGAGCGACCTTGTACCATTGCACGAGCGTGGGCAGACTCTTGCCAGCGAAGACCGCGTACGCAGCGGCCTCATACCAGCTCACGCCCGACACGGGATAGTCGGCCTGTCCGGGCGGAAAATGGCCACCCTCCCAAGTAGAAGGCCCGGGACGGCCAGTCGGGTCGCGGAACTGCTTCACGGCGTCTTGCCAGGTGAGCTCTATGCCGTTACGAATAAACTTTTCCTTCCAGTACTCAGGCTTGTCGTAGCCGCCGCGGTCCACAAACGCCTGGTATTGGCGGTTTGTCACCTCAAATCGATCGACATCAAACGCAGGGAGGTTAGACTGAAACCAGCCGACGAAATCGATCATCTCTCCCGATTCGCCGGCCGGAACCGTGTCCATACCGGCAGATGCGAGATGCGCTCCCAATGAGAACTGCATTGTGTCAGCCGTCGAGGGTGCGGCGATGAATTCTCCGGCGCCCGGTTTAGAGATTCTCCAACGAAAGTAACCGTTTGGGATACGTACGTTTTTCAGCGGTGTCACGCCTAAGGAGAACCAGGAGCCGGGCTTAACATAGTCTTGAATTTCGACCTTCACTCCCGCGGGCGTAGAAGTTAGAGAAACGAGGCGAGTGAAGGATTGCGCGACGTTTGAGAGCTGGGCGTCGCCCGGCTGAATTTGCTCGGCCTTGCGCAACAAGAGGAATGCAGCCAACGGTTGATCGGCGGCAAGCCGGGAGATCTGGGGAATGGCCTGCTCGCGCACCCAGCGCCGTTGCTCCGAACGCTGGTAGAGCCCCAGCGTTCCGACCGCAAGCACCAAGAGGAGCAAGATCGCCGGAATGACGTAAATGGGCCGTAACAGGGCCGCGCTCGTTGCCGTTGGAGCGGTCAGCCGGTCCGCGAGCGCGGATAATGTGCGGGCCACCTCCGATGCAGACTGCGGGCGCCGGGCCGGATCTTTTTCCAGAAGCTTGACGATGACCTCGTTCAGCTCGTCCGGCAGGTTAGGGCTCTCCTTTGAAGGCGGGAACACTACAGATTGCGAACCGCTCGAAAGGATCTGTCCCAATGAAGCTCCGGGAAACGGCAGTTTCCCGACGGCCATTTCATACAGCACAAGTCCGAGTGCAAACAGGTCCGTTGGCGCGCTCGGCTCGCGGCCCTGCACCTGCTCGGGGGCCATGTACGCGGGCGTGCCCAGGACCGCCTTCGTGTCGGTCACGCCTGTTTCCGACAGCATCTTGGCGAGTCCGAAATCCAGTACCTTTAGGCCGTGGCGTGTCAGCATGATATTGCCGGGCTTTAAGTCGCGGTGCACGATATTACGCGAGTGGGCCTCCGCCAGCGCTCCGGCGATTTGCGCTCCATAGCGGGCCACCAACTCGGGAGCCAAGGGACCTTTCCTGATTTCTGCGCCCAGTGTCGAACCTTCGATGAACTCCATCACAAGGTACTCCGGGCCGACATCATAGAGCGTGCAAATATGCGGATGGTTCAATTTGGAAATCGCCTGAGCTTCCATCCGAAAACGTTCGCTATAGCGCGCCGCCGCGATCTTGATGGCAACGGCGCGTCCCAAGCGGGTGTCGATGGCGCGATACACGATGCCCATGCCGCCGGCTCCAACCAAACCCTCGATTTTGTAAGGACCGAGTTGCGATCCCGATGTAAAGATGGTTTCCGTGGATGCTTCAAAAAAGTCGGGAGCCGGCCGATTCCGCATCTGGCCGTCGGAATCCAATGCGAGCATGCGCTCCACGCCCGACCGGATTGCGGGGTCCGTGCACTCTAGCAGAGCGCCGCGCTCGCCGGGAGCACACTGCCGGACCGCGTGGTAAAGATCTTCGATCTGGCGCCGTAGCTCGGGGGTCATGCTCGCCCCATCGCTTTAACCGTTCACGACATATTATGTCACTTTTCGCGTTCCGTCCTAAGACTTACAATCGGGTGGTCGCGAAGAGAGTTATTGATTCTCGAATGAAGTTTCCGGATTGCTCCAGGATGACGGGCTACTCGGAAACAATCTCCTACTGGCAAGCGTTATTTGGAGAAGTGAAAACCACGCTTAAGTTAGCGCTTATGGAAAAGGCTGCCTGCCATGGCGCTTTTCGAGCCGGCTTGGCAGCCCGTGATCCAGAAAGAATGCCGGGAGGAATGGCGGCATGGCAGCGTCGAAACCCACGCCGCCGCAACCAAAGACGGCGTCGAGATGAGTCTCTCGACGCGGCACGCAAAAGTGCGTGCACCACGTTTCATGAAATTGCGCGCGTTGAAGGCGCTGAGGGACAGCCAAAGGGCTGCTCCACGAGAAAGCCTAAAACAGATTCCAGAGGAACTGGTTGTAGACCTCGTGATGGTATTGCACTTCCGGCGCCTTCACAAAGGTTCCGAGCTGGCGCGGGCAGCGGTCCGCCGAGGCCTGCTTCAAGTCCGCATAGCGCGTTTTCACATCCGCGCCGAGCAGCTTCGTGGTCCACTCCGAGTTGCGGAAATTTTCCAGCGCGGAGTAGACGTTGTCGGGCAAATAATACTTCCCCGCACGCAGGTTCTTTTCTTTGGAAATGGCGCCTTCGAGTCCGGTCTTGAAGATCGCCAGCAGCACGATATAAGGATTGGCGTCGGGAGACACCGAGCGTACTTCCACGCGCATGCTGCGCTCGTTGCCGATGGGAATGCGCACCATGGAGCCGCGATCGATGGCCGAGGCCTTGATCTGATTCGGCGCTTCGAAGTGCGGGTCAAGGCGGCGGTAGGCGTTCACGCTGGCATTCAGCAGCAGGCAGATGTCGTTGCCGTGCGTCAGAACGCGATCGATGAAATCCCAGCCTAACTTGCTCAGTTGTTCCTCGCCCTTGGCATCCCAGAACAGATTGGTTCCGTTCTGGCTCACCGATACGTTGGTGTGCATACCGTTGCCGTTCACGCCGACGACAGGCTTAGGCAAAAAGCACGCCGTGAGGTCCATCTTGGTGGCGATCTGGCGGCAGATGAGCTTATAAAGCTGGATCTGGTCCGCGGCGGCGACCACGTCCGAATAGCTGTAGTTGATTTCGAATTGCGAGGGCGCCACTTCCGGATGGTCCTTCTCGTTCTGAAAACCCATGGCGCGCTGCACGTCGGCGGCGGTGTCGATGAAGCGCCGCAGCGGATCGCCGGGCAACGAATGATAATAGCCGCCGGTGTTGACGTATTCGAAACGGCCGGTCTCGTGAAAGTGGCGCTCGGCATCGCGGCCGCAGAACAAAAAGCCTTCGATTTCATTGGCCGCGTTGAACCGGTAGCCGTGCTTCTGATACATACTGTCGGCGAAGCGGTGCAGTACGCTGCGCAGATCGCCCGCATACGGCGTGCCATCCTTGTCGATGACCTCGCCGAAGATGAGCACCTTACCGGGTCCGAAGATATCGGCCGGCGCCCAATAGAAGGCCGCCCAGTCGATTGCCAGCCGCAGATCGCTCTCGCGCTGCGCGGTAAAGCCGCGGATGGAGGAGCCGTCGAAGGTCAGGTTATCCCAGCTCTTGACCAGAAACTGCTTGTCGTAGTCGAGCATGTGCAGCCGGCCTTCGAGATCGCTGAACAGCACGGTCACGGCCTTGATGCGCTTCTCCTCTTTCAGATACTTGATGCGCTCCTCCCGGATCTGGTCCGCGGGAAGGCGCTTGGCGCGCTGCTCCTTGGCCTCCAGGTTCAGCCGCTCCAGTTCGGGATAGGACAGCGCCAGGCGCTCTTGCAATTCGTTAAACATGGGTATTTTCAGAGTACGCGACGACCCAAACGGGAACAATCAAATCTTTGGATACGGGTTATAAGCGGGAGGGTGGGAGCCACTTGATCGCGCGTTGATCGGGGCCGGAGTATTCTATGCGAATTTCGGAGCGTTTTGAGGGGAAGAGGGCGGGGAAGCGTTCGCCCCACTCGATGAGCACCAAGGCGGGCTGGTCGAAGAGGTCTTCGAGGCCCAGCCGGCGGACTTGTTCGGCGCTATCGAGACGGTAGAGATCGACATGGTAGACGCGCACCGGGTCGCCGTATTCGTGGATCAGCGTGAACGTGGGGCTGGCGACATCTTCCCCGCGCGCAGCACCGCGGCCTTCGACGATGCCCTGCGCCAGCGTCGTTTTTCCCGCGCCGAGTTCGCCGATCAGCAACACCACGCCGCTCTCGGGAAGCAGGCGCGCCAGTTCGAGACCTAGCCGGCGCGTTTCTTCCGCCGAGCCGGTTTCAAAGCGCCGGACGGAGTTCATTCATGGCCTGTGGCAGAAATTCAAGAATATCGGTGGCGAGAGCAGCCTCGACACCCCAGCGCTCGCCGGCAAAATAGCCACAGCGGCCGTGGAGCCAGACGGCCGCAAGCACGGCGCGCTTCCAATCTTTCGGATGCTGGGCAACCAAGCCCGCGATCATGCCGGTCAGCACGTCGCCGGTTCCACCACTGGCGAGCGCGGGCGATCCGGTCGGGTTCACCCAGGTTTGGCCATCTGGAAACGCGATGAGGGTGCGGTCGCCTTTGAGCACCACGGTGGCGCCGGAATCGCGGGCAAACTGCTGCGCTGTCCCGAGGCGGTCCGTTTGAATTTCCTTGGCCGATTTGCCGGCGAGGCGGCCCATTTCGCCGGGATGCGGTGTCAGAATGCGGATGTGGTTCGTGTGCGGCAGATGGCCGGCGAGGGCGTTGAGCGCGTCGGCATCGACCACCGCCGGCAGTTCGGCCTCTTCGTAAATACGCCGCACGAGACGCACCGTGCCTTCCTCGGTCCCGAGACCCGGGCCGAGCGCGAGCACCGTCATCTGCTTCAAAAGCGCAAAGATACGATCTGCATCGGCGAGAGATAAACGGCCCGAGGCGGTTTCTTCAAGCGGTTCGGTCATCAGCTCGGGACGCAAAGCCGCGACCATCGCGAGCGCGCTTTTGGGGACGGCTACGGTAACCAGCCCCGCACCGCTGCGATACGCGCCCAGACCGGCCATACCCGGAGCGCCGCTCTTGCCGAATGATCCGCCGACAACGAGCACGTGGCCGTACATGCCTTTGTTGGAGTTCGCGGGCCGCGGGGAAAACAGCGCGCGAAGATCGTCCGGGGTGGTCAGGTTGAGGTTGTAATCGGGATTTGTTTCGTAGAATTCCGGCGGGCTGCCGATGGGCACGACGGTGAGCGCACCAACGTTTTCGTAAATCGGCGAGAGGCACTGGCTGGGCTTCGGCGCAGTGAAGGTAACAGTGTAATCGGCGCGAACGAATTCGCCGGTCGCATGCGAGCCATCGGTCGGCAAGCCGGAGGGGATATCGATGCAAACTTTCCTGGCGAGCGAAAAACGTTGGTTGATGGTGCGAATGGCATCGAGCGAAGGGCCTTTGGCGGGACCGCTCAAGCCGGTGCCGAGGATCGCATCGACCACGATGCCGGCGCCGCTCGGAAACTCGCGGACAACTCGGCAGCCGCAGACATCGAGCATCTTGCGATTGGCCGCTGCGTCCCCGGTCAGCGTTGCCGGATCGAACAGCTCGACAACCGTGAGCGAGGCGCAGAGCTTGCGTGTAAAAAGCTGGCGCGCGACCACGAAACCATCGCCGCCGTTGTTTCCTTTGCCGCAGACAACCACTACGCGATGATGCTGGAGCGGCGCGAAGGTCTCGCGCAGGAAATCGACCACGCGGTTACCTGCGTTTTCCATCAGGACGAGACCGGGAATCCCCCGTTCGAGGGTGAGCCGGTCGGTTTCGCGCATTTGCGCCGCACTGAGGATTTTCATGCCGTGCGCACCTCGCGCGCGAGCAGTAGCGTCATATCGTCGTGAAGCTCGGGGCCGTGATTCCATTCCCGAACCGCGTCGAGCACAATGCGGACGATCTCGCGGTCGTCTTCGTGCGCGTGTTTTTGCACCAGGCCGATGAGCCGTTCCGCCCCGAACATCTCGCCATACGCATTTTCCGGTTCGGTGATGCCATCGGTGTAACAGACCAGCAGATCGCCGGGCTCAAACGCAAGCCGGCCTTCGCCGTAGCTGGCCCAGGGGAAGGCGCCGACTATGGTGCCGTTGGAATCGAGCGAAATGATCTCGTTTCCGCGAAACAGCAGCGGCGGTAAGTGGCCCGCGTTGGTATAAGTGAGCATGCGCGTGGATTCGTCGAAGAGTCCGAAGAAGAAAGTCGCATATTTCTCCGAAGAAGTAAGTTCATAAATCTGGGCATTCAGGAGGGAAACCAGAGTAGCAACCGGAAACCCGGCTGCGTTACGGGGCTGATAGCGGCCGATCTGGCCGCGCAATGAAGCTTGCAGCGTGGCCATCAGGAGCGCGGCGGAAATGCCTTTGCCGGCGACGTCGCCGATCGCAAAGGCGAGCTCGCTTTTCGAAAGCGCCTGGTAATCGTAGTAATCGCCCGAGACCATGCGCGCCGGATCGCAGCGGACGGTGAGCTTTAATCCGCACATGGGCGGAGCTTCCTTTGGATAGAGCTGGTTTTGCACCTCGCGCGCGATTTCGATTTCGGTTTGCAGCCGCTCCTTCTCCTTTTCGACTGCGAGCAGGCGTTGGAGGTTGCCGGACATCTGGTTGAAGGAGCCGGCGAGTTCTCCAATCTGGTCTCTAGTGCGGACGGGAATGCGGTGGGTAAAGTCGCCGCGGATTACGCGGCGGGTGCCTTCGTGAAGCTGATTCACCGTGCGCGTGACACGGCGCCCGAGCGAGATGCCAATGAACGCCGCCACCAGTTCCACGAGCAGAAACAGAATGGCGATCGCGATCACGACATCGAACAGAACGCCGCGCAAGAACTCGGAGCTGGAAAAGAACGTGCGCAAAACGGCAGAGGGACGGGAGTAGACCCAGAGCGTGCCGTGAAAGACTTTGCCGGGCTGGTCGAGATTGTAAAGCGGTAGCGTCGTGCCCCAGTTAAGAGGGATATCGAAGCGGCTGACGGGCGGCGGAACATAGGAGCTGCCAATGAACTTGAAGTCCTGGTTGGAGCCGGAGCCGGCGCGCGTCATAATCAGCGAGCCGGCCGAAGCCGCTTGGCCAGTGTACTCGACTAGCGCAATGGCGCCGAGATGCGGAACCAGCGTCTCCACCGTCGTATCGGAAAGCGGGGCGATCGCAGTGAACTGGTTTGGCGGATCGCTGGTGTGCGCCCAGGCATAAAAACGATGATGGAACACTACCAGACCGTTAACATCGCCCCAGCTTGGCGGAATCGCGACCGGCGGGGCGGTCGCGGGATAGCGTTGCTGGCCTTTTGGACCATCGACGTAGAAAACCAGACCGGGGAGCAGATGCTTATATGCTTTGGCGTATTCGGGTGCGGCGTACGGACGGGCATTTGCCGGAATGTTGCGAAACGAGGCGATGGTGCCGTTCAAGCTCTCCACGCGCCGGTGCAACTCCGAAGTTGCCAGATAAATGGCGAGCTCGTCCATCAGGGCCCAGGCGCCCACGCCTACCAAGGCGAAAAGAAGCAACACCGGGAGCACGCCGATCAGCCCGTAGACGAATAGCAGCCGGTTGCGCAGGCTCCAGAGCGAGTGGCGCGCGGTGTAGCGTAAGATGCGGAAAATGAGAATGGCGCCGGAGACGATCAGCGCCAGCGCGTCGAAAACCGCGATCGAGAAATGACGCCCGTACCAGTGGAACAAGAACAGCGCCAGCGCGATCAGGAAGATGAATCCCGACACGCCGATCCAGCGTGCAATCTGGCGCGGTTTGATCATTATGAGAATTATCGCGTGCGGCAGGTATGCGATGGTGGGGCAGATGTCGGTATACGAAGATCGGAAAGACGAACTGGAGCAGAACGAGTTCATGATGGGGCAGGAGCGCGGGCGGCTTGCGGTGACGCTGGATTGCATCACCGACGCGATGGTGCTGGTGGGCCAGCACGGCGTCTACTGCCAGAGCGCGCGCCAGCCCGACAAGCCGGCCATGGATATCCAACTCGTCACCAAGAGTCTGGGAGATGCCAAGGAGCTGATCCTCAGCGTGCTGGAATCGCTGAAGGCGGAAGCCCACAAACAGAACCCCGAGCGTTAGCGAGGGACGGCGCCGCTTCCTCCCTCACGGTCGGGGTTCTGTTTCACCCCCTGACGCCCGCAAGGTTGGTTTCCTTGTGCTAGCATCTGCGATATGAGGGCGAAGCCGGCCTTGGGGACTGCTGCTTGGGCCGATTTCTAATCCCCTGGGTTGCGTCCTTCCAGGAATTCTTGCTTCTCGCCGGCAGGGCGTTTGGCAACCTGTTCCGGCGGCCGCGCTATGGCGACGATGTCGCGGTCCAAATGGACGTCATCGGCATCGGCAGTCTGCCCATTGTCATCCCCACAGGCGCTTTGAGCGGAGCGATCATCGCACTGCAAATGGCGCGCGCGCTCAGCACTTACGGCGCCAACAGCGAAGTCGGCCCCATCGTTGCCATTACTCTCGTTCGCGAGCTGGGCCCGGTGCTGACGGCGGTGATCGTCGCCGGACGCAACGCCTCCGGTATTGCGAGCGAACTGGGCTCGATGAAAGTCACCGAGCAGATCGATGCCATGCGCGCGCTGGGCACGGACCCGCTGCAAAAACTGGTGACACCGCGGCTGATCGCAACCGCCGTCATGCTGCCTTGCCTGACCGTGGTCGCCGATCTGGCGGGCTGGATCGCCGCCTATCTGATCGCCACGCCGCTGACGCACGTTGTCAGCAGCAGCGTCTATTGGTCCACCTCCTGGCGCGCCCTGCAGCTCAATGACCTGGCGCAGGGGCTTGGGAAGCCGCTTCTTTTTGGAATTATCATTTCGCTGTGCGGCTGCTTTTATGGAATGCGTACGACCGGGGGCACGCAAGGCGTCGGGCGGTCAACCACCTCGGCCGTGGTTGCGGCTTGTATCTGGGTTTTTCTCTCCAGCTTCCTGATCGACAAGATGTTCTATTGACCCATGCCCGATTCAGCGGCCCCTATTGTCGAACTCAAGCACGTGAGCCTGCGCTATAACGGCACTTGGGCGCTGCGCGACGTGAATCTGGCTCTGGCACCGGGTGAGTCGCGCGTCATCTTCGGCGCGGCCGGCAGCGGCAAAACGACGTTGCTCAAAGCGGTGGTCGGGCTGGTAAGTGTGGATGATGGGCAAATCGAATTATTCGGCCAGGATGTCACCAGCATGAAAGAGCGCCAACTTTTCGATTTGCGAGCCCGCACCGGGTTCTTGTTTCAGGAAGGAGCGCTCTTCGATTCCCTGACCGTGCGCGAGAATGTCGAATATCCGCTGCTCAACCAGCAAAGCAGCAACGGCGCCGGGCTGCGCGGAGATGCTGAGTGCCGCGTCCGCGAGGCGCTGCGTTTTGTGGAGCTCGAAGAGACGCTGGACAAACTTCCGAGCGAGCTTTCGGGTGGCATGCGGCGGCGCGTCGGGATTGCGCGCGCGATTGTGGCCGAGCCGCCGCTGGTGCTCTACGATTCCCCCACCGCGGGGCTCGATCCGATCACCGCAAATACGATTATGGCGCTGATTCTTAAAGAACGCGACGCCCGCAACACCGCCTCGCTGGTGGTCAGCCACAGGTACCAGGACGGCGAAATTCTGACCGATTTCCGCTACGACCTCCAGCGCGGCCAGTTAACCCGGCTCAGCGACCGGGAAGAGCGCCAGCAGCGCCATACCCGCGTGCAGTTTATCGTCATGCGTAAGGGCGAGATCGTTTTTCTCGGTACGCTGGAAGAGTTGGAAGCTTCCGACGACGAGTACGTAAGAAGATTTATTCGGCGCGAGGAAAATCATGCCCAGTAAAGAACGAGTCACGCTGTCGCAATTGAAAGTGGGAGTGCTCGGCATTGTGGCGCTGTGCTGCATCATTTTGCTGATCTTCCTGCTTACAGGAGGCGTCTCCTGGTTTAAGACTCAGGTGCCGCTCGACACCTATGTCTCCGACGCCGCCGGGCTGACCGAAGGCGCTCCGGTGCGCATCAACGGCATTATGGCCGGCAACGTGACCGGCGTGAAGCTGTCCGGTTTACGCGATCCCTCCAAAGTCATCCGCATCGATTTCGTCGTCGATAAGCATATGTTGAAGGAGATCCCGGTAGATTCGGTCGCGGGGATCAGTTCGGAGAATCTGCTGGGCAGCACGAAGTTCCTGCAGCTCACCAAAGGAGTCAGCGTCCAGACCGTCCAGGCGCACGCAACCTTGAAAGCCGTCAATACCAAGGAGTTCGACGCGCTGGTGCAGCAGGGCTATGGTGTATTGGATTCGCTCCAGGCCATTCTCGGCAAGGTCTCCGATATTGTAAGCAGCGTCGAGAACGGCAAGGGGACCATTGGAAAGCTGCTGGTCGATCCAAGTCTGGCGAAAAGCATGCAGGATACGGTGAATCAGGTGCAGACGCTCGTTTCCACTCTGAACTCGAAGAACGGCACCATGGGCAGGCTCATCAACGACAACACGCTGTACAACCAGGCAGTGGCGTTGATGGGGAGAATCAATAGCATCACGCAGGGTTTGCAGCAAGGGCAGGGGACCATGGGCAAGCTGCTGAAGGACCCGAAAATTGCTAACGACCTCGACAGTTCGCTCACCCAGTTGAATACGCTGCTGAGGAATCTGAACGCCGGGAAAGGGACCGCCGGGCAATTGCTGGTCAGCGACAAGATTTCCAATCAGCTTTCTTCCACTTTGGGCAAGATTAATACCACGCTCGACAAAGTCAATTCGGGGCAAGGCACGATCGGGCAGTTAATGGTAAACCCGTCGCTCTACAACAACCTCAACGGCTCCACCGTTCAGTTGCGCGACCTGCTGAAGGCGTTTCGCCAGAATCCCAAGAAATATCTCAGCATCAAGCTGCACATCTTCTGATTTGAAGCGGCTGCTCATCAACGCGGACGACTTCGGCTTCACCTCCGATGTGAACGCCGGAATCGTGCACGCGCACCGCGAAGGCATTCTTTCATCCGCCACGCTCATGGCGACGGGCAATGCGTTCGAGGATGCGGTACGCCTGGCGCGAGCAACTCCATCTCTCGATGTGGGCTGCCATCTGGTTCTGGTACAGGGGCGTTCGTTAATCACCGGGCGGCCGTTTCCCGACGGCCCGCAAGGTCTGATTCCTCTGCTGCTGAAACGCCGCCTCGATGTCGAAGCCGAGTTGCGCGCGCAACTGGAAAAGATGATTGCAGCGGGCATTCGTCCCACGCATCTCGATGCGCATAAACATACCCACCTGCTTCCGGTAGTGTTTCGCACGGTGGTGCGGCTGGCGCGGGAGTTCCGTGTTCCCTTCGTGAGAGTACCGTTCGCGCGACGCTATTACCGCCGAATCGCCCGCCGGCACGGCGTATACACCACCGACCATTTCGTCGGCTTCGGCCTCACAGGATCGCTCACCGAGCAAACACTGACCGTGCTGCTCCGCCGCCTTCCCGGCGGTGTCACGGAATTGATGTGTCACCCGGGCTATTTAGGGCCGGAGCTGAAGCAGGCGCAAACACGGCTAAAGGAATCGCGGGTGCGGGAACTCGAAGCACTCACTTCGGCGCGGATTCGCGCGCTGATTGGGGATCTGGGGATCGAGCTGGCGTCGTTCCGCCGCGCAGAATAAGCCCGCTCTTGTCTCGCAACGGCCACAAACCGCCGTAGACGGGGACCCCATTGAAAATGGTCGCAATCACCTGTGCACCGCCCTGGGAAAGGACCGTAAGGTCGGCCGGCTTTCCCGGCGCAAGCGAACCTTCGATATCTCCGGAGAAGGCATAACTCATCACATTCATCGGCCCGTTGTCCCAATCGGAGCCGGAAGTCGGCGGCGCCTCCGGTTCGCAGGTGACCCGCACCGTCAAACGGCCCGCATGGAGCAAATAGAGATAGGCCTGCCGCACTCTCGATGTGCAGGAGACGTCCCGAATGCTGGTGACGCCTCGGGCGTTGGCATAGGCTTCAGCTTCTTCCAGAGCCGCAACGATCTGCATCTCCGAAGGCGGAGGAATCAAGCGCTCGACCAACTTCACTGCCGCACCTTTCAACAGGCCTGTCGGATTGCCCTTCGCGTCGCGCACAATGACGCCGCCGGGCGGATTGGGCGTGCTGCGACCGATTCCGGCAAGCCGCAGCGCCAGCTTGTTTGCTAGCCACATCGTCCCATCGGCGCTCTTCAACAATGCCGGATGCTTCTCCGTCGCCGAATCGATGAGCTTCTGGGTCGGCAGCCGATCCTTCTTCCAGTTCCTGCAATCCCAGTTTCCGCCAACAATCCAATGTCCATTGGGAACATGACTGGCGAAATCGCGCAAAATGCCGCGGAATTCCGCGGCATTTTGCGTATAGCGAAGCCGCGGCCCGGTGAGGTCTCTTCCGCCCTGGTAAAAATGCACCCGTCCATCGTGAAAACCCGGCAGCACCAGATGGTTATGGCAATCAAAGACCTGCGTATTGGGCTCGCGCAGACGCAGGATCTCGGCGGTCGAACCCAGCGCATCGATGCGGCCACCGGCGATGGCGACCGCTTGCGCTTCTTTCTGTTGCGGATCTCCCGTGATGATTTTCCCATTGACCAGTAGCAACGTGATTGCGGCCTGCGCCTGGAGCAAAGGCGCTGCCAAAACGGCCATTACAAGCGGAACCGCACGCGGCATGGGAACTTACACGACAGCGGGGATCGGCTCAAAACCTATATATTGCACTTCTTCTTCGAGATCGAATCCGAACCGTTCGCGAACGCGTCTTTTCAGATCCAGAATCACCCTCACCAGGTCGGCTGCTGTCCCCGCTCCATCGTTATAGACCAAATTCGCGTGATAATCGGCCACCTGAATGTCGCCGCAGCGCAGACCTTTTGCGCCGGCCTGCTCGAGAAACCAAGCCGAGGGCACTTTCCCTTCGCGTATGACCTTTTCGGGAACTTGCGCTCGCACCAGTGGCGGCAATTCCGCGAATAGCAGATTCTTAAAAATGCTTCCGGCACATTTCATCGCAGGCGGATATTTGGCATCGCGGATAGCGCGGATCTCTGCAGCGCGCCGAGCCATCCCGGTGGGGTCGCCTTCCTCAAAGCGAAGCTCGGCCGCCAGGATCACCCATTGCTTGCGTTGTTTGAAGATGCTTTCACGATAGCGGAATCCGCAGTCCTCGCCGCGCAGATCGAAGACGCGCTCGCCATCGGCGACACGCACGCGCACGACGGCTTGCTGGATGGATCGCCCGTAAGCTCCGGCGTTGCCATAGACCGCTCCGCCAAGATAGCCCGGAATGCCGGTCATGGTTTCTATGCCTTTGAGGCCGCATGCAATGCTTTGATCCACCACGTCTTGCAGCGGGGCGCCCGATTCGGCGCACAACGTCTGGTCCCGTTGGACGATCCGCGAACCGGTATATCGCAGGACAACGCCCTCGAATCCGGCATCGGAGACGATCAGGTTGGTTCCTCCACCGATGACCATTGCTGGGGCAGACGATCGCTTTCCGTCGTCTGCCATCTGGTTCGCGACCCGGAGCGCTTCTACAAAGGCAGCTTCATCAGCCGTTTCGCAAAGTAGAGACGCCGGACCGCCGATGCCGAAACGGGTATAACCCGCGAGCGGAACACTATGGAGGACCGTCAGAGCCGGAATCGCAGCCAGCCGTTTCCGCGCTGCCGAAAAGACGGACATGGTCATGATTATAGGGTGCCGAAAGCCGGGCGATCTCTCCGCCGGTGATACTATCGATCCTGAAGAGCTACTCTTTGTTAATTCGATGCGCTACGCGGGGCGCGCCGGCGCATCCAATAAGAGAAGGTGCAGATATGAAGATTTTTCTAGATACAGCGAACCTGGACGAACTCAGAAAAGGAGCTGCCTGGGGCATCGTGGATGGCGTGACGACCAATCCTACGCTGATTGCGAAGGAAGGCGTCGCCATGGAAGATCAGATCCGCAAAATTTGCGACATCATCAACGGCGATATCAGCGCCGAGGTAGTTTCCACTACTTCCAAGGAGATGATCGACGAAGGCCGCCGCCTGTCGAAGATTCACAAGAACGTCGTGGTGAAGATTCCGCTGATTCCCGAAGGAATCGTTGCGGTTTCGGCGCTCTCGAAAGAAGGAATTCGCGTGAACGTGACGCTTTGCTTCAACGCAGCGCAGGCGCTGCTCGCAGCCAAGGCAGGCGCGTACATCATCAGCCCGTTCATCGGCCGCATCGACGACACCGGCTGGCCGGGCATGAACCTGATCAAAGAGATCAAGACAATTTACTCGAATTACGGTTACAAGACACAAATTCTCGCGGCGTCGATTCGCGGGCCACTGCATGTCGTCGATGTGGCACAGGCGGGCGCGGATATTGGAACCATGCCCTTCAAAGTTCTCGAGAAGCTCTTCCATCATCCGCTGACCGACACGGGCCTGGCGCAGTTCTTGAAGGACTACAAGAAGGCGTTCGAGATGGTACATGCGTAGCTAATTTCGAATCTGAGCCGAAAGCGTAAGCGCCCAGACGAGTTCGCTTACGCTCACGGCCCAGTTTCAAGCTCTCCAACTGGCACGTTTCAAGCGGTCGAGAATCCCGGTCCACGCCGGCGTTTCGATCGGTTTCTCGACCGCAATCCAATCCCATCCTTCCAAGTCTGCTGCGCGCAGCCGCGTATACAGCGTTGCGGCATATTCCGCGGCGGTTCCCGGCATTTCCAGAACACGCCCGCGCCCGGCGGGAGGTTTTTCACCGCGTTCGAGAACATAAAATGGGGTACGCGGCGCGTAGTGCCGCGGATGCAAGCCCGGCGATTCCATCACATGGGGAAGGTCGATATTGCCGCGCTGCCATGGCACGCCGCTTGCCGCTTCCAAATCCTCTTTCGTAATCATGCCGGGCCGCAGAATTTCGGGCGGATTGCGAACCAGAGATACTACCGTCGATTCGATGCCCACTTGCGCCGGGCCGCCGTCGAGGATCAGGTCTACCCGTCCTCCCAGCGAAGCTTGTACATGAGCAGCAGTGGTAGGAGAAATTTCTGTGAAGCGGTTGGCGCTGGGCGCGGCGATGGGAACGCCGGCTCGGCGGATCAGCTCTAGCGCGACTGGATGCGAGGGTACGCGCAGGCCCACCGAAGGGAGGCCCGCGGTGACCAGATCCGGCACGATCTCCGCTTTGCGCACGATTAGGGTCAGCGGGCCGGGCCAAAATTGCGCCGCCAGAGCATCGGCGAGCGCGGGCCAGTCCGCCGCCATCGTTCGCGCCATCGCGGTATCGGAAACGTGAACGATCAGCGGGCTTGACGAAGGCCGCCCTTTGGCTTCGTAGATGCGAGCAACGGCCTCCGGGTCGAGGGCATTCGCGCCCACGCCGTAAACCGTTTCGGTAGGGAAGGCGACCAAGCGCCCGGCGCGGATCAGTTCGCCGGCGCGGTCTAATTCGTTCGCGTCAATCACCCTTAATCCGGCAGCTCATCCTGTCCGTCTCCGGCCGCTTTCCCGGTCTTCTTCCAAACCAGAAAAGCGTGGATCAGAGAATCGAGATCGCCGTCGAGAACCCGGTCCACGTCGCCGATGGAAAGCTTCGTCCGGTGATCCTTGATCATGCGGTATGGCGCGAGCACGTAGCTGCGGATCTGGCTGCCAAAGTTGATGTCGAGCTTGGTGTCTTCCAGCTTCTGGTCTTCGGCGCGCCGCTTCTGCATCTCGTATTCGTACAGCTTGGCGCGCATCTGCTTCATCGCGCTGGAGCGGTTCTTGTGCTGCGAGCGTTCATTCTGGCATTGCACTACCAGGCCCGTGGGCAGGTGGGTAAAGCGGACCGCCGATTCGGTGCGGTTCACGTGCTGGCCGCCCGCTCCGCTGGCGCGGAAAACGTCAATCTTCAGGTCTTCGGGCTTGATCTCGATTTTGATATCGTCTTCGATCTGCGGATAGACAAATACCGAGGCGAACGAGGTATGCCGGCGCGCGTTGGCATCGAATGGTGAAATGCGGACCAGCCGGTGCACGCCGATCTCCGATTGCAACTGTCCGTACACATTTTCGCCATTGATTTCGACGGTCGCGGATTTGATACCTGCGCCTTCGCCTTCGAGCCGATCCGTGACGACGGCCTGATAGCCGTGCCGCTCCCCCCAGCGTAAGTACATGCGCAGCAGCATCTCGGCCCAGTCCTGGCTTTCGGTGCCGCCTGCGCCCGGGTGAATCACGACGATCGCATCCCGCGCATCGTTTTCGCCGGAGAGCAGCATGCCGGTTTCGAGCGTCTCCAGCGTGCTTTCGAGCGATCGGATCTCGCGCTCGAGTTCGCCATCGACGGCCTCGCCTTCTCGTGCCAGCTCGAAAAGCGTGTCGATGTCGGAGGTGGCCGCAGCAACCGTGCGCGCATGCCCGATCGCCTCCTCCAGCCGCTTGCGCTCCTGCATGACGCGCTGGCTCTTCTCCGGATGGTTCCAAAAATCCGGAGCGGAGATTTCGCTCTCGAGTTTTGTTAGTTGTTGCTGCCTGGCGGGGGCGTCAAAGATAACTCCGAACAGCTTCCGCCTGCTGCCGGAGCGAAACGTACTCTCTTTCCAGTTCGTCGAGGGTCATCTATACACATTTTACTATTGCGTCCGATATTAAATCATTGGCCGTTTAAAATGAAATCTAGCAGTCCTGTGAGAGTCTCCTAAGAAATCAAGTTTTCATGCCGAAAGCAAATGACCCGGCGTTGGGTATCAATAGCTGGTTGGAAGACGAGCTTTACGAGCAGTATCGATTCGATCGCGGCAGCCTCGATCAAGGCTGGACCGAACTTTTCCATGAATCCGGGCACAACGGAGCGGCTGCGGAAATGCCCGAGCCGCAGGGGCCGCCGCTAAAGCCTCCGCCCCGGCCCGACGTTCCCTCGCCCCAACAGCCTCCGAACCCGATTGAGCCGGAACCGCGTCGCGAACCGCCTTCCAAAGAGCCGCCGCGCAAAGAGCCGCCCGGTCCCGCTCCCGAGCCGCGAAAAATGGAGCAGCCCTCGAAGGAAATAGCCAAAGCTGCTCCAGCCCAGCCGCAAAAGGCAAGCGAAGTGCTCGGCGCGAGCGACCAACTGATTCCGCTCCGCGGCGCTGCCGCCAGCATTGCGCAAAACATGATCGCGAGCCTCGCTATTCCTACGGCAACTTCACAGCGCCAGATCCCGGTCCGCGTGCTGGAAGAAAACCGCAATGCGATCAATCGTCATCGCGCGTTGCAGGGCCGGGGCAAGCTGAGCTTCACGCATCTGGTTGCCTGGGCCATCGTGAAGGCGGTGCGCGCGAACCCGGTGCTGAATCACGCATACGCGGAAAATCAAGGCGAGCCGTTTCGCGTGGTGCACAATCACATCAATATCGGCCTCGCCGTGGATGTGGCGGGCAAAGACGGTTCGCGCTCGTTGAAAGTTCCGAACATCAAGAACGCCGACGGCATGAGCTTCGGGCAATTTGCTGCCGCTTACGACGATATAGTCGCCCGCGCGCGGGCCAATAAGCTGCAGCTCCCCGATTTTCAAGGCACCACCATTTCGCTCACGAATCCGGGCACGGTGGGCACGCTCGGCTCGGTTCCGCGGCTCATGCCGGGCCAGGGCGCGATTATCGCGACCGGCGCGATCGATTATCCGGCCGAGTTCGCCGCCACTACAGAGGAAAACCGCGCGCTGCTCGGCATCAGCAAAGTCTTTACCGCTACCTGCACCTACGATCACCGCGTCATTCAAGGTGCGGAATCGGGCATGTTTCTGGCCAAGCTGGGCCAATTCCTGCTGGGCGAAGACGGTTTCTACGATGAGATTTTCCGCGATCTGAAGATTCCCTATCTGCCGCTGAAATGGCAGCCGGACCGGCAGATCTCGCCAACACGCTACTCGCAGGTGAACGCCGACGTAGCGAAAGAAGCGGCGGTCATCCATCTCATCAACGCCTACCGCACGCGCGGCCATCTGGTTGCCAACACCAATCCATTGGGCAGCGAGCCTTCTCTTCACCCGGAGCTCGATCCGTCTTCCTACGGCTTGACCATGTGGGATCTGGACCGGCCGTTTTTGGCCGGCGCGGTCAAAGCGCCCAGTGGCGCCATCGGCTCCTACATGCAGCCGTACGAAACCCTGCGCGAGATCCTCGACAGGCTGCGCGCCACTTACTGCGGCTCGATGGGCGTCGAGTACATGCACATCCAGGATCCGGAGCAAAAGCAATGGCTGCAGGACCGCATGGAAGCCACGACAAACTTGTGGAAGCTCGACGATGCCGTGCGCCTGCGCATTTTGAACCGGCTGGTTCAAGCTGAAGAGTTCGAGCATTTTTTGCAGAACCGTTTCGTCGGGCAAAAGCGCTTCGGGCTGGAAGGGCTGGAGAGCACGATCGTCGCTCTCGACGAAATTCTGGAGCGCGCTGCCAATGAAGACGCGCACGAAGCGGTTATTGGCATGGCGCATCGCGGGCGCCTCAACGTCCTGGCGAATGTGGTCGGCAAGTCGATGGCGCAGGTGTTTTCCGAATTCGAAGGCGAACCCGATCCCGACAGCGTGCAAGGCTCCGGCGACGTAAAGTATCATCTCGGCGCGAGCGGTATTCATCGCTCGACGCAAGGCAAGGAGATTCTCGTTTCGGTAGCCTTCAACCCAAGCCATCTCGAGGCCGTCGATCCGGTGGTGGAAGGCTTGGTGCGCCCGAAGCAGGATCGCATCGGAGACGCCGGGCGCAAGCGCGTGCTGCCGATCCTGATTCACGGGGACGCAGCTTTGGTTGGCCAGGGGGTGGTCGCCGAAACGCTGCAGCTTTCGCAGCTCGAAGGTTACACGACCGGCGGCACGATCCACGTGATTACCAACAACCAGATCGGCTTCACGACCAATCCTCTCGACGGGCGTAGTAGCATGTACTCCACCGATGTCGCGCTCTCGGTTCAGGCACCCATTTTCCACGTGAACGGAGACGAACCGGAAGCTTGCCTGCGTGCCGCGCAGCTTGCCTATGATTACCGCCAGCGTTTCGGGCGCGATGTGGTGGTCGATATCATCGGCTACCGGCGCTGGGGCCATAACGAGGCTGACGATCCGAGTTACACCCAGCCGGTGATGTACCGAAAAATCAAGGCGCTTCCCACCGCTGCAACACAGTATTCCGAGCGCGTAGTGCGCGAGAATCTGGCTGCTCAGGACCAAGTCGATCAGTTCCGCAAGCAAACACACGATCATCTGAACGAGATTTACGACTCCGCCAAGAAGAGCCGCGAGCAGTTCGTCATCGAAGAGTTTGCCGAGATTCCGGCCGAACAGGTTCATCAGCCGATCCCCGCCACCGCGGCGGATTACCGAACGCTAGCCCGGGTGGTCGAAGTATCTACTCAATTGCCGGAAGAGTTTCGTCTGCATCCTAAATTAAAAACTCTTCTCGCAAAGCGCGCTGAAGCGCTGCGCGGAGGGCCGATCGATTGGGGATTCGCCGAGACTTTGGCCTTTGGCAGCCTGGTTCTCGAAGGAACTCCGGTGCGGCTGACCGGCGAAGACGTGGCACGCGGAACCTTCACGCAGCGGCATCTCCAGTTCAGCGATTACGAAACCGGCGAGCGCTATGTGCCGCTGAAGCACCTGGATCCGGAACAGGCAAAATTCGAAGTGATCGACAGCCCGCTCAGCGAATACGCCTCCATGGGTTTCGAATTTGGCTACAGCGTGGCGGACCCGCTGACGCTCGTGATGTGGGAAGCGCAGTTTGGCGATTTCGTAAACGGCGCGCAGATCATCATCGACCAGTTTGTGGTTTCTGCCGAGCCGAAGTGGAACCAGCCGAGCGGCCTGGTGCTGCTGCTGCCACATGGCCTCGAAGGCCAGGGGCCGGAGCACTCCAGCGCGCGCATCGAGCGATTCCTCCAGCTTTGCGCCGAGAACAACATTCAGGTGTGTAACTGCACGACACCGGCGCAGTACTTCCATCTGTTGCGGCGCCAGATGTACGGCGGCGCGGATCGGCGCGGCATCCGCAAGCCGCTCATTGTCTTTACTCCGAAAGTCCTGCTGCGTTACTCGAAAGCAGCCTCGCGGCTGGAAGAACTAACCAGCGGAGCATTTCAGGAGGTGATCGGCGACTCGCAGTATGTCGGCGGCACTATTCGACGTGTCCTGCTGTGCTCCGGCAAAGTCTACTACGATCTGATGAACAAGCGCGAAGAGCTGCGCCGCACCGATGTCGCCATCATTCGCCTGGAGCAGCTCTATCCGTTCCCGTTGCAGCGGCTTACCGACGTTTTACAGCGCTACTCGGATGCAGCCGAACTGTTCTGGGTACAGGAGGAGCCGGAAAACATGGGTGCGTGGTATTTCGTCGAGGAGCAGATGCAATCGATCATCAATCCCAACGGAAACGGCGGCCCCATGAAGCGCCCGCTGCGTTATGTCGGCCGTCCCACCGCCGCCAGCCCTGCCGCCGGCGCACACAAAGTCCACCACGACCAGCAACAAACACTCGTAGAAGAAGCATTCGCCGCCGCACCCGCGGTTGTGCGCAAAGCCCGCCGACTGGTGCGGAAGAAACGCTAAGCTTGTGGCGCGCACTTCAGTGCTGGAGTTCACTCCGCGCTTAAGCGCGGCTCGGTGCGGGCCGCTGAGAAGAGAAAAAGAGTGATGTGCTCCACATCCGCCCTGGGCTCACCAGCATTCAAAGCTCCCAGGTGAAGTGACCTGTGACTGCCGAAAGCGGCTGAGAGCTACGCCTTATTAATCTTCTTCGCCTCGGAGTAAGTTACCGGCGACTTATGGAAGTAAGATTCGTTCGCCATGTGACAGGCGATGGCGGCGTGGTTACCGAATACAGCGTCCTCGACTACGGTGCCGCGGGTGCGGACCGCCTGGAAGAAATTCCATAAGTGGGGCGCAAGGTCGTCCCAGTTGTGGCCGTCATACACAGCGCCGTCTGCCATATACTCGTGTCCGGGTACAGGATCGTGCTTCTTGTGCCACTGGTTGACATAGTTCGAGCGCATCGGCTCCGGAAAGCTGCCCGAGTAGTAACTGGGTTCGGTATCTATGCCGCGCTGTGGAGAATATTGCAAAGCGTCCGGGGTGGCTTCCAGAACGCCTTTTGTACCCAGAAAGCGCGCCGTCTCAGGTGTTCCGGATTC
>DASVGP010000110.1:0-10171 GCA_036379475.1 Bryobacteraceae bacterium | reverse complement strand
GGAATGGTGGCGCGCCACACTTACCGGTATTGGCACATTGTTCGCTTTTCTATGGGTGGTGACGCTGGCGGAGGAACTCTTTTTCCGCGGTTTCATTGAGCGCGCGCTGTTGAACATCCAGAAATCCCGTATGCTAGCCGTCGTGATTTCATCGGTCGTCTACGGCTGCGCCCATCTCTGGTTCCGCCATTTCCCCGACTGGCGGCAGGCGCTGGTGACAGGCGTGCTCGGGATCGCCTGTGGTTACGCTTATGCGCAGACCAAGAGCATCCGCGCACCGATGGTCACACACGCTTTGGTTGTTGTCACCTGGCGTATGCTGTTTCGCGGATAACAA
Organism: Bryobacteraceae bacterium; assembly: GCA_036379475.1. Lineage (GTDB taxonomy): Bacteria > Acidobacteriota > Terriglobia > Bryobacterales > Bryobacteraceae > Bog-105. Next base: position 9,834 of record DASVGP010000110.1, on the reverse strand, counting down.
GTCCACCCTAAGTTACTTCTTAATATTTGCGTGACAATCTAGCCTAAAAACCTTACAATACCTCCGTATTTCTGCAACGGAGGTTGCTTTGATCGCAAAACAGGGTTTACTCGGATTGCTTCTCTTGACGCTTGTCGGCCTGGCCCGCGGTGGGCAGACCGTCGGCATGCCGGCCGTTGCGCCTGGCCATGCACGCGCCCAATTCCGGCTGCTCATGCCGAAACATGCCGCAAGCCCCCATGCGGCGCCTGTGTACTTCAGCACACCTGTGGGCCTGACGCCCGCAAATGTGCACACGCTGTACGATTTCCCAACCAGGAACTCCGCAGCCGCCGGTAAAGGCGAGACTATCGCGCTCGTTGAGGCTTATGACGACCCTAACATCGAGGCGGATCTCGCCATTTTCGATGCGCAATTCAATCTGCCCAAGTGCACCTCAGCAAACAAGTGTTTCACCAAAATGTACGCCGCGGGTTCCGCGCCGCAAGTGGATGCCGGATGGGCTCTGGAAATATCGCTCGATGTCGAATGGGCGCATGCTACTGCACCGCAAGCGAAAATTTTGCTGGTAGAAGCGGCCGATGACACCTTCGCCAATATGTTTGAAGGGGTAATCGCCGCGGCGCAAACCGCCAATGTCGTCTCCATGAGTTGGGGCGGACCGGAGTTCAGCCAGGAAACGGAAATCGATCAGGTCTTCGAGTATTTCTCTTCCGTCGCTTTCGTCGCCAGTTCGGGAGACGCCGGTTTCGGTGTGTCGTACCCGGCGGCATCACCCTACGTGCTGGCAGTGGGCGGCACGACCATGGAAGTCGTGTTCTCTCATCGCGGTGTGGCACGCCGCCTGCAGGAATTGGCTTGGAGTGCCAGCAGCGGCGGCCTTAGCCAGTTCGAACCGCCATCCCCGGCGCAATCTGTGTTTCTGAACGGCTTTCCATCCCGCGCTGTTCCCGATGTCGCCTTCCTCGCCGATCCGGTCACCGGCCTTGCAGTCTTCGACAGCCTGCCGTATGAGGGCCTATTCGGCTGGCTCCAGGTGGCGGGAACCAGCGCGGGCGCACCGCAATGGTCCGGATTGATTGCGCGGGCGGATTCGCGATCCGGCACTCCCCTCAACACATCGCAAGCGGCCTACGCGCTTTATTCGTTTTCCGGCAGCCGGAGCGGACCGTTGAACGACATTACGATCGGCACAAACGGACTCTGTGGTACGGCCTGCCTTGCGGCTCCCGGATTCGATTTCGTAACCGGCCTCGGCACTCCGATCGCTCGCGACGTCATCAAAGCGCTCACTCCAACGCCATAAAGATCGCGTTTATTGGCTTCCTCCTGATCACTTAGCCGAAGTTCTCCGGGAGGCTGTATAGTAAGAACACATTGAATGTGAAAGCCAGTTATCTCCTTTCCGCGATCGCTTTCGCGGTTACAGTTACCGCCGCGCAGCCACACTGGGTCCGTATCAGCGCTCAGCGTATATCGAACTGGCCGCTTTTGGGCCCGGGAAGCGGATGGAAAGACCTGGCGACTTTCAATCCGGCGGCCATCCGCGTGGGCAACAAGACCGTCCTGTTGTTTCGGGCGCAGGACCGCCATCACGTATCCCGAATTGGCTATGCAGAGAGCACTGACGGCATTCACTTCAAAGTGAGGCCGCAGCCGGTGCTTTCTCCCCAAGCGAGCTACGAAAAAGGAGGCGGCGTCGAAGATCCGCGCATCGTGCGTATCGACGGTACTTACTATCTCACTTACACGGGATACAACCTGCACGATGCGCAGCTTTGCCTCGCGACATCCAAGGATCTGATTCATTGGAAACGCCGCGGCGTCATTCTCCCGGCTTACCAGGGAACCTGGAACATCCAGTGGACGAAATCCGGGGCCATTCTTCCGCAAAAGGTAAACGGGAAGTGGTGGATGTACTATCTAGGCACCAAGAAAGACCGCAACGGAATGCTGCGCGATTACATGGGGCTTGCCTCTTCCACCGATTTGCTGCATTGGAAGGATGCGGCCGCTCAGCCGGTCCTCAAGCGCCGGCCGGGCGCGTTCGATTCGCGCGTGATGGAGCCCGGACCGCCGCCAATCATGACCAAAGCCGGTATTTTGCTGCTTTATAACGGCGCCGACGATCATTTGGTTTACGGGCCGGGCTGGGTGCTGTTCGACCGCCACAATCCGGCACATGTTCTGGCGCGCGCGGATCAAGCTTTTATCGCGCCTTCGCTGAAGTGGGAAAAATCCGGCAACGTTCCGAATGTGATTTTTCTCGAAGGCGCCATCGTGGATTCAGCCCATGACGGCAAGCTGGATTTGACCGGCTATTACGGCGCGGCGGATAAATATCTCGGCGGGATGCGGATCCATATTGCGGAATAGGAGCACGGAACGCGGCTCGGCAGCGGAGCTAAAGCTCCGCGGGAGCTGAAGCCCGCCCCCTCGAAAGCGTACTGCTATGCTCGGGGCAGGCAGTGTGCGGATGATGCGTTCTCAGTTTTTCGCTCGTCTGGCATGCGGTTTGGCCATTCTCGGCGCGCTTTACGCGGCGGATCGCTCTTCGCAGAAGCCGCGGCCCTTCCGTCAGTATCCAGGCGACGAGTACGGCAGGGACGTGATCCCGCTTCCGCCGGATTACAAGGTTCCGGGGGAATGGGTGTTTGCCCGGCTGATGTTCCCCTCCATTCCGGACGCGCATTTCCGTCATGCCGGATGGGACTGGAGAAGAGGGCATTCGAGCTGGACCAACGACTATCCGCGCGCCGATCGCCATTTCATTCGCGCGGTGCAGCGGCTCACACGAATTGACGCGCGCTCGGTGGAGCAGCCGGTCAATCTTGACGATGGGGACGATGTTTACAACTGGCCCTGGCTCTACGCCGTGTTCGTAGGCGAATGGGACCTCACCGATGCGCAGGCGCACAAGCTCCGCGATTACCTGTTACGCGGCGGCTTTCTCATGTGCGACGATTTCTGGGGCACCAATGACTGGAAGATCTTCGAAGCCAGCATGAAGCGCGTCTTTCCTCACCGGCCGATCGTCGAGATCCCCAATAGCGACCCGATTTTTCACGTCGTCTACGATCTCGACAATCGCTATCAGGTGGCGGGCGAATGGGGCGTGCGGCTCGGCACCACCTACAGAAACGACGGCTATCAGGCGCATTGGCGTGGCATCTACGACGACAAAGGCCGCCTCATGGTCGCCATGACGTTCAACTCCGACGTGGGCGATTCCTGGGAGTGGGCCGATGATCCGAGCTATCCGCAAAAATATTCCGCCCTGGGCATCCGCATCGGCATCAACTATATCGTTTACGCCATGACGCACTGAGTCACGCGGCCCGCGTGTCAAACTTGGCGTATGAGCGAAGCAACGATTGCAGCAGCTTCTCGCACGCAAGCTGTCGATACAGAAAAGCTGGACCGTTTGGCGGATTTGACGATTCGGATTGGCCTCGGATTAGCGCCCGGCCAGGAAGTGGTCATGACCGCGCCGATCGAAGCGCTTCCGCTCGCCAGGCTTATTGCGGAAAAGGCATACAAAGCCGGCGCATCGCTCGTCACCACGCTCTACAGCGACGATCAGGCCACGCTCCTGCGCTACCGCTACGCGCCTGGCGAAAAAAGTTTCGACCGCGCTCCGGTATGGCTGTTTGAAGGCATGGCGGCGGCCTATCGCAGCGGCGCAGCGCGACTCGCCATCACCGGCAGCAATCCGGCTTTGCTCGCCGGGCAAGATCCGGATAAAGTCTCGCGCGCGAATCTGGCGGTTTCGAAGGGAATGCAGCCTGCTTTGGAGTTGATCACCCACCACGAAATCAATTGGACCATCGTCCCTTGCGCCACGCCCGCTTGGGCCAAGACGATGTTCCCGAACGAGAGCGAAGAGGTTGCCATGGCACGGTTGTGGGATGCTATCTTCGCAGCTACCCGCGCCGATGCCGCCGATCCGGTCGCAGCCTGGGAAAAGCACATCGCCAAGCTGCAAGAGCGCGTGGATTTTCTGAATCGGCACCGCTTCGCGGCGCTACACTTCCGCGCGCCTGGAACCGATCTGCGGGTCGGGCTGGCAGATGGCCATCGCTGGCTTGGCGGCCCCACGGTGTCGCGCAACGGGATTCGCTGCGTGCCCAACATGCCGACCGAAGAAGTGTTCACGACGCCGCACAAGGACCGTGTTGAAGGCAAGGTTCGCAGCACCAAGCCGCTCTCATATCAAGGCACGTTGATCGAAAACATCGAGGTGCGATTTGAAAAAGGGCGCATCGTGGAAGCTTCGGCGACCAACGGCAAACAAATACTGGAAAAGATGATCTCGAGCGACGACGGCGCGCGCCGACTGGGCGAAGTTTCGCTGGTGCCGCATTCGTCGCCCATCGCTAGCAGCGGCTTGCTGTTCTGGAACACGCTGTTCGATGAAAACGCCGCCTGCCACATCGCGCTCGGACAAGCCTACAGCACGTGCATGGAAAACGCCGAGGAACTCGATGCTGCGGAACTGACGAAACGCGGCGCCAACAACAGCCTGATTCATGTCGATTGGATGATCGGATCGGGCGAAACCGATGTAGACGGTATCGCGCAGGACGGACGCGCGATGCCGGTGATGCGGCACGGCGAGTGGGTCTGAAAAGGATCGTCTGCATCGCTTTCGCGGTCTGGTCGCTGACGCTCCCGGCTCGGTTTCTGGTTGCACAGACTCCGGACAGCGCCACGATTCAAGGCAGTGTTGTAGATGCCATCGGCGCGGCGGTCGAGGGAGTGAGCCTCACCGCAACCAACACGCAGACAGGGTTGCGGCGGCTATCCCAAACCGACACCCGGGGCCGCTTTTCCCTGCGCGGCCTGCCCATCTCCGGGGTTTATATCGTCACTGCGGCGAAGCACGGATTCGCGGAAGCCAGACTGACCGATCTCCACCTTGCCGGCGGCACAACCGCGAAGCTGCATTTTCGCTTGTTTCCCGCGGGAGGGAGAACCGAAGTTACCGTGACGGGGACCGCCGGAGGCATCCGTGCCGATGAACCACAGCTTGGCGATTCGCTTGGCGCTCGCCAGATAGAGCAAATGCCGCTGCTCGACCGCAAGATCACCTATCTGCCTCTGCTCAATGCGGCAAATCGGGCAGCCATCAATCAAGGTGACGTGTTTCTGAACCAGAACCTGTTCACCACCAATGGATCCGGCCGGCGCCAGACCTGGTTTGAGATCGACGGCGCAACGGGAAACGACAGTTGGGGGCGGCAGACGATTTTTACCGCTATTCCGCTGGCGGCGGTGCAGCAGATGACCGTGCTCGAAAACGCATTTTCGGCGCAATACGGCGCAACCACCGGCAGCGTGGTGAACATCGTCACCAAAAGCGGCGGCAATCGTTTTCATGGCTCATTTTTAGGAATGTGGCGGCCTTCGGCTCCCGAGGCCAAGCTATCCGGATTTAACGCGGCGACCGCCACCAGCGGAAGCGAAATCACCAACGATACCGTCCGCCAAGGCGCCTTATCGCTGTCGGGCCCAATCGGCGACGGCGGACACACTCAATTTTTCGCCTCCGGCGAATACACCAGCCAAGATCGTGTATCTCCAGTCACTTCCCCGATAGCGCCCGGTAACTTCGTTGGCCGCTATCGCGGCTGGCTCGGATTTCTGCGCATCGACCATCAATTCAACGACCGGAACAATCTCTTCTTTCGAAGCGATGTGGATGGATTTTACGACACGAATCCAAACGGCGCAGTAGGAGGGAACAGCTTACCGAGCATCGATCGCATCTTTAAGCGGCGCACTTATTCAGAAGAATTGAGCGAAACCGCGATCCTTGGCCCGCGGCTTGTCAACGACGTTCACCTGCAGTTTCAGCTCGGCTCGCCGATTACCCAATTTGCTCCGGTCCTTTACGGGCCGCAGTTCGAAGTGCCGATTTCAGCCGGGGGAACCTTCACCTCCGGCACTTCGCAATCGGCGCTATTGCTGAACCGCCAATACGAAGCGGACGATACCGTTTCGCTGACTTATGGCAGGCAGCAGATACGCTTTGGCGTGGATATGATTACGGCGCATAACGGCGGCAACAGTAAAGAGTACGGCGGCCCCATTTACGACGGCCAGTTTCTTTACAAAACCTGCACTCAGGCGCTTTCCTATTGCGAAAGCCCAGCCTATATCGACAATCTAGCCAATGTACAAACCTATACCCAGAGTTATGGTAATGCGAATTACTCCGTGAACGATGTCTTGTGGGCATTGTTTGTGCAGGACGACTATCGGTTGCGGCCGGATCTTACTGTGAATCTCGGGCTGCGTTATGAGCGCCAGACATTTACTGATTCCGATAGGGATTTTGCGCCGCGTATCGGATTCGCTTATGACTGGCGCGGCCAAGGGAAGACGGTCCTCCGCGGCGGCTTTGGGATCTATTATTCGCAGATCGTGGATAATTCCGCGGCGAATTACGCGCTTACCGGCCCGGAGGGCGTCTTTAATTACACGGCGGCCGTGGGCCAGATCGGATTTCCCGCAAGCGTCGCGGCTGTTCCGCTTCCGAAGTTTCCTTTGGGCGCCGGTGCGCCGTTGCGGAGCCTCTACATCCGGCCGGGCGAGAGCGCTTACCTGGACCAATTTTTCCCCACCGCTGCGCTCGCCGGATACCCCGGCGCGCTGCGCAATCCATATTCCGAGCAATGGACTTTCGGCATCGAACGGCGGCTTCGAAAGCAGTGGGTGCTGACGGCAGATTACATAGGCTCGCACACGCTGCGTATCAATCGGCCCTTGGATGTCGATCCCCCGGCGCCTTTCGTCCGCACGGCTCCGGGCCAAATCCGATCGGCGCAAGCGGCAAACTGCACGCGGCCTTATTGGATCTGGTGGTATGCAAAGCAGACGATGACTTGCAATCCTGCATCAGCCACAAACCCGCAACCGCCCTATAGCGTGATTCAGAGCGATGTGAACGACGGCTATTCGTATTACGAAGCGCTCGACGTCAATCTGAATCATCGCTTCAGCGAGCGGCTTTCGATGTTAGCAAGCTATGTATGGTCGCACGCGATCGATAACGTCGATCCGGATGTTCCACGCCAGAACCCGAACGATCCGAATTTCACCGGGCGGGTGGAAAACGGAAACGCGATCTTCGACGAGCGGCATCGGTTTGTGCTCAGCATGATCTATGTCGCGCCGCTCAAGATTCACATTGGGGGCATTGCGACGCTAGGCTCGGGCTTTCCGTTCGATATAGTCACCGGAATCACCAACAGCGGCGATTCGGGCGCGACCACGGACCGGCCGGTGATCGACGGAGTTGTGGTGGGCAGGAACACCGGCCTCGGTAGACCGATTTACGACGTTTCGCCCTTTATCGAACGCGCTTTTACACTGGGATCAGAAAGCAAGCGGCTGCTGATCCGCGCGGAAGCGTTTAATGTTTTCAATCACGCGAATTTCGTGGGCTACAGCGGGACTTATGGAAACGGCCCCGCGCCCGGCCCCGGTTTCGGGCAGCCGCTGCCGGGTGTTACCAATCAGCTTCCGGCGCGGCAGATGCAATTCGAGGCGCAGTTCAACTTCTAAGACGGCCTCTTATTCCAGCCGGTAGTTCGGGGCTTCTTTCGTAATGATGACGTCGTGTACGTGGCTCTCGCGAAGTCCGGCGAAGGTGATGCGGAGGAACCTCGCTCGACTTTTCAGGGCTGTAATATTCGGGCACCCGCAATAACCCATGCCGGAGCGCAAACCGCCTACAAGCTGATAAATCAGTTCCGACGTCGGGCCTTTGTACGGCACACGGCCTTCAATGCCTTCCGGCACCAGTTTGCCGTTCCCGGACTGGGCATAACGTTCGGAGCTGCCCTGCGACATGGCGCCGAGCGAACCCATGCCGCGATAGCTCTTGAACGTGCGTCCCTGATACAGAATCGTTTCTCCAGGGCTTTCGTCGGTTCCGGCCAACAAACTGCCGATCATGACGCAATCGGCGCCCGCGGCGATGGCCTTAGCGATATCTCCCGAATATTTCACCCCGCCATCAGCGATGATCGGTACTCCGGCAGGCCCGGCGGCCCGGGCGCATTCGGAAATCGCGGTAATCTGCGGCACACCGGCTCCGCTCACCACGCGCGTGGTGCAAATCGAACCCGGCCCGATGCCCACTTTCACTCCATCCGCACCGAGAGCGATCAAATCGCGCGCGCCTTCGAAGGTACCAACATTGCCGGCCAGAACCTGCGTTTCGGGCAGCTTATGCTTGATCGCCCTTACCGCTTCCATCACCCGCTGGCTGTGGCCGTGCGCCGAATCGACGGCGATGACATCGGCGTTCTTGCGCACCAGTTCCTGGGCGCGCTCCAGAAAATCGCCCGTTGCGCCCACCGCCGCGCCCACCCGCAGGCGGCCATGCTCGTCTTTGGCCGCGTTGGGGTACTTCAGCTTCTTCTGGATGTCCTTGACCGTGATCAGGCCTTTGAGCACATAGTGGTCATCCACCACGAGCAGCTTCTCGACGCGATGCCGGTGCAGGATTTTGCTCGCCTCGTCCAGCGTGGTTCCTACCGGAACGGTGATGAGATTCTCCTTCGTCATCACTTCTGCAATGGGCAAATCGAAACGGGTCTCGAAGCGCAGATCGCGGTTGGTCAGAATACCGACGAGCTTTCCGTTCTTGGTGACCGGCACGCCCGAAATGCGGTAGCGTCTCATCACCTCCAGCGCCTCGGAGATTTTGCGCTCAGGCTCGATCGTCACCGGATCGACAATCATGCCGCTCTCGCTGCGCTTCACGCGATCCACTTCTTCGGCCTGGCGCTCGACCGTCATATTGCGGTGGATGATGCCGATGCCACCCTGCTGGGCGAGCGCGATGGCCATGTGCGATTCGGTCACCGTATCCATGGCGGCGCTCACAATAGGAATGCGCAGCTCGATTTTGGCGGTCAGCCGGGTGCTGGTATCCGCTTCGGCGGGCACGACTTCGCTGTGAGCCGGCTGCAACACAACGTCGTCGAAGGTAAGTCCTTCCTGAATGGGCTCGGGAATCATCGGCGAGATAACCTCATCCTAACAAGCAGGCGCGCGACCTGCTTGTAATGCCGTATTCATCGGGCTTCGACCGATTTGGCACGCCGATTTTGACCGCTATACTGAAGAAGCGTGAAGCAGGTTGGCCGCTACCAGATTGTGGAAGAACTCGGCCGCGGCGCTATGGGCGTTGTCTACAAAGCGCTGGACCCGGCGATCGGCCGCACGGTAGCCATCAAGACCATCCGGCTCGGCGAGTTGCCCGACCCGGAAGAGCGCCAGCGTGTGCGCGAACGGCTGCTGCGGGAAGCGCAAGCAGCGGGCATTCTGTCTCACCCCAGCATCGTCACCATTTACGACGTGCTCGAGGATACGGATTTTGACTACGTCGTGATGGAGTTTGTCACCGGCCTGTCGTTCGAAGCCATGCTGCGCAGCCGCATGCTGCCGGACAGAATTGCGCTGCTGCGATTCCTGCGGCAAGTTTCCGACGCGCTCGATTACGCTCATCACAAGGGCATCGTCCATCGCGATATTAAGCCGGCAAACATCATCGTCGCGGATGCCGCGCCCGGCTCTGAGCCGCGCGCGAAGGTGACCGATTTCGGCGTCGCAAAGTTCGTTTCGCATGAAGTCACCCACAGCGGAACCATGATCGGCACGCCCAACTACATGTCTCCGGAGCAGATTCAAGGACTGACCGTGGATGGTCATTCGGATCAATTCTCGCTCGCGGTCATGGTGTACGAGTTGCTGGGAGGCGAGAAGCCGTTCGAAGCGGAGAATCTGCCGGGATTGTTCTATAAGATCTGCCGGCAGGAG
>DASVGP010000109.1:0-25723 GCA_036379475.1 Bryobacteraceae bacterium | reverse complement strand
AAATGCGTCGTTGCCGTTCGAAGCCGTTGGGCAGAACGACTAGGCCGAAGAGTTCATGGCATCCGTCGGATGCCTTTTTCGTTTGGGCAATGAATTCGTTGATCTCTTTTACGAAGTGGTCGCCGTTCCCGGTGACCATTGTTAGCTGTCGTTCCCATGCGGCTCTAACGATCTCGGCATCACTGGCGTTTTGCGATAATCCAATGTCTGCAATCGTCTTGGTGCGCTTTTTCGGAAACAGACTGCCCACTTTGGATACATCCCTATCGAGCAAGAAGCCGTAGGAGAGCATCCCGTCTTTTCGTTTTTCGCGCATCTCTAGTTACGCTCTGGCCTGCGGCTCGGTTTCGCTGAGAACGATCTCAAAAAACTCGTCGGCGTCGAACCAGACGCGCTTGGCGTCTGCCTATAGGCGGCATTTTGCAGTTGCACGAAATATCGCCTCATTCGTGAGCGAGCAACCGTCCTCGACGCGTTGCAGCGTCCAGCCGCGCATGCGGTCATCCGACAGAAGGGCGGTTAGGCAACGCATACGCTCCATAACGCAGATGATTTCTTCGGGCGCGACCTCCATCGCCTGAATTTCACGAATGCTCGCCGGGATTTTGACCATCTCTAATACTTTGCCGTAGGCTCGATGGTTTCACAAGGAGCCCCGTTTTCATAACTTAACCTTTGTGAGACGGCGTTTCGGGTCCACACGGACGGAAAACGCGCATCCCGGACTTTGGGAGATCGAGGCGGACTTGTCGGTCCGAAAACGTTTTAACTCCCGGGATGGCCGACAGGCTCGAAGTGTTAAATGCCCGAGTCACGGCAGGGCTAGGCCGATGCCTGCCCACATCATGGGGCTAAAGTTATGAAGAAATCTTCCATCTGAGATTCCAAAATTCGGGACGTGTCCCCACCATCAGTGCGCGTACGAACGAGTTCCTGCAAATCAAGATCAGACAAGAAGAGGATAAGGTTTTTTGATGTCATCCACGCTCTCCTCCTCGCCTTTAGAGCTGGTTTCGATGGCGGCTTGCGGCTACATATAATCCCAAACGAACGCATTGCGTCTGGCATCAGGTATTGCTGAAGCGACTCCACCTCCTTTTGGCCGATGGGATTCGCATGATTCTTGAACTCGGCGACAACTATTCGGGCGGAATGTTGATATTTAATGCTGTCCCAAAAGGCTTGTCCGGAGCCTATCGGATAAACAGCGTCTCGTCGGTCGAGCCCATCGTGGGACCTGCTTTGTACCCGTGGCATTCTCAAGGGCGGAACAAACGCGTGGTTTAAAATCTTCACGCAAATGTCTTCGTACTTTTTCCACGATTTCGTCCCTGAGGGTACCGATTCAAGCTCCGCCAATAGAGCTGCTCCAATGTCTTCCACTGTGGGCGCTTTGGCCTCCAGGGCTTTCAATAGTGAATCGAGCGTTTCGCTCGAAGTGATATATGCGGCGTATGCCTGGCGGACTTGTGGATGTCGATCCAGAAGACTCTCGAGCCGCGTCGCGTCCCAAATTTCGACCTCCCGTGCATGGGGCAGTTGCTCTCTGACGCGAATCGAAACGGGCACTGAAACAATTAGCAGCGCCCGTTGAGCTTTCATCATAATTAGGCTGCGTTGAAGATCAAAAATAGCGCTGCGGAGCGTGGATATCGGCATGCGGTCGTTGCGGATGAGCTTGACCTGCACTATGCAGGCGACCCGTTCTGACTCGAAGACAAAATCTATGCCGTAATCAGGTCCTCCGGACCGAGCAAATTGGCGAACGTGATATCCCTCGGCGGCCAGGAGAGCGGCGCAGAGGCGCTCAAACGCCGATGGGTCGAAATGGCTGAATTCGTACTTCATGGGAAGAGCTATTGTATGGCATGGCACGGGTATCGATTACGGAGTTCGTGCCTAGGTTATCGCCGACGTTCTAGAAAACCCCACACGCACGGAGCACTAGCCTGTTGCAACCCGAGCTTTATTGCAGAGAGCTACACGGGCATGCTTCGAATGAACGGGTCGACACGGGCGTATGCAGAAGCCTCGTCTAGACAGAACCGAGCGTGGCGTTCGGCAGCCGCCTCGATCGCCATTCAATACTGCAAAAGGTAACATTCCAAAAGAAGGGACCACAGAGAGGTTCGGCGAGAATTAAGTAATGGAAGAAGAAATCGACTCGCGATTGAACAAACTGGACTCGGAGTTTATCGCGCAGGGATTGCCAGAGTATCTTCGTCCGTCTCAGGCGTTCAGAAGTATCTACGGCAATCTCCCGGATGGCCCTGCACGAGAGTCGCTTTTTGACTACGTTGTTTCGTGGTTTTTTGCGAAATACCACGAACGCATACACTGGGATGGAATTGTGGGTAGAGTGCCCGTCCTGATTAGAGGCGACGTATATCTGTTAAGTATTCCTGCGATTCCTGCGAATCTCAGCGGCGCGCGCCTCACGCTTCTCGACTGGATCGAGGATCTCCCAAATGAAATCGCCGAAGCGTTTACTCCCGAAGAATTCGAACCTCTCGCGCGAAGAATCGCACGCTTAACACCGGCCTTCACGAGTCTCTACAATCTTGAGATTGACAGTGCCGCCTTTGATGAAGAAGAGAAAGGGCTATTGCGCAGAGCACGGTTTGACCTCGGAAACGCTGCTTACGCGCTGAGGATAAGCGGCGACACACAAACAGCGATATTCCAAGCTCACGCAGCTGCAGAAAAGCTTTTGAAGCTTTCACTGAAGCGGTCAGGCAGCAATATCACGTTGAAATCTCTGCAACATAATCTGCCTAAGATCTTTAACACGCTCGTTGCTGTAGACAGCCGCTACGGTTGGCTCAAGAGCTCGGTTGACGCGCTGCAGGAGTCCGCTCCGAGTATGCAAATCCGTTATGGAGTTGTGCCCAGGACCACGGAGGACGCTATCGCTGCTTTCAACGCTTCGCTGAACGTTTGCGGAACCCTTGCGCAGATATGGCTCATGGAGTTCGCGCGAGGAAGCAAGGCTTCTTCATTCGAACCGGGGAAGTTTTACACAGATGCCGCTGGCGCTGGCTTTTATTGCAAGGAGGTGTTGCAAGGGTCAGGCGGGCGCTTTTCAGCTGTTTTAGCTCGTTTCGGAATGGATCCGCTGACCGGCCGAAACATGGTGGTAGTGATACAGCTGGACTCAGAACTGAGCGCCTTCTACCTTGAAGTAAGAGACGAGCGCCTGAAACATGAATTTCGAAACCGCTTTGAGTGGCACCTGCGAAATTGTCGGACACCGGTGAGCGCTGAGCATCTCGGAATTCAGATTGCGTCGGGCCCAGAAGGAAGCGGGGTTACAAGGCTGATCCGGACAAAAATTGTGTAGCTCTGACCTTTAATGGGTTTGAATAAAAAAGCCGCTATTATCCACGTGCGCACCGGATCCATACGAACGGAGAAAGGGAGAAAGCGCGGTTATAGATTTTGAACTTGTTGTGAACTGTGTGTGGAGGGAGAGAGCTGATCTAGGCCACCGTCGGATGTTCGTAGGGCGGTGCGGGAATAACGCCCTCAGCTTCCTGTAGATCGAATAGAATCTCTGAAATGAGAGTGCAACCACGGCTGAATCGCTGCGCTGCTCGGGCGCGAGAGGAGGCACACCCGCCGATGATCAGACTGCCTCCAAAGCCGGGCCGGTTCTCAAGGCGTAAACCGGCGGGCGAGAGCTGGATGAACCAGCCCTTTCTGTCGCCTTGCTGAAATCTTGGACTTTGGACGACGGCACGCCGAAATTCCTCGATCATTGGAATGGTCTCCGGGTAAGAGAGCCGTTCCGCCTCCTTCCGCGATAGAAAGATAATCTGGGCGGCAACGTAGTGCTTGGCCCATTCATAAGGAGCTGTTCGGCCCTCGGGCGCGACGACGGTATGCGAGGTGGCAACACCGTTGCCGGTATTCAACCTCCAGATAACATCGTAAAGGGACTCTATCAGTTGGCGACCGAACTCCGTTTCCAGCGGCAGGGTTTCGTCAAGGACAGCCTCGCGGACCTCGTCCCTGCTGCGGATCGGCTTCAATCTGGAATAGGGATAAACAGCCGTCCGATCACCTTCGTCGAGAAGGCGTGCGATGAAGAACCATGTGCGCTGCCGACTTTGCGTAAAGCGCCCTCCAGACTCTATTTTATGCCGAAACAGAAGGACACTTGAATGTTTGGACAAAGCATCCTTGCCTCAGGCGTTTTGCAGGTTTTGCAGGTAATGTTGGATCTGCTTGCCCGAGCCAACGGCGCTACGTCCTTGACGCCTTCCGCCTCTCCCACGCTGGCCTTGCCGCTCATGACCAGAACCTGATGTACGAATCCGACTTCCCCGGGACCGGCACTGTCGCATGAAGCGAAACGCCTAAGCCGAACATGCGCACCGACTTGCATGCTTCCGCAGACATAGGTCCCGACAAACGCCGTTCCCTCCGCTCATCGGCAATTCGGAGTCCCGCCGAACCGCGCGACATCCTCAAATCCGCGCAGTTGATTCCGGACCTGACCAGCCCCGATCACAGATCTCGGAAAAAAATCTTTCTCTCTCCACCTCATCCACTTCCGCCACTTTTCCACATGTGGAAAGTTCGTTTCCGCTCCCTCGCATGCTACGTTCAGGCAGCTTATGAGCAACCAGACTTCGCAAGCCCAAATCGATGCCAATCGTCAGAATGCGCAGCTCTCCACCGGACCGTCCACTCCGGAAGGAAAGGCCAAATCCGCCCTCAACTCTGTCAAAACCGGACTCACCGGCCGCACCGTCCTTCTTCCCACCGACGATGCCGCCGCCTACGAAAGGCATGTTCAGCGCTTCATCGACGATCTCCAGCCCGCCGGCACGCGCGAGCACGAACTCGTCCAGGCGCTCGCCGATAACTCCTGGCGCACTGAGCGTATCTTCTCTCTTGAAATGGGCATCTACGCCCGCGGCCATATGCAATTCGCCGCTCAATTCGAGCACGAGGATTCCTCCGTCCGCCCCGGCCTCATCGAGCTCGAAACCTTCCTCTTCTACGAAAAGCAGCTCCGCAATCTGAATATCCAGGAAGCCCGCCTGCGCCGCCAGCGCGAAAAAGATACCGCCGAGTTAAAAGAGCTCCAGAAAGAGCGCATCCAAAAGGAGCAGAACGAATTGGAGATGGCCTCCAAGCTCTATCTCGCCGCTAAACAGGAAAACAAGCCCTTCGACCCGGCCGAATTTGGCTTCGTTTTTTCAACCGAGTCTGTCGAAGACTATCTCAAAGGCGTCCACGCCGCCGAAATCACCCGCGAACACATGAAATCCCCGCGCCGCGCCGCATGAATGGCATTGCCACGGAGACGGAGTGGGTCGGTAGTGATGGACTCCGGTACACCACGCTGGTTGCACGAGCAAAGCTTCGTAAGCGAATAGAGAGGCGCGGCTACCGGAGACGTAAGAACTTAGGAAAACGATGACAAGAGAGTTGCTGGAGCTGCCAAGGTTGAGAAGCCCCTGCCCCGCCTTCTGATTCGTACCAGTATGATTTCCTCTTATGACGTAGTAACCCGGAATTGTGCTATGCTTATCGGCCGACGGATCAGCAGTAAATTCGTGAAGCGGAATGGAGAAGTAGATCATGAGATGGAAATCAACGGTAATCCCGGCCACACTTTTGTTGGCGGCGCTCGGGACGAATTGCGCGATTGCGGCATGTGTGCCAGCAGGTAGCACCGGCCTAACGACCGCGGTAACTCTAACTTCCAACAGCCGGTTAATTGGAGCTACGGTTAATGCAACTGGCTGTGACATCGGCATCTACGTAGAGCCTGGGACCGAAAAAGTCCTGATCAGCGGCGTTACGGTCACTGGAGCCAATCAACATGGAATATTTGTCCAAGACGCGTCCCGTGTCACTATCCAATACAGCCTGGTGACCGGGAACGGTGTGGCGGGCAACGTCTGCCCTGCTGCCGGCGCGCCTACCCCTGGGTGTATCGCTGAGGACAAGGGAATTGAACTTGTCGGAACGAGCGACTCCGTCGTCACTCACAATGTCGCGAGTCATAATCGTGCAGATGGAGGAATCGGTGTCGCCGACGATGGGCCCACGGACCCAGGCGCCCCTGGCACGAACCCAGGCAACACTAACGGAGCTAAGAATGACATAGTGAGCGACAATCTGGTCATTGACAATAGCAACGGATGTGGAATCGTCGTCGCAGCGTACAACCAAGGCACTCCCGTCGATAACATCCAGGTCGTTGGGAACACCGTCATCGGAGCAGCCCCGACAGAGGGCCAGGAGTTCCCTCCGCAACCAGACCCTTTAATAGGTCAGATAGTCGTCGCTACGGATGGGCCCTTCGCCCAGGTCTCTAACACGCAAGTGGTGGGCAATAAGTTGGATGGGTCGGAGCTCCCCGGAATCGTCGTACACAGCAATGTCTTCGGAGACGCTATCAGCCAAACCGTAATCCGAGACAACGTGATCGCAGATAGCGGCTACTATCCAGGGCCGCCCGCGCAGACGCCTAACGACCCGGGCGTTTTGCAGGGGACTACCGGGATTGCACTGATCGCCGAAGTTGGCGGCAACGACACTCCATCCCCGGTGCTCACCCATACGAACGTGGGCTCAAACACCATTTTGAATGATAAAAATGGTGTCTGGGTGTGCGGTACGGACAATACGAATGTCCACCAGTTGCAGGGAAACTCGACCAATCCCTATGTTGTTTGCAAGGCCGGTGGTAATTAGGCGAACCGAGCCGCAATCCCTTCTGTTCTTCGGAGATCGTCGGCCGTTTTGCGGCCGGCGGTTTCCGAGACCGGATGAATAAGCTCGTCATCGACCCTAGCAGCCTTTAAGAACTCTCCGCCAGTGACCGTTAATCATAACCGATTGGACCTTTATCTACCCCTGCCGATGTCGCGTTCTCGACGGCTCATTCACTAGGCGATGTCCTAAACCCGTCCCCCGGATCGTGTGTTTAGGCTCGCGGTGGGTGCGGGGCCGGGCTGGAGCAGGCGCGCTTCGCGCGGCATCACGGCGATGGCTATGGCGCCGACCACCGCAATGGCAAATACCACCGCGAGGGGAATCGCGTAGCTGCCATAATGCTCCCGCAGCACCGAAACCAGCTCGGGGATCCAGGTCTGGCCGATGGTATTCACCGGAAGGATAATGGCCATGGCGCGGGCAAGCGTGTTGACGCCGAACTGCTCGGCCGCAATGAGCGGAATGAGCATGTAGTCGGCGCCCATCGCGAAGCCGAATACGAGGGCAAAGATATAAAGCGAGCTTTGCTGCTCCGGCGAAACCGAATAAAGCAGCAATATGGATGCGGCCACGATGAAATACGTTCCCGTCATGACCCATTTCTTGGAGAACCGGTCCGCCAGATAGCCGATCCCCAGCCTCCCGGCAATACTCGACCAGAGGATTAACACCGAAGCATTGGTCCAGGCTGCATTCAGCAGCTTTTGATTCGTGAAGCCCTGATCGCGGAAGACAAACTTCATGTGCATGTTGATCGACCCGATGGAGCCGATGGAACAGAGGCTTCCGACGAGCAGCAGCCAAAACGGCCAGTTCCGCAGCAGCCGCCGCATTGATTCCGGGTGCAGCTTCAGATCCGGCGGCGGTTCGTTCGCTCCGTCGGGGAATTGGCCGATATCGGAAGGCTTCTCCTTCAGGATGAACAAAGCCAGCGGCCAGACGACGAACATCAACGCGCCCAGCGCGAGCAAAGCGGCGCGCCATCCGAAATGGGCGGTGATGCCGCGCACGAAGAACGCTCCCAGCCCGCCAAGCAGGCCCACGCCCACGTACACAATCCCCATCGCGCGGCCGCGCTTCTTTTGGTACCAATACGAAACCAGCATCTGGTGCGGAATAGGCCCGGAGAACAGATAGCCTACGGTGTACAGAAAGTAAAGGGCAAAATAGAACAGCAGCGCGCCGTGCATTTCGGCGAAACCGAAGAACGCTAGCGCGGTGAAGCCGGTTCCCGCCACGATCAACTTGCGCGGGCTGAAGCGGGGAATGATCATCGGCCCCACCCACAGCGTCAGCACGGCCGCGATGGGGAAGCCAAGCGTGATCTCGCCCAGATCCCAGTGAAACGATTTCTGAAAATAGTCGTAGAAGAAGGGGATGTTGTAATAAGGAATGCCGACCGCGATGCCAAAGGTGAAAATCGAAGTCGCGATAATGCGCCAGCCGTAGAATTTGCGCGCTGGGCCGGAGAAATCGGCCCGAACATCTGTTTGGTTTGCCGACATTGACCCCCGTTATAACATTTGCGAGTAGCGCTCGCGGGTTCCGGCCCGGTAAAATATCCTAGAGCACAGCCAAAATTCGGGTTACGCTCCCCCGGATCGGGCGTCTAACAGAACAAGAAGCACCAAGAACTACTAGTCCGGCGCCCGAATGGAGGCGAGGCTAAGAGGAGGCAAATTTGAAGAGTTTAACCAAATGTATACCTGGATGGCGGAGCGCGTGGCCCGCCGTATCGGCCGCGGCGCTATTGACAGCCTCGCTTGCTTTCGCCGTCACTCCCAACGCGCACAGCTTCAACGCGGGAGAAAAGGCGCAATTGAACGGCATCATCGTGTCGCGCCAAGGCAACATGCTGAAGCTGCGCGGGGACGACAATGCGATCAGCACCGTAGAGCTCAACGCCCAGACCAAAATCCAGATGAAGCACGGTATGTTCGGCTGGGGACATAAGGCCATGGCGGAGGATTCACTGCTGCCCGGCCTGAGCGTCAAAGTCCAGGGGAAAGGGAATCAACAGGGCGATCTGGTGGCGAAGAAAGTCGTCTTTAATCCCAATTCGATGGCGGCCTCGCGTGAGATTGACACGCGCGTTTCGCCCATAGAGGCGCGCCAGGGCCAGATTGAAAATCGCACCAACAAGCTGGCAAGCAGGACCGACCAGTTGGCGGACGCACAGACGCAACTGCAAGACCAGCAGAAGCAAACCGAACAGCACGTGGGGCAGGTGCAACAACAAGCCGGTGCTGCGCAAACCGCCGCCAATCAAGCGAATGAAGGCGTAGGCCGGACGAACCACCGGATTTCCGCTCTCGACAATTACGTGTCCAAGGACAAGGTTGACGTCCAGTTCCATATCAATCGCGCTACGCTGAGCTCTCAGGCGAAACAGCAGTTGGACCAGATTGCCCAGGAAACGCAGGGGCAAAAAGGATACATGCTCCAGGTGGAAGGATTTGCAGACCGCACCGGGCCGGCCAAGTTCAATCAGCGTCTCAGCCAGGAGCGCGCGGACGCCGTGGTGCGCTATCTGGAACAACACGGGAACATTCCGATTTACCGCATTCTGCAGCCTACCGGCATGGGCACGACGCATCCGCTGGCCAGCCACCGCGCGAGCCGCCGTGTCGAAGTGACGCTGCTCATCAATCAAGGCGTTGCGGGCGGATCCCAGACCTCGGAAAACGGTGGTACCGGAATGCCCAATACGGCCAGCCACTCAGTGCAGTAACGGCCGACCGAGGGAAACCGAAACTGAGCCGGGAGCGTGAGCGACCCAATTCGGAGCGTTGCCGTAGTCCTCGCTTACGCTCGGCGCTCAGTTTCGATATCGCTGTGTTTCCAAGCACTAAACGGAATCATTGATATTCTCGCTAGGAAGTGACCGCTGCTGAATTCACGCCCATTGTTTTTGGAGCGGCGGTGCTCGGCGGTTTCGTGGGATCTCTCACGGGACTCGGCGGCGGCGTAATTATCACTCCGGTGCTGGCGCTCTTTCTCGGCGTAGACATGCGCTACGCCATGGGGGCCAGCCTGATCTCGGTGATCGCCACTTCGTCGGGCGCGGCCGCCGCCTATGTCCGCGACGGGTATTCGAGCATCCGCATCGGCATGTTTCTCGAAGTCGCGACCACGCTCGGAGCGGTATGCGGCGCCTATCTCTCGGCGCATGTCTCGACGCGCTGGCTGGCAGTCGTTTTTGGCGTGATGCTGCTTCAAGCGGCGTGGCAGGCCAGCCACCGGCCGAAAGAAGCGGCCCAGCCGCAGGCTGTCGATCCGCTCGCCGCGCGATTCAAGATGGGCGGCTCCTATCCGACGGAAGGAGGTGAGCGCCGCTACACTGTCCGGCGCGTCAAGACCGGTTTCGGCCTGATGTTCGGCGCCGGAGCCGTTTCCGGTCTGCTCGGCATCGGTTCGGGATCGCTCAAAGTGATCGCCCTGGACCAGGCGATGCGGATCCCGTTCAAAGTGTCGACCGCGACCAGCAATTTCATGATCGGTGTGACCGCGGCCGCCAGCGCCAGCCTCTATCTGAGCCGCGGTTACGTGGACCCTTCGATCGTTATGCCGGTGATGCTGGGCGTGCTCGCCGGATCTATGGCCGGCGCGCGCTTACTGCCGCGGCTCGGTGTGCCGCTGCTGCGCAAGGCGTTTGCCGTGGTTGTCGGGCTGATCGCCATTCAAATGATCGTGAGCGGAATCAGGGGTGCGATATGAATCTGCGTAAAATCGGCGACCACGATATCGAGCGCATGGTCAGCATCCTGCTTCGCATCGGCGTGATGGTTGCGGGAGCGGTGGTTTTGGCCGGCGGCATTTTCTATCTGCTCCATCATGGCGGCGAAGTCGCGAACCATCGCACATTCCATGGCCAGCCGGCCATCGACCGCATTGCGACGAAGATCTTCGCGGGAGCGCTTGCCTTGCGCGCCCGGTCCATCATCCAGTTCGGCGTGCTCCTTCTCATCGCAACGCCCATCCTCCGCGTAGCGCTGGCGTTGGCCGGATTCGCGCTCGAACGCGACCGCACGTATACGATCGTGACGCTCATTGTGCTTTGTGTTTTGTTGGGCAGTTTGATCGCGGGCGTGATCCAGGCGTGAATCTTCGCCGCTCTTACAAAATCCGCAGATGGAATCCGCCGTCCACGTGCAATACCTGGCCGGTCGAATAATCGAGAAGGCCGTCGGCGATGGCACGAACGGCGCGTGCGACGTCTTGCGGCTCGCCGATTCGCCGCTGCGGCAGCAGACCTTCCTCGATTTGCCGCTCATAGCGTTCCGCGGCCGCCGCAATCATATCCGTGCGCACGATGCCGGGCTCGATGCCCAACACAGGAATATTGTGCGCGGCCAGACGTGCCGCAAAAAGCTTCACGGCCATACCGATGGCCGCTTTCGTTAAACAATAATCGCCGCGATTCACCGATGCCGTGAAACTCGAAATGGAGCCGATGAAGACGATCCGGCCGGAACCCTGCTCGACCATCCCGCGCGCCACCTGCTGAGTCAGAAAGTACGGCCCTTTCAGATTGACCGCGATCAGTTCGTCGAAACTCTCCGGAGTCGCTTCCAGCAAGTCGCGGCGCTCGCGGGGCGCCATTCCGGCGTTGTTCACCAGCAGGTCAATGCGCCCGAACCGCTGGCGAACTTCCGCTAAGAGCTGCGTCCGAGCTTGTTCGTCCTGAATCGGACAGCGAAGCAGCACGGCGCCGGTCGCCTCGGCCACCGCCCGCGCCGCTTCGCGATTCGCATTGTATGTGGCGATCACCCGATGCGTCTTCACGAGTTCTTCGACAATCCCGCGGCCGATACCGCGGCTGCCGCCAGTCACCAACGCGATCGGGTCTGCCATTCCGGATTAGCTCGCCAGCGCGAGCGGTTTTACTTTCACGTTCGGGATCGCTATCGAGAGCACTTCTTCGATGCGATCCACAAAGTGGAACTGCATTTCCTGACGGACGTGGTCCGGCAGGTCGCGCAGATCCTTCTTGTTGCCGCTCGGAAGGATCACGCGGTTGATGCCGGAGCGCCGGGCCGCGAGAACCTTCTCTTTGACGCCGCCGATGGGCAGCACCAAACCGGCCAGCGTCATCTCGCCGGTCATAGCGACATCGGTACGCGCGGGCAGACTCGTGTAGAGCGAGGCCATGGCAGTGGTCATGGTGACTCCCGCCGACGGCCCGTCTTTCGGAATCGCCCCAGCCGGGACGTGGATGTGCACGCCGTTGTCTTTGATCGCGGCTGGATCAAGACCCAGATCACTCGCATGCGACCAGACGTAGCTTTGGGCGATCTTGGCCGACTCCTGCATCACTTCGCCGAGTTGGCCCGTCAGCGTAAGGCCTTTGCCGTTCGGCAGCAGAACGCTCTCGATATAGAGCACATCTCCGCCGCTTTCGGTCCAGGCCAAACCAGTGGCAACGCCCGCCGGAACGCTCTTGCGCATCTGCTCGGGAAGGAAGAACTCCGCTCCCAGCAGATCGGCCAAAACGTCCGGTACGACGGTCACTTTTTCGGTCTGGGCTTCTTCGATCTGCAGAGTCACCTTGCGGGCGACGCGCGCGATGACGCGCTCGAGTTGGCGCAAGCCCGCTTCGCGTGTGTATCCGCCGATGATCGCTTTCAATCCGTCGTCGGTGAAGTCGATCTGTTCTCCGGTGAGACCGGTCAGCTTCATCGTCTTCGGAATCAGGTAGCGCCGCGCGATCTGCTGCTTCTCCTCTTCGCTATAGCCGGAGAGCCGCAAGATCTCCATGCGGTCGAGCAGCGGCCGAGGAACCGTATCGAGCGTGTTCGCCGTCGTGATGAATAATACTTTCGAGAGGTCGAACGCCAAGTCGAGGTAATTGTCCCGGAAGGTTTTGTTTTGTTCCGGATCGAGCACTTCGAGCAGGGCGGCAGCCGGATCACCGCGGAAATCGCGTCCCAGCTTGTCGACTTCGTCGAGCAGCAGCACGGGGTTCCGCGCCCCTGCGCGGCGAATCGCCTGCAGCAGGCGCCCAGCCATAGCGCCAATATAGGTGCGCCGATGGCCGCGCAATTCCGCTTCGTCGTGCATGCCGCCGAGGCTGAAACGCTCGAACTTGCGGCCAAGCGAGCGCGCAATGGACTGGCCGAGCGAGGTTTTTCCCGTTCCCGGAGGTCCGACGAAGCACAAGATCGGCGCTTTCGCGTCGGGATTGCGTTTCAGCACGCTCAGGTGTTCGAGAATGCGTTGCTTGACTTCTTTCAGACCGAAGTGATCTTCATCCAGCACCTCGCGCGTATGAGCGATGTCCAGATTGTCTTCGGTTAGCGTGTTCCACGGCAGATCGAGCACAAACTCCAGGTAAGTGCGCGTGACGTGGTAATCGGGGGCGCCGGCCGGCAGGCGTTCCAGCCGCGCCAGGTCGCGCTCAAATTCTTTCTTCGCTTCTTCCGGCAGGTCCGCCTTCTCGAAGCGCTCGCGGAGCATATCGATCTCGGCCTTCTCCGGATCCTTTTCGCCGAGTTCCTGCTGGATGGCGCGCAACTGCTGCCGCAGCAGATATTCGCGCTGCTCCTTGTTCATCTCGGTGCTGGCGGTGGAGGCGATCTTCTGCCGCAGTTCCAGCACTTGCAGCTCATGCGATAAGTAGGAGTGCATTAGGCGCAGGGCGTCGGCGCGCGTTTCCGCTTCGAGCAAATTTTGCTCGCGTGCGGCATCGAGACCGAAAACGCTCGCCAGCAGATAGGCCATGTGCAGCGGGTCTTCGCTCGACGCCAGCATGCGCGTCAGTTCGGCGGCCGATTGCGGCTGCGCGATGGAAATGGCTTTCGCGGCCAGCTCCAGCAGCGCACCCGCGAGCGCCTCTACTTCGGAGCCGCCATCTTCCGGCAGCGGGAGCACTCGGTATTTCGCCTGCAAATACGACTCAGCGCTTTCGATCTTGACGATCACGACGCGCTCGACACCGAGCACGAGGATTTCCGCCGTCCCTTCCCCATGGGGCGAGTTCTTGCGGATTACCGCCTTGGTGCCAATGGTGTAGAGGTCGTCCTGCTGTGGCGACTCGACTTCCGCTTCGCGCTGCGCAACCAGGAGGATCTCTTTTCCCTCCGTCTTGAGCGCCGCCTCTACGGCCTGGAGCGAGCTTTCCCGCCCGACCGAAAGCGGCAGCAGCAATCCCGGAAAAAGAATCGTGTTCTTCAGCGGTAAAACCGGAAGCACGGTGGCTTGTTGGTTCTCCATTTAAAGTTTTTCCCCTGTCCTTTCGATGCAGAGAGGCAGAAGAAAGCTACGATTCCTTGCGCCTCGCATGCTCATGTTTCTCTGGCGACAAAAAAAGGCCGAATCCACTGGGTCGCTTACGCTTCCGGCTCGGATTCGGCCCTAAACGCTACTTGTTGTACGGCTGGATCACGGTAAACAGCGTTTGACCGTGAGTGTAGATCGTCAGCAGCACGGGCTTTCCTTTGGCCTCGTTCATCAGGCGTTGGAAGTCCTGAACGTCCTTGACATCGTGCCGGTTCACTTGCGTGATCACCATGCCGCGATTGACTCCTTGGCCGGCTGCCGGAGCGGCCTGATCCACGCTGTCGATGATGACGCCGTGGACATCCGCGGGCAGATTCAAGCGGTCGGCGATCTCGGGAGTGAGCGTTTCCGCCGTGATTCCGTCGAGCGCGCTGCCGTTTTCCTTGCCGCCTTGTCCGCCGTTTCCGTTGTTATTTTGTGCATTCGGTTCACCGAAATTCGCTGCATTCGATCGGGTTGCGAGCGTCACAGGCACCTTCATATGCTTACCGTCGCGAACGACGTCAAGCGTAATGGTAGAGCCAGGTGCATGGCTAATCACCTTCAGTGTTGTGTCCGTCACGCCGTGGACCTTCTGCCCGTCAATGGCGACGATCACGTCACCAGGCTTTAAGCCGGCCTTTGCACCCGGTTTGCCGGGCACTACTTGGGCGACGAGCGCGCCATGAGTCGAGCTCACACCAAACTGCTTGGCGAGAGCGGGATCCATTTGCTGTAAAGACACGCCAATGTAACCGCGCGAGACCTTACCATTCTTAATCAGTTGGTCCATTACGGTCTTGACCATGTTCGACGGGATGGCGAAGCCAATGCCGATGTTGCCGCCTTCGCCGCCGAAGGAAGCCCCGCTGGTGAGAATCATGGTGTTCATGCCGACCATCTGCCCATGCGCGTTAATCAAAGCGCCGCCTGAGTTGCCGGGATTGATGGCGGCATCGGTTTGGATGAAATTGGAAATATGGCCCGAGCCGAGGTTGAGCGAGCGGTTCTTGGCGCTCACGATGCCCATGGTGACTGTATTCTCTTTGCCAAACGGATTACCGATGGCAAACACAATGTCGCCTACACGGGCGTCGGTCGAATTGCCAAACGGCAGCACGGGCAGATTGGAACCGTCGATTTTGACGACCGCAAGGTCGGTTTGCGGATCGGTCCCGACCGTCTTGGCGGGAAATTGGCGGCCGTCGGGCAGCGTCACCTTCAGCGAGGTCGCGTGCCGGACCACATGATCATTGGTGACAATGTAGCCGTCCGAGCGGATAATAACACCCGATCCGAGTCCTTCCTTGCGCTCCGTACGCGGCTGCGCAAACTGGCCGCCAAAGAACTGACGGAAAAAGGGATCAGACATAAACGGGTTGTTTTGCTCCTGCTGCTTCGGTTTGACCACCTCGGTCGAGAAAATCTCGACTACCGAAGGAGAAGCTTTTTGGATGACATCGGCGAACGAATCCGAAAGCTGGCCCACGCGGTTCGAACTCTGGGCCGTGTTCTTGTTGGTTTGCGCGTCCGCGGTTACGGCGATGGGCCTGTTGTTGCTGCTCATGACCGCGAAGGCTGCGATCAACCCTCCGCCGATGGATGCCGCGACCAGCGCAAGAATGGCGGTACTGCGGCGAAACTGGATACTGTTTGACATTTGCTGCAAAAATCCTTTCTCAGGGCGGCCTATCTATACAAGTACCAGCCGCATACCATAGGTTTGACGTGATAAAGCCATTTTCGATTTAACCGTGTCTTTTTCGGATTGCGGAGCTGAAGCCCCGCGGCAGGCTAAAGCCCGCCTACACAACTGCCGGCTGGGCGGCTTCGGTCCGGAAAACCAGACCGGCGCCACCTGCATCGACATGCACGGTTTCTCCTTCGTGGATCTCGCCGCCGACAATACGACGGGCGAGCGGCGTTTCGATTTCGCGCTGGATGGCCCGTTTCAGCGGTCGCGCCCCGTAGTTCGGGTCATAACCACTGCGCACCAGCCGCGTCCGGGCCGCATCCGACAGTTCGAGCGTGATGTGCCGCTCGGCCAGGCGCGCCCGCAGAGCCTCAAGCTGGATTTCCACGATCTGCTTCAAATGTTCTTCGCTCAGCGCGTGGAAGACAATGATCTCGTCCAGTCGGTTCAAGAATTCGGGCCGGAAAAGCTGCCGTAGTTCTTCGAGCACGGCATCCTTCATGCGCCGGTAGGCATCGCCTTCGAAGGCGCCGCGGTAATCAAGAATCCGATGACTGCCCACGTTCGAAGTCATGATGATGATCGTGTTCTTGAAATCGACAGTCCGGCCCTGGCCATCCGTCAGCCGCCCGTCATCGAGCACCTGTAAAAGCGTGTTAAAGACGTCGTGGTGCGCTTTTTCGATCTCGTCGAACAGCACTACCGAATAGGGGCGCCGCCGCACCGCTTCGGTAAGCTGGCCGCCTTCCTCATAGCCGATGTAGCCGGGAGGGGCGCCGATCAGCCGCGCCACAGTGTGCTTTTCCTGGTACTCGGACATGTCGATGCGAATCATCGCGCGCTCGTCGTCGAAAAGAAATTCGGCCAGCGCCCGCGCCAGTTCAGTCTTGCCCACGCCGGTCGGCCCGAGGAATAAAAAACTGCCGATGGGCCGGTTCGGGTCCTTTAATCCCGAGCGCGAGCGAATCACAGCTTCGGCGACCGCCAGAACCGCTTCATCCTGGCCGATCACACGCTGGTGCAGTTCGTCTTCGAGCGCCAGTAGCTTCTTCATTTCGCCTTCGAGGAGTTTGGAAACCGGAACACCGGTCCAGCGGCTCACCACTTCGGCGATGTCTTCCTCATCAACTTCCTCTTTCACCAAGCGAGCCGTACTTTGGCGTGCCTCGACACCAGCCTGCTCGGCATGCAATTGCCGCTCCAGTTCGGCCAGACGGCCGTATTTGAGCTCGGCCGCTTTGTTCAGGTCGTAGGCACGTTCGGCCTGAGCGATCTGATTTTTGATTTCGTCGGTCTGCTCGCGAAGCGTACGTACACGCTGCACGCCTTCTTTCTCGGTCTGCCACTGCGCCTGCAGAGCCGAGCTTTGCGTTTTGAGTTCGGCTAATTCTTTTTCGATACGCGCTAGACGTTCTTTCGAAGCCTCATCTTTTTCTTTTTTCAAAGCCGAGCGCTCGATTTCGAGCTGCATCGAGCGCCGCAACATTTCGTCCAACTCTTGCGGCATGGAATCGATCTCGGTGCGCAGTTTCGCCGCCGCCTCATCGACCAGATCGATGGCTTTGTCCGGCAAAAAGCGGTCCGTGATGTAGCGATTCGAGAGCACCGCCGCTGCCACCAGCGCGGTGTCCTTAATGCGGACGCCATGATGCAATTCGTAGCGCTCGCGCAGGCCGCGCAGAATCGAGATGGTGTCTTCGACGGTCGGCTGATCCACGAAAACCGTCTGGAAACGGCGTTCGAGTGCTGCATCCTTTTCGATGTACTTGCGATATTCGTCGAGCGTGGTGGCGCCGATGCAATGCAATTCGCCGCGCGCAAGCATGGGCTTTAGTAAGTTGCCCGCGTCCATGGCGCCTTCGGTTTTGCCCGCACCGACCACCGTGTGCAGTTCGTCGATGAACAGAATGATGCGGCCTGTGGAGGATTCCACTTCCTTCAGAACCGCTTTGAGGCGTTCTTCGAATTCGCCGCGGAATTTCGCGCCCGCGATCAGCGCGCCCATATCGAGCGCGACCACTTGTTTATCCTTTAAGCCTTCGGGGACATCGCCGCGCACGATGCGCTGGGCCAAGCCCTCCACGATAGCGGTTTTTCCGACGCCCGGTTCGCCGATCAGCACCGGATTGTTCTTGGTGCGCCGCGAAAGAACTTGAATAACGCGGCGAATTTCTTCATCGCGCCCGATGACGGGATCGAGCTTGCCTTTACCGGCCAGATCCGTCAGATCGCGGCCATATTTCTGCAAAGCTTCGTAAGTTGCTTCCGGATTCTGGCTGGTGACCCGCTGATGACCGCGCACCTCGACGAGAGCTTTCATGAGCCGGTCGCGCGTCAGACCGAATTCGCGCAGCAGTTTCCCGGCCTCGCCCTGGTCTTCCGCGATGGCCAGCAGCAGGTGCTCGACCGAGACATATTCGTCTTTGAGGCGTTTGGCCTGGCTCTCCGCTGCGTTCAGGAGCCGCGACAAGCGCGCGGTCACATACATCTGGCCGGCTTGCGCGCCGCCGCCCGAAACCTTGGGCAGCTTGTCGATCTCCTGCTGGAGGCGCCGCTGCAGATTCTCGGCCGGAATATCGGCACGCGCTAGAATCGCGGGCGTCAGTCCGCCTTCCTGAGCCAGCATCGCCGCCAAGAGATGCTCGACATCGACCTGCTGGTTGCCGTGCTCGGTGGCCAGCGTCTGCGCCCGTTGGAGAACCTCTTGCGATTTCTCAGTCAGGCGATTAAAATCCATACGCTTCTTTGTGTTCCTCGTTGCGATGGTAGCATATGAGCGTACTTCAGTGCAACAAGTTGAGTATCATACGCTAAGAAAATGATGAGAATCCTCCCGTTCGCGGTAACCCTTTGCATTTGCACGGCTTTCCCTGCCAACGCCTGGTGGGAAAACGGCCATCGAGTCATCGCTCGTCTGGCGGCCGCGCATCTGACGCCCGCTGCCCATGCCGAGGTCGCTCGGATTCTGCATGTTCCGGACACCGAAGCCGCGGTTGCAGGCGCTTTGGCCGAGGCTTCTACTTGGGCCGACGAAACCAAAGGCGAGACAGGCACGGGATCCTGGCACTTCATTGACTTGACGCTTCAGGACCGGAAATACGACATCCCGCGGCGCTGCCCGGAGCAAAATTGTGCCCCGGCGCGGATTCGGATGTTTGCTGCTGAATTGGCCTCTGGGAAACAGGACGAAGACGTGCTGCGCTACGTGGTCCATTTAATAGGAGACATTCACCAGCCGATGCACACGGTGACGGATGCCGACCGGGGAGGAAACTGCGAGGAGTTAGCCGAGCCGATCGACGGCGCAAGGAATCTGCACGCGCTCTGGGACGGGCCTCTGGTGAACGAATTAGGCCGGAACTCAAGACGGCTGGCGGCGAAACTAGAGCGCTACGCCGAGGCGCTTGGCCCGGCAACGGAATCCCGCTGGGCTCAGGGCGATGTGGACGATTGGGTGTGGCAATCGCACGAGATCGCAGTTCACGACGTTTATCAAAAGCTGGATATTCCGGTCGAGCCGCCTGAGTTTCTCGCGAGCTGCCGCCAAGCGCCACTGGTGATCTGGGACTTTCGCCCGCGGGTCGACTCGGCTTATCTGGATGCGATGGAACCCGTGGTACGGGATCAGCTCGTCAAAGCCGGCCTGCGCCTGGCGCGGGTGTTGAATAGAGCGCTCTAGGGGTTCGCACCCCGAACCTGAACAAACGGGTTTACGACTCGCACAGTTCCATAAAGGCGGCCGTGCTGGAGGTCTTCGGTCAGAATTTCCGATAGTCCGTAATGTTCAGCGTGGGACCAGATTTGCGCATCAAACCAATTCAACTGATAAGCCGCACAGCCGCGCATGGCGTTTCGTAAGATCGCCTCGTTGGGATAGACAACCGTAAACTGCTTCAGAAATTCCTCGGCTTCGCGAAGTGCGTCGGCCTGGTTAAGGATCGCATGGCCGTGAATGGAGCGGGTGACAGCAGCGACGAACTCAATGATCGCCTGGTGAGGGACTCGTATGTCGTCCTCAGCTATACCGCGTCTTAGAATGTCCGTTGCGATTTTCTGTTTCTCCGGAAACCGGCTGTCAAATCGATAGACCAGGACATTCGTGTCAACGAGCGCGGCCACGAGTGTAAAGATTCTCCCTTGCCCAGCCCCGGCTTTGATTAGCCCTTGGTTTTGGCTTGACCGCTCGCGAGCGCTTTCGCTGGCGCTGTGTAGCCTGATCGAACAACAGAAGCTTCAGATCCCGGTCGCCCGCGCCTGAACTCTTTCCGGCCGGAATTACTCGGATGACATCTCCGGCTGGTATCCATTGAATGTCGTCGCCTGGATGAATACCATATTGCTCGGCGATCACTTTGGGCACCGTAACCTGATGTTTGGATGTGACCCTGGCCATCGTCCTTACTTTACCAAGGAATCGATCCTTGTTTATTAGACGCCGGTCTAAGGCGCGGTCCATGGCGGCAGATTGTAACCGGATATCAGGGGCTTACGATTCCGGCTCCGCTTCAAGGCTTAAGGTTCAAAATGACGGCTTCATCAACTCATCGCCGCTTTGACTCGGTCGGGCCGGAACGGCGTCTGGCGCAGGCGTACGCCGATTGCGTCAAACACGGCGTTGCCGATGACTGCCGCGGTCGGGCAGGTTGAAGGCTCGCCGGCGCCGGTGGACAGATACTCGGGTGTGTTGTTTACCAGCACGATGTCGATGCGGTCCGGGATCTCCTCGAAGCGCAGAATCGGGTAGCCTTGCCAGTCACGGCTGGTGACATGGGCGGTGTCGAAGGTCACCTCTTCGTGCAGAGTGCGGCTGATCGATTGGATGATGTTGCCTTCGATCTGGTTTTTGAGGCCATCGGGATTGATGACCAGGCCGCAATCGTGCGCCACGACGACGCGGCCGACTTTGATCCGGCCGCTCGCCGGATCGACCGTGACATCAGCGATCGTTGCCACGAGCGAATCGTCGCGATTGACCCAGGCGATGCCGCGGCCATGGGCCGGCTTGCCGTTGGGATCGGACTTGACGCCGGCGGGGCGGCTTTCCCAGCCATATTTCTGCGCCGCGGCTTTTAAGACGGCAATGGCGCGCGGGTCCTTCAGATGCGCGAGGCGAAAGGCGAGCGGATCTTGCTTTGTCGCCGCTGCCAACTCGTCGATGAACGACTCCATGGCAAAGGTCGTTTCGAACTGCGCCGGCGAGCGCAGCCATGCGGTCAGCAGCCCCACCCTGCCTTCCCCATGGCAGGCCACATCGGCATTGGGGAAGTCATACGCATAGGTAACGGCCGGACGCCCTTGCCCGGTATGGCCGGTCACGTCGGGCTTTCCGATCAGAGCGGCGGCGATCAGATGCGTGTCGCCGGTGGTGGGAATCCACATGTGATGCTGCCAGGCGCTTACGTGGCCAGCATCATCCAGCGCACCCTGCAGATCCTGCACAATCGGCGGTTCCTTCGGCTCCCAGCCATGCTCGTCCCAGCGCATCCACTGCACGCGCACCGGCCGGCCCACCGCCTGCGACATAATTGCCGCGTCGGCGACCACATGCTCGAGCCCATTGCGTCCGTAAGCGCCCGAGGCCTCAAACCAGCGCACTTCGATACCGTCGAGCGGAATCCCGAGCAGCTTCGCCATATCGCGCCGCGTCTCGTGCGGCATCTGCGTGCCGGACCACAAGGTGGCGCGATCGCCCTTCACATCGGCAACGGCGCAGGAGGGCCCGATCGATCCATGCATTTGGAACGGCGTTTTATAAGTTGCTTTCAAGGTGCGGCCGGCATAGGCGAACGCCATCGCCGCCGAACCCTGGCTTACGGCCGACTCGTTGCGGCCCTCAGCCGTTTTGCGCACCGTCTCCCAGATCCGGTCCACCTGGGGCAGGCCATTCCAATTCGACCATTTGGCCTGGCCGGCATCCGGTCCCGACGGCTTCAGAACCGATCCGAGCTTCGCCGCCGCCTGGATCGCCGCCCACTCGGTCTCGGCGACGACGCCCAGGAAATTGTCTCGCCGTACTACCTGCACGAAACCGGGAATGTTCTTGAGACCCGTTTCGTCGACGCTGAGCAGCGTAGCTTCTACGCCATACGGACGCACCACGCGGCCATGCAGCATGCCTTCGACCCGGACATCCTGGACATAGGTGAACCGCGCCATGATCTTGTCGGGGATATCTTTGCGCGCGATGGGCTTGCCGACCACGGTGTAGGTGGACGGGTCTTTGAGCAGCGCCTTCGGCGCAACCTTCATGCCGAAGCGTTCTCCGCTGGCGCCGATCTCGATGTTGAGGCGCTTTCCGTCCACCAGCTTGCCGTAGGTGATCTTCCGGCCAGGCGATCCCAGCACAGAGATGGTGCCTTCCTTGGCGACGAGTTGATTGGAATGCACGCCGAAATGTTTGGCAGCGAGATCGAGTAGCGCCTGCCGGCCGGCGGCGGCCGCGTGGCGGATCTGCGGGCCGGCATAGCGGACCGTCATACTGCCGTAGCTCGGGCCCTGATCTACGGTCTTCGAGGTTGTTCCCATCACGACCCTGAGGCGATCGAACGGGAAATCGAGTTCCTCGACGGCGATCTGCGCCAGCGCCGTCTGCACCCCAGTGCCTGTTTCGACCTTGCCGGTGAACAGCGTCGCCGTATTGTCCGGGTGCACAGCC
This sequence comes from Bryobacteraceae bacterium, assembly GCA_036379475.1. GTDB lineage: Bacteria > Acidobacteriota > Terriglobia > Bryobacterales > Bryobacteraceae > Bog-105. The sequence goes on along the minus strand of DASVGP010000109.1, from coordinate 3,383 downwards.
AGCCACGCATAGAGCTTGTCTGCAGGCGGCGGCGCCACAGATTGTTGTGCAGTATCGGCCGATGCCGGCGGACCAAACAAGCTGAAGGCGACGACGAGGCCGCCCGATGATTTCAGGAAGGCGCGCCTGCTCACTGCGAGATCGGCTCCGGACTGCATGTCGCGGCTCTTCGTGTTCATCCGTTTACCCTCCCTGCGGCCCGTTCGACCGCACGCACTATCCGCATATGCGTGCCGCAGCGGCAGAGATTCCCGTTCAACGCTGTCTTAATGTTGTCCCGGCTGGGATGCGGGTTCTGCTCGAGGAGGGACGCCGCGTGCATGATCATGCCGTTAATGCAATAGCCGCATTGCGCGGCTTGCTCCTCGATGAAGGCTGTTTGCAGCGGATGCGGATGCTCAGCGGTGCCGAGCCCCTCCAGAGTGACGACCTTGGCCGCACCCACGGCAGATACCGGCGTGATGCAGGAGTGGACGGCCTTCCCGTCCATAAGGACGGTGCAGGCGCCGCACTCCGAGAGCCCGCATCCGAATTTGGGGCCGCGCAAGCTGAGATTGTCGCGCAGAGCGTACAGCAGCATGCTGTCGGGTTCTACCTCGATTCCATGATCCTTCCCGTTCACATGGAGAGTGATTTGCTGGGACATTTAGAGTCTCCTTGGCGAGCACATGCTCACGATTGTACGCCCCTGGGACACCGTTCGCAGTACGATTGGGCATGCGTCCTCAACCTCTGATCGCAGTTACGGATGTGGAAGCGAGCAGCCGGTGGTATCAGCACTTGCTCGGCTGCCGGAGCAATCACGGGGGTACCGCTTATGAACAGTTAGTACTAAACGGCCAGCTTATCCTTCAGTTGCACAGCTTCGATGTAGAACACGATCACGGCCATATCGGCAATCGCGACGATAAGCCATATGGGAACGGTGTGTTGCTGTGGTTCGAAGTCGACGATTTCGAAGCGGTGGTGCAGCGCGCAGCCGAAATGAGCGTGGAGATTGTCGTGCCCCGGCACCGCAATCCTGCCGATGGTGACGGCGGGCCGAATCACTGGGAGATCTGGATGCGGGATCCGGACGGCTACATCGTGGTCGCCGCCAGCCCGTATGGAACCGCCGACGGAGCTTGGCGTCCGTCCCAGAATCCCTTCGGAGGGCGCTGAAGCAATTTGACGAAAAGCATATTTCCGCTCACCGGCTGGCGAGCAGTTTCACATACTGAGGATAGTTCTCAAACACCATGATGTGAAACGTAGGCTGCTGGAACTCCTCGATCGCGTAGATATAGCCTTGATCCCGGATCGAGTAAAGTACGCGGCGCATCCAATTTTTGCCCTTTGCGGACATGAACCGCTTGGAAATGTCCACGGTCGCTCCGGTCAGGTGCGAGGAGCGCAAGGGGCCGAATGCATTCGCGGCATTGCCGTTTCGCTTGGACAGCCTCTCCTGACTCAGCACGGTCCGCACCAGGCTGGTCACCCGCAATTTGTGGTGAAAATGATCGTAAAATTCGTGGCTCAGCCTCGCCAAAAACAATCTCGTCCAGGGCCGGCAGTAATGGAACGCGCTCGGAATCGCATGCAGATAGTAATAGCGCGTCGTTGAGGGGACACGCACCAGATAGCCATGCCGGACGAAGCGATGGATCATCGCGGTATTCTTCATTCGCGACAGATTCTCCTGATCCGCTCGCTTATTCTGAATAATCGGAGACGATATGTCCGCGATCAGCAGATCGCGGGTAGCGGCCCAAACCCAAACCGGCAATATTAAAAGGGAAACCGCCCACGCCAATAAACGTACGCGCAACTTCAAACATTATCACTCTGCCGGTTGCCTTTCAAGTGTTGCTTTCAATTTTGTTTCAATTTGGCTGGTTTTCGGTCCCTTAGACGCCGGCGCTGGGGAGGGGTCCGGTTTCTCGGATACGAATGCCGGGGGTGGAAAGCTGAAATCCGACGCGATCCATCGCGTTTCTGATGTATGGGTTCTGCATGAACCAACGCCATACGTTCCCGGTAAGCAGATTTTCGATACTGAGCAGGGAGATGCCGAGATCGATGCCGATCACGTCCCGATTCAGCCAGAATTCTTTACTCCGCCGATCCGGATTGAAGGCGTCGGTGAAGCCATAGCGGCGATAGATTTTTTTTCCGTAAGCATGGTACATGCGGCGCAGGGCCGGCAGGCAAATATCGGGAGCAAACATCAGCGAACCGGCCGCGGCGCAGGGCACGATCGTGCCGTCGATGGGACCTTCTAATGGCGGGCCGCCCCAGGCTACATAGCCGCGCGGGCTATCGGAAGCCGTTATGCCCCACATATTGGGGCCGTAATCCGGATATTTGGATCCCAAATGGATACAGAAATCGCGATTGGCGTAGGTGGCGATCTGCGAATTTTGGAAATAGTTGAGATAGGACGGATCGCCGTCGACCTGGTGGCGGAAATCGACCCAGGCGTGCGAATACTGATGCGTGAACAGCGGCCCGCCGCTCACGAACCTCCACGGCCCATAACGCACCTGCGGCCGGACCCAGGCGTACCAACTGTCGGAGGGGATGGCGTGGCTCGGGGAGCCGATAGCGAGCAGATAGAGAATCGACGCTTCGCTGTAGGCACCCCAGCGATATTTGATAAATCCCGAACCGGGCATCACGCCGTGGCTGAGCAGAAGCGGATTGCCGGCGAGCATCCACGCGAAGTCGATGCGCTCGAAGATATTCCGCGCAAGAGTACGGATCTGCGGATCGGAAGAAAAATATTCTGCGGCGGTGAGGACGCCTGCGGCAAGCAGAGCGGTATCAATGCTGGAGATTTCCGAACGCAGGCGGCGCTCGCCGGTGCCGGCGTCCAGGAAGTGGTAGTACCAGCCGTTGTCATGGAAGGCGTGGGCCCAAAAATACGTAAGCGTGGCCAGCACACGGGCGTGGGCCTGCTGGCGCGGAATCCAGCCGCGGTTTGCGCCGATACAGAGCGCGGTCAAGCCAAAACCGGTGGCGGCGATGCTGCCGACATTGTGCCCGGCGCCATCGCCGTCGTTTCGGGCTCGGTCCATCACGATGCCGGTGTGCGGATTGGCCTGCTCCCAGAAATAGAGGCAGCAGCGCTTGGCGAGATCCAGCAAGAACTGGCGGTCCTGGGTTGAGATCGCGGGATAGGTCCGCGGCGGGACCGTTGTCTTGGCCAGTGCGTCGTGCGCGGTCAACACCGAACCGGCGGCTGCCAAGAGAAACTCGCGGCGCGAGGCCGCGGCAGCTTGATTTTTCACTTGAGGACGAGACTCTCATTATGATACGTGGCTTTTGAGGGCGCCGCAATCTCAAATTCAATTCCCCCAAAATTCCCGAAGTCAGGCCGTTAAGCGAAGCCCTCTCTGTCGATC
>DASVGP010000108.1:0-4906 GCA_036379475.1 Bryobacteraceae bacterium | reverse complement strand
GATCCGCATGCCGCCGATTTTCCGGAACAGATCGCGGCGTGTCCGGCCGGCGCCGGGGTTTATGCGCTGCGCCTCGCCGGAAGCCACACGCACATCGCATGGTCGGCCAATCTGCCGCGCCGGTTGCACCGCCTTTTTCTTTCCTACCATAAATCGCAGCCCGCCGCATTAGCGGCTCTGCGGGCGAGCGTGGAAGCGATCGAATGTTGGCTCACCGGGTCGCGTCTGGAGTCGTCGCTGCTGCTCTACCGGCTCACACGCGAGCATTATCCCGACGACTATCGCAAACGCTTACGACTGAGTATACCCTGGTTCCTGGCGCTGACCCGAGACGTGTTCCCGCGCCTTACGATTCTGAATCGTGTTCCCCGCGGCTCCGGCCTGACCATCGGGCCGTTCGTTACACGCGATGCAGCGCAGCATTATGAAAGCGAAGTGCTCGGCCTGTTTCAAATTCGGCGGTGCAGCGAAACGCTCGCGCCGCACCCGGAGCATCCCGGCTGTATTTACGGCGAGATGAACCAATGCCTTCGTCCTTGCCAGTGCGCCGTAAGCGCGGAGGAATATGCCAGCGAAGCGCAACGCGCCGCCGATTTTCTGGAGACCAACGGCAAAGCCGCTCTGGCGGCGCTGGCAGCCGCGCGCGAGCGGGCGTCGGAAGAGATGGAATTCGAGCAGGCCGCGCAAATACAGAAACGTCTGGAGCGGATCCAAGCCGCAAGCAAACTGCGCAACGAGATCGTCACGGATGTCAGCGAGTTCAGCGGAGTGGCGCTGACGCCGGCACGCGGCGAAAAGTGCTTTGGTCTTTGGCCACTGGTGAACGGCTTCTGGCAGGAGCCGGTTTTCGCAGAGTTTTCGGCCGAGCAGGGGGCGGCGAAATCGCTAGACCAGCACTTGCGCGAGATGCTGGCGGGCGCGCTTGCTTCCCCCTGCACCGAAAGCAATCGTCTGGAGCATCTGGCGCTGTTTTCGCGCTGGTATTTTTCCTCCTGGCGCGATGGCGAGTGGTTCCCCTTCCGTGGCGGCGGGCATCCGGACTATCGCCGGCTGGTGCGCGAAATCTCGAAGCGCGCCAAGAGCAAAGAGAAAGAGCAACCCAAACCGGATCGATCCGGATAAGTGGAGGCCACCAAACCGGCAATGAGCGCCATGACCACGGGATACTGGGATTGGGTACTCATATGCGCTCGCTATTCGATGACGAAAGCGCGCCATGCACGATGGAGCGGCTCGAAGAGGGTGCGGTTCTTTTGCGCGGCTTTGCGGCCCGGCAAGCGTCCGAGCTGGTGGAAGAAGCCGAGCGTGTTGCCGGCGTCTCGTCATTCCGCCAGATGGTGACTCCCGGCGGTCACACCATGTCGGTTGCGATGACCAACTGCGGCCGGGTGGGCTGGGTTTCCGATGCTCGCGGCTATCGTTATGACCCTCTGGATCCGGAAACTTCGGCAGCCTGGCCGGCCATGCCGCCTGCGTTCCTCCGCGTGGCGACGGCGGCGGCCGAAGCGGCCAGCTTCACCGAATACGATCCGGACGCCTGCCTGATCAATCGCTACTCGATCGGGGCAAAGCTCAGCCTGCATCAGGATCGCGACGAGAACGACCACTGGGCTCCGATTGTGTCGGTATCGCTCGGGCTACCCGCCGTTTTCTTATGGGGCGGCAAGCGGCGCTCCGATCCGGTACGCCGGCTGCGCCTTGAAAACGGAGACGTGGCCGTTTGGGGTGGCCCCGCGCGGTTTGCCTATCACGGGATTGCACCGCTCAAGCCAGGAGAGCATCCTCTCACTGGCTCTGTGCGTATCAACCTGACGTTTCGAAAGGTTTACTGAGAGCTGTGAACAATCAGCGAGACCAGGTCGCTTACGCTTCCGGCTCTGTTTCGGCATCAACGACTTAGGAAGATGTTCGTGTAAACTTCAGCGGCTCAGCCGGTGCGCCTGCCAACTGTGATACATCTCGGCGGCGATGCGATCGAGCAGGCCCATGGGATCGTTGCCGACGCGGTAGAGATTTCCGTGCGTGCGGCCGGGGAGAAATTCCACCTCTGCATTCGCATGCAGCGAATCGAGGACTGCTTTTAGTTTGTGCGCCGAGCCATCGAGATAAAACGTATCCGCAGTGCCGACAATCACGTGGATCTTGCCGTTGAGATAGGGCTTGAGAGTCGTCCAATGCGATGCCAGAATGCGGGAAATGTCATATTTCTCCCAGGCGCGGGCGACGTTGGGATGAATGGCGCCGGTCACGCGGTCGAACAACTGCATGGGCGCGCCGCTTGGTCCTTTGGGCGAAAAGACCCACTCGAACGAGGCCATCTGTCCACCATACGGTCCGAGCACTGCTTCGAGATGCGAGTATTGCTTGAACGTGACGACAACCTTGCCGTTTACGCGCGCCAAAGGATAGGGCGAGCCATCCGGCTTGTGATACATGTTGGCGTGCGGCGCGTAGAGATCGATTCCGCTGAAATCGTGGAAGTCGCTGGGGTCGGGCGAAGTCGACCACGTACCGCCAAATATCTTCGGATAATTGACTTGCAGCCACAGCGTGGCCCAACCGCCGGAGGAGTGGCCGTTGAGAAAGCGCGCGGCGGCGCGCCGGTCCACCCGGTAGCGGGATTCCAGATAGGGCATGAATTCGGTGGTCAGCGCCTTGCCCCATGGTCCGTTATTTGCTGAATCGGCAAATTCGTCGGTTCCCTCGGGGCAGGATTCATCGAGCAGAATCCAGAGCATCGGCGGAATCTTGCTATCGGCCATCCGCCGGTAAATGTCCGCCGCCATTTTGTGGAGGTAGCGCATGTTCCCCTCGAAGCCTTGAGTGAAATACACAACGGGATATTTACGCGAGGATTTGTCATACCCGGGAGGGGTCAAAACATAGGCGCGCATCGTAATGGACCGGCCCCAGAAATGCGAAAGCGCGGGGCTGACGATTGTTTCTTTGTGAATGTGAGCGGCTTCTTCATGCTGCTCGGTGGGCGAGCCCGGCAGAACGAGCGGCCCCGGCTCGGGCACGGTGGCATCGAGCGTGATGGTAGGTTCGGGCGAATTGACGGGCGAAAAATGCGGCAGCCGCACGACCGGGCTCATGATGTCGCCCGGCCCGCGTCCGTTGTACGTGTACGAGTGATTCACGTCGACCAGCGCCTGCGCCTGATAGTCTCCGGGTGGGAGTTGCGAGAAGCCGGAGGGAAACGCGACGGCATCGGTGTCGATCTCGACAGACGAGCCGGGCGCGAGATGATCTATCTCTTTGGCCGCAACGTAAACCGCTTGGGGATGGAACGGGTTCGGATCGATGCGCGAAGCACCGAAACCGGGTTTTAAGAACAGCAGCAGACGTCCGGAAACCGGCTTGGAGAATTGCTTTCCCAGCACGACACGGAAAAAGAGATGGTGTTGCGCGCCGAAAGCTGCCGGCAGAAAGAGGCAGAACACCGCCATCATGCGTAGCGCGAAGAGCAAGGACATAGCTGGCAACTTAGCGCCGCGCCTTGGCGCCGGGCTTGGGCAGTGAGCGAACCAGATCCTCGGCATCTTTTTCGGCCAGCGAGAAAGCGAGATGGACGGCGCTGCCGTTTGTAGTGACATTCAGATTCTGAGCGGCACCAAGGGTGGCGAGATAAGGATCGGACGGATGGCTGATGCGCGCCAGCGCAGCGATGCCGCGAATCACGACCGAGAGCGCTTCTGCTTCGGCAGACGATCCCGTCAGGGCATCGACGGCAACGGGAATGGGATCGGCAAATCGGAGACCGCCGCTGGCTTGCTTAATGGTACGGATTGCCGCCGCGGCGGTTTGCTGTTTGACCTGGGGAGCGGCGAGCACACCCGCGGAAAGCGAGGCAAACCAGGCATCGTTGTTTCCGGCCACCTTTTCAATTAGCTTCTGCAGCTCCGGATTGAGCGCGGCAGGCGCACTCTTGCGGCGAATGATGTCCTCGACCGTGGAAATATCGGCGATGACGGCAATGCCCGGAGCCGGGAAGCCCATCGCGCTTTTCGCGGTGTGGTTGGAGTTCAGGATCAAAGCCGCACCTCGATAGGTTTCCACCACTAAGCCGTGGCTCCTGGCAGTCGCCTCAATCCGGCTGGGGCTGAAATGACCGCGAGCCAGAATCGCGCCCGCCGAGTGGAGGTTTCCTGTCCCGGCAAAGACAAAATCGTGTACGTCACGGCGCATATCGAATCCGGTTTTGGACAGAAATGCCTTGAAATTGCTGTCGCTGTCGGCAACCCGGTCCACGAGCATTTCTCCGAACTGTGAGTTGCGCGCGCGGCTGACGTCGATCGCGGCGACAACGCGCGAATCCGGCGGCGCCAGCGCGAGCAGGGCCGCATCGCTGGCGGCAAAGGAGCCGGCGCTGCCTAAAAAAAGAACAAAAGTGGAGAAAATCGCTGTTCGCAGCATCTTGCTCCACTGTACGCCGACTCCCACGGCGAGCTTCGGACTGAAGCCCTGAGCGGGCTAAAGCCCACCCTCCGGGGGAGTGTGATAGGTTCACAGGAAGTATGAGGCACAGTGTACTTTTGCTGGCGGGCTCTCTTTTGCTGTGTGTGAACGCACTCGCGGCCGGCTCCTGGAAGCCGCTGTTCAACGGCAAGAACCTCGATGGATGGAAAGCCTACGGCAACGAAACCTGGACGGTCGATCACGGAACGATCCTGGGAGAGAGCTCCAGCGGGAAGTACGGCTACTTAATGACTACGCAGAATTACAAGAATTTTGTCGTGCGCCTGAAGTTCAATTGCGCAACGGAGGGGAACAGCGGGCTGTTTTTCCACGCGCACATCACCGGGACCAATCCTAAGTGGGGTCCCGACATCGTGGGGCTACAAGTGGAAATCGACCCTGCACGGCATAGTGGCGGTATCTATGAAAGCGGCGGGCGCGGCTGGGT
>DASVGP010000107.1:0-5060 GCA_036379475.1 Bryobacteraceae bacterium | reverse complement strand
TTTGCTGCCGCCCGGAATGTCAACTCGATTATGACGGCCACGTATTGGGAAATCGGGCGGAGAATCGTTGAATCGGAGCAAGGCGGAGAGCGCCGGGCCGGATATGGGGAGCAGATCATTGAACAATTGGCAACCGACCTTTCGCAACAATTCGGCTGCGGCTTCGGACGGGCAAATCTCTGGCAAATGAGGGCGTTCTACCTTACGTGGGCAGAAACGTAAATTCTCCAGACGCCGTCTGGAGAATCCACAACCGGCCGTGCTATCGGCAACTTAGCGGAACACTCCACATCAATAACAACCTTGGCGGCGCGCTGGTACAACCATTCAATCCCCCACCGGCGCAACAGAAACATGCCACGCAGCATGGTCTCCGTGGCGTGCTCCGGGTGTGCCTCAGCGTAGATCAGGACCAACGTCGAACCCCAGGAACCGCCGAAAACCTGCCGGCGCTCCAGGCCAGGTGCCTGCGCAGCTTCTCAATGTCCTCTACTAGGTTCCATGTGGTATCTTCCTCCAGCAACGCGTAAGGGGGGTGCTCTTCCCGCAGCCGCACTGGTCAAAGCAAATGATGCGGTATCTCTTTGGGCGGAAAAAGCGGCACCGGGTCGACCCATTTTTCATCCAACCTCACAGATAACCAAGCGTGGAAAGCCGAATAGTCATAGCCTGCTCGCTTACCTCGAATTCCTCGGCGAGCTTCGAGACATGATAGTCGCGGAGCGACTCAGTCTTGAATTCTTTAATCCGGCGCGACAATAGGCTCGCCGGCATCAGCAGGCAGGCCGCGAATTGGTTGGCCTCGATTTCCTTGGGGACGGTGCCTGTACTTGACCGTGAATTGCGAGGCGTTATCAGATGTCCGCGATCCACATGGACGTGTTCCCCCGGATCGAATTGATGTCTTAGAAAGGAATGCCCAATTTCATGCGCGATTGTGAAACGTTGTCGATTTGGATGATCAGTCTCCTGTACAGCGATGACGGACGAATCTCCCTTGCTTATCAGCAGGCCGGAGACATCATCTCCCAAATTCGTGTAAACCAGTTTCAGGCGAAGGCGCTCGGCCACCTTTTTGACATCCACGGGGGCTTTCTTAAAATTCATAGCCTCAGCTAGGGCTTCTCCTTGTTGTCGTGCGGTGCGTAAGCTCATGGTCTTTTCCCCTTCTTTTTCGGAGCACTGAGATCGACTGCGGCTGCGAGTTTTTTGAGTTCCGGTGCCGTGAGGTTCAATTTCTGCTTCAATTCACTCTCAACGTCCGACCGTGTCGGCTGCGCAGGTAACGTTTCGGGCGGGAGCAATCTGCCGACCTCAGTTTCCAATGCTTTCGCCAGTTGGACTAACGTATGGGCGAGAACCCGCTGTTTGCCGTTTTCGATATTCGCAATCGAGGCGCGTGTAGATGGCGGCACGAGCGACTTGCCCAGTTGTGCTTGGGTTATTTTGATGCGGTCGCGCGCGCTTTGGATATTTGAGCCTAGAGCGAGGTAAAAGGCTTCGATCTTTTTTGCCATCCACCCCTGTATAGTTGTCGCGCGCGCATTTTGTCAAGTAATACTGACGCGATCGCACCAAGATCGGCGACAGGGGATTCGGAAAAGGAAGAGACAGTAATACTGTACATAAAATTAAATAGCTATATATACTTGACACGATGATTGGAGTCATGCTCCCCTATGAAAGAAGATTTCCGCGACCAAGCGCGAATACGTCGCCTAAGTTCAGCGGGAAAAACTCACATAGGAGATGTGGCATGACAAATCCCGACGAACTAACAAGAATCGAGGGGCAGTTGGACGACGCGCTCGCGGGCCTCAAGACCGCCGAGGGCCTTGAGGCCGAGGCGGAGCATGAAGCCGAGAAGGCGTTGCACGAGCTGCATGACCTCGAAAACCTGAAACCGCACGAAATCCTGCTCGAAATCGCTACCCCCAAAGGCCTCTTCACGGGCATCTTCCGTGACGACACCACAGTGGCCACGGTGATCGAGACCGCCGTCGAAAAGAAGGACTTGAGCCGGAAGGACACCTTCGAACTCGTTCACGGGGAAACCGTGCTTCAGCCCGTCAATCGCACGCTGGAGAGCTTCGGCCTCAAGCGCAAGGCGGATTTGGAACTGGTCGCCACGGGAACGGGTGCTTAGTGCATGGCAACCCTGGCGGAGCTTACGGTCGCTGAAGAACTGGCGGCAGTGCGCGAGATTGCGGCGGCGCGAGGATGGCCGTTGACCGTCCTTGATCCGCTGCGTTTCCACCTCGGACTTCCGGCGAGCGACCGGTCCATGTTTTACCTGCTCGTCGTTTGTGACAACTACCCGGTACAGCCTCCGGCATGGCATTGGTGCAATGCCGATGGAACCCGGACCGACCAAGCCTCCGACAAACCGAAAGGTTCGGGCTATCTGCATCCAAGCGGCGTTATCTGCGCGCCGTGGAACCGCCTCGCCTACAAATCCGTTGACGCGCGCGGCCCGCACGGCGATTGGGCAATCGGCAACTGGCAGAATAACGCTCACACGCACGGCTGCACGACCCTTGCCGCTATGGCGGTGAAGATTCGTGTCGAGTTAAATAGTCCGCGCTACAACCGTGGTCGATTGGGGTAACGATGGTCAAAGCTGCAATCAATTCGATTTTGCGCTTTCGCAAAAAGAAACCCGCTCCGGCGTACCGCGAAATCAGCACCCCTCCTCCATGCCGCATAATAATGACCGAATCCGCCGTCAATGCGATGCGGTCCTGCATGGCCCCAGAAACCGACCTCGGCCATGAGGGCATTGCATATCTCCTCGGCCTAACCAACGGCAGTTCCACCGTTATCGTTGGCGCGATCAGGCCGGAAAGCCACACGACCACCGGCAGCTTCAGCGTGTCCTCTGTTGCTATGGCCCGCGTCGTGCGCGCGGCAAGCAATGTCGGCTTGCAGGTGGTCGGCCAAATTCACACTCATCCCCGCGCGGCATTCCACAGCGACGGTGACGATGACGGCGCGCGCATCGCCTATGACGGATACATCTCGATTGTCGTTCCGAACTATGGCCGCGAACTGCCCTCGTTTCGAGGTGCCGCCATCTACTTTCACAGGAACAACAATTTTTCACAGCTTGCAGCGAAGTCTCTCAATATCATCGACGGAGCTTTTTAGATGGCAAACAGCGAGAACTGGTATAGCGAAAGGAATGACCGGAGCATCCGTTATGCCGGGCGCGTGTTGCCGCCGGACCGCCCGATTTTGCTGAGACTGCCGGAGGAATCCGCCTCGAATCACGACCACCAGGCGGCGATGCTTGTCGCGGCGAACTTGCTCTCGCGCATGACCCCGGCCTTGGTCTTCGACGTGCCGCGCGTGGACATAGTGGCACCTCTTCCGTGGGCTGGCAATGATCTAAGCAATCGTCTATGCGAGGCCGCGTTTGCGGCAGACCCAGCAGGATCATTCGAGGTTCGCGGGGCGCGTGATGGCGACTACCTGCTGACGTTCGGAAAGCACAGTAGCGCCGCAACGGTTCATGGTGCCGGTTGGAACGCATATATTGGCCCAGGGCCGTCACCGCTTCCAGACAGCACGGAACCCAATCCTATCGGCCCGTCACTTGCCGCCGTCGCGGTTGTTGCTCGGCTCTTTGCCCTCCAGATGCAGCCTATGGATGGCCCTTACCTGCTCAACGCCCTTCATTGGCGCCACGCCATCGTGCAGGATGGCGGCAGCTATGATGCCGCGCGCCATCTCGGAACAATCTGGACCATCGGCACCGGCTCCGTCGGAACAGCGGCGTTGTATTTCCTGACGCTTGCTACGCGGCGATTTTCTACCATCCTGTTCGATATGGATGATGTGAAAAACCACAATCTCGACCGCTCGCCGATATTCACCGCTCGCGATGCTAAATCCAAAATAAAGAAGGTCGATGCGACTGCCGCATATCTTTGGTCCGTCGGTGTCTCGGCTACGCCCGAACCCCAGCCCCTCGACCAGTCTGACCTGTGGAGCGCGCGCCAGGCAGGCACGCCTGACATCGTTATCGGCGCGGCGAACGAAAGGGACGTTCGCTCAATTATCGAGAGGTCCGCGCCGCCGTTAGAGATTTACGGAACGACCGGCGCGAATTGGGAGGCATCTGTCATGCGTCAAATTCCGCTTGTCGATGCTTGTTCCTGCTGCCTGTTCCCGCCTGAAGTTCAAGAAGTGCCGACTATATGCGCAAGCGCCGAGATAACACCGCCAGCCAGCGAAGAGACGGTCGATGCCGCGCTCCCGTTCTTGTCTTTCGCAGCCGGGCTGATGGTCGCCGCCGAGATTCTCAAGGCGGGCTTGCCCGGATACCCCTTTTCGTCGAACCGGACGGCACTCTATACGCACCAGGATGCAGGATTGCGATTCTCTTCATCGACCGTGGTGCGCCGTGCAGACTGCGTGTGCGCCAACCGGCGTGCGGCCATACATCTTGCGATGATTCATGGAACCAAGTACGAGGGGCTTTCCAGATAACAGAATTACCGAACAGCCACAGCGGCTATAGACTCTTCTTGTACCAATTCCCCGCGAAACACCTTAGCAAATGTGGCTTCATCGAGGCGATCCAAAAGCATGCTCGCGCGTCCTGCTTCGGCTTGCACGGCACCAATTCCGTCAAACGCCTGATCTATTTTTCGTAACAAGCTTTCTAGCTTCTCCTCTGGCGGGAGGGGGATCGGTATGTTACGAATTGTTGTTCCGTTAATCTTCGGCATATTACCCGCCGTGCCTGTTGCATTGCTGACGAAATACTCTCTCGCTGCTGGAGACGCCAGGTAGCGCCATATCCAGCGGCGAAGCGTCGGCGAGGCGACCCGAACTCTGACCATGAGGTCGGGATAAATATATGTCTGTGAAGGCCCCTCATATATTGCTGCCGCGCCGACATATTCCAGGGAGTTTGATCTCTGAATAAGAATGTCACCATCGCTCAACCAGTATTTTGAATCTTTAGGGATTACTTCGTTGAGCCGCTTAATAGCACGATCTGATAGGTCCAACCTTCCCCGTGTCGTCGCCGTCAGCTTCAACGAGAGCGTTCC
>DASVGP010000106.1:0-3154 GCA_036379475.1 Bryobacteraceae bacterium | reverse complement strand
TCTTCCGGGCTGGCACTCGACGATCTTCCCTCCCTATTTCGTCGATGGCGCTATTCTTGCCGGAATCAGCATGGTGACCATGATGGCGATTGCTATGCGACGGCACTTCCATCTCAGAGAGATCATTACCGAACGGCATTTAAACAACCTTTCGAAGCTGATTCTTACGACGTCGGTGCTTCTGGCTTACGTGTATGTGATTGAACCTTTTACAGCGTGGTATAGCGGCGATGGATTCGAGATGTATACCGTGCATGCACGCGCCGTGGGGCCTTTTGCCTGGACTTATTGGGCGTTTATTCTCTTGGGCCTGGGCGCTCCGCAAGTGCTTTGGTGGAAGAGGAACCGGACAAATACAACCAGGCTGTTCATTGTTGCCTTTTTGGTTGTAGTCGGAATGTGGGAAGAGCGTTACATGTTAATGGTGACCAGTCTGAGCCGAGACTTCATGCCTTCGTCATGGGCAAACTTCGCCGCGACCGCGGAGGACAATGCGCTGCTGTACGGATCGATCGGTCTGTTTCTGCTGGTGTTTCTGTTGCTCATGCGTACGCTGCCTATGATCTCGCTTTACAGCGTGAAACAGTTGCTTCCATTTTCGAAACCGGGTGGAGGGGTGATCGAATGACAAGGCCAAATGCTTACGGCATCATGGCGGAATTCGAAGATCCGGACGGCCTCGTAGCGGCCGCCAGGGCTGCCCGCGAAGCCGGTTACCGGCGCTTTGAAGCGTATTCTCCCTACCCGATCAAGGAGCTCGAGGAAGCAATCCCGAGTTGGAACATGCTCTCTACGATGGTGTTCGGTGCGGGGGTTGCCGGGGCCTTCATTGGGTTTTACATGCAGTACTTCATCGCGGCCGATGTTTATCCGACGAACATCGGCGGACGGCCGGTCAATAGTTGGCCGATGTTCGTGGTCATCACATTTGCCTTGGCGGTTCTGTTCGCACTATGCGCTGCTTTTTTTGGAACTTTATTCTTCGAGGGTTTTCCAGCCTTGTACCATCCGCTGTTTCGAGTTCCCGCGTTCAAGCGCGCCTCGTCGGATGGCTTTTTTCTTTGTATTGAAGCTCGCGACGGTAAATTTCATCCCCTTTACACTTCACGTTTCCTGCAGGCTCTCGATTCCGTGAAGGTATGGGAGGTGGATCGTGAATAAGTATAAGTACTTGCTGCTGGCTCTGTTGGTTATTCCCAGCTCGGCATGCCGCAGAGACATGCAGAGCCAGCCGAAAGTGACGCCTTTGAAGCGCAGTTGGTTCTATCCGGATGGGCGCTCGGCGCGGCCGGTGCCGCCCGGGACGATCTCGGTGGACGAAGTGAACATCGATCCGGCTGTGGACACCGGCAGCGTGAACGGAAGCTTTGTGCAAAAGATTCCCATCCCGGTTACGTCGGATCTGCTAAAACGGGGACAAAACCGCTTCGACATTTATTGTGCGCCGTGTCACGCTGCCACGGGTTTTGGCAATGGAATGATCGCAGACCGGGGCTTTAAGACGCCGGCAAACTTGAATGGAGAACGCATTCGCGGCGCTCCCGCCGGATACATCTACCAGGTAATTGTCAAGGGCTTCGGCGGGATGGGGCCTTATGCTTTTCAGATCAAGAGCGTGCGCGACCGCTGGGCGGTTGTCGCTTATATTCGGGCGCTGGAGTTAAGCCGTTACGCGCCTCTCAGCGATGTCCCCGCAAAAGCGCGGTCGAGGTTGGAGGCGCAGCGATGACTTCCGCAACCCCCGCGATTTTTCCATTGCGTTCGCAAAGCAATTTGAGACGTGTGCGCCGGCCTGTGCTGATAGCCGGAGCGCTGCTGCTGGCCGCTTCGGTGGCGGGTTCCTACTTCAGTCCAAACGATTTTTTCCGCTCCTATCTGATCGGCTATCTGTTCTTTCTCGGACTGACGCTAGGATCGATGGCCTATTTGATGATCCAGTATCTTACCGGCGGTGCCTGGGGAGTTTTATCGCGGCGGGTGCTGGAGGCGGCAACGCGCACCATGCCTTTGCTGGCGATTCTGTTCATCCCGATCGGTTGCGGCATTAGCAATCTCTACCCATGGGCGCGGCCGGATGTCGTCCGGCACGATCCTATCTTGCTACATCGCAGCAGTTACATGAATGTCGATTTCTTCCTGGCGCGCGCTGCGATTTATCTGGTGATCTGGACGGCGTTTTCCTTTTATCTGAACCGCTGGTCTCTGGAGCAGGATCGCAATCCGCGAGGCCAGGAGGGCCGGCTGGCGAAGCTTAGTGTGCCCGGTCTGATTCTGTATCTGTTTAGTATCACGTTTGCGGCGGTAGATTGGGCGGAATCGCTCGAGACTAGTTGGGCTTCCACGATGTGGGGCTTTATGTTCATCGCCGCCGAGGGTCTGACCGCGCTCAGTTTCCTGATCCTGGTCATGGCGATGCTTTCGCGCCGCGAGCCTATGTCGCGAGTGCTGAAACCGGATCATTTTCACGATTTGGGCAAGATGCTGCTAGCGAACCTGATGCTTTGGGCTTACTTCGCATTCTGCCAGTTCCTAATTGTCTGGTCGGAGAATTTGACTCACGAGATCCAATACTATCTGCCCAGAACGAAAACTTCCTGGGGCTGGCTGGGCGTGGCTCTTATCGTTGTGCAGTTTTTCATTCCGGCGATGCTGCTGCTCAATCGGGATCTCAAACGGAACGCATATTTACTAAGCGGGGTTGCGGTCATTATCCTGGTGATGCGTTATTTCGATGTCGTCTGGATCGTGCTGCCCGGCTATTACGCTCAGGGCTTTCGCATCCAATGGATGGATGTGCTGACCCCTCTGGGGATCGCCGGAATCTGGCTCTGTGCGTTTCTGCGGGAACTTCCGAAACATCCGCTGCTGCCGGTGAATACTCCACAGTTAGAAGAGGCTTTGGTTCATGAAGCGCAATAAGCTACTCCCGGGTACCCGGCCCTTCTTCTTTTTCAGCGCGATCATGGGAGTTTTTCGCGCGGCCGATGAATTAGGGAGCGAGGTCGGCGCACCCGCGGAACCAATAAACCCGGAGACGCGGGTGTCAGGAGACGACCTGGATCCAAAGCTTCTCTGGAAAATCGGCGTCGGCCTGCTTCTCGTCATTTGGGCGATCACCGTGGTGATTTATCCTTTCTTCCATTTTTTGATGTAC
>DASVGP010000105.1:0-21908 GCA_036379475.1 Bryobacteraceae bacterium | reverse complement strand
TCTTCTTAGGAGGGAGGCTCGAACCCACTGGCGCGGACGCCGGAAGCTCATTCGTTTATAGGATACCACTTTGGCGGGAAATGGTGCTCCCGGCCCTTACACAGAAATGCTCGCCGGCCATTCCTCGATTCCGGCCAATGCCAGGGCCGCGCCCAACAGTGCCAGGTCTTTCGAGAAGTGGATCATTTCGGACTGCCGCGTGCCGGCATCCTGGGCGTTCCAGAAGTCGTGAAACAGCGGCGCGGCGCTGGCCAGAAACAGAGCGATGGCCGCCGCTCCGATTTTCGGCTGCAAACCGAGGATCACGCTCGCCCCGCCCAGGATCATGGCTGCTCCCGAACCCATCACCGCCGCCTCGGGCTGCGGCAGATTCTTGGCCGCTGCGTATTGGGCCATGCCGGGTGTCTGCTTGAAGTGGTTGATCCCGCTGTACAGAAAAAAGCCGCCAAAAATTAGGCGTCCGATGACGAAAGCTGCCTTCATTGTGTGTGTCGATCCTAGTGCATTGGATTCAAAAGTTATAAGGAGCGTTACGGTATCCCGATGCCCCCGACTGTTAAGGAGGGATCGGCGCCCCATTCGCTAGAGCCGGATTGCGCTGTCCGGTGACCCTCGCGCCCTTCCACCGTCATACAATGCAGGTCAGGTTCCTACATGCTCTTTCAATTCCCCACCAAGTCGCCCGAAGTCGATTTAAAGAAGACCTACGATGCTGTGGTTGTCGGATCGGGGGCGGCCGGCGGCATGGCCTCGTTTGTGCTTGCTTCGCACGGGCTGAAGGTCCTGATGCTTGAAGCAGGGAAGTATGAGGACACCACCAAGACGCTGCACTCCATGGAATGGCCCTATGAGCATCCGCGCCGGGGCAGGATACCGTATAACGATCACGCGCTCACTGCGCGCGAATATACCTTTCGCAATCCCCCCTATGCCGAGGATTCGCCATACAACAAAGTCATGTCCTATATCGAGACTGGGTTTATGGCGGATCTCGCCAAAAATCTAGTGGTAGACGAAAAGAAGAATCCCTACACCGGAACCAAGTATGCCTGGGTGCGCTCACGCCTGGTGGGAGGCAAGACAAACCATTGGGGCCGGCTGG
Source organism: Bryobacteraceae bacterium (assembly GCA_036379475.1). GTDB lineage: Bacteria > Acidobacteriota > Terriglobia > Bryobacterales > Bryobacteraceae > Bog-105. The sequence continues at coordinate 20,806 of DASVGP010000105.1, read as the reverse complement.
GGCTGCGCCTCTCCGATTTCGATTTCAAAGCCGCCAGCCGCGACGGGTTCGGCATAGACTGGCCGATATCGTATAAGGACATCGCGCCCTATTACGACCGGGTCGATCGCTACCTTGGCATTTCCGGCCATCCTGAGGGCCTGCCGCAGATGCCGGACGGCATCTTTATGCGGCCGCTCAAGCTGAACTATGCGGCGCTTCACTTGCGCCAGACGCTCATCGGCATGGGGCGAATGCTGACTCCCTACCGCGCGGGCGTATGCAGCGAGAAGCTCAAGCACAATAAATACCGGAGCCGCTGCTACGGCCGCGGCGCTTGCAACAGGCATGTCGGGGGCTGCGACATTCATGCAGCTTTCGATTCGCCCACGGGCCTGATCTGGCCCGCCATGGACACCGGCAATTTGAGCATGAGGACGAACTCCACCGTCTACCGGGTCGATGTCGATCCTGACACGGGGAAAGCAACCGGCGTCTCCTTTATCGACAGCCAGACGCACAAAGATTATCAGGTGAAGGCGAAGACGGTTCTGCTGGCGGCCTCGACACTGGAATCCGCGCGTCTGCTCTTGCTCTCGAAATCGAGGCAGCATCCCAACGGCCTCGCCAATTCCAGCGGCCATGTCGGGCACAATTTCTGCGAGCAGATGATGGGGCCTTCGGTGAGTGGCTTTATGAAAGATCTCGTGGGAAAGCCAAGGACGCTCGATGATGGCCGGCCCGGCGGGTTCTATGTGCCGCGTTTTGAAAACCTGGAAACACGCAACCCCAATTTCATTCGCGGCTACGGCTTTGAGGGCGGCGCCGGCTGTGGTATGGTCCCCGGCACGGCATTTACAGTGCCCGGCTGGGGAGAAGAGTACAAAAGACATGTGCGCGAATACGCCGGGGCAGTCATCGGCATGGGCGGTTTCGGCGAAGTGCTGCCGCGCTACGAAAACTATATGGACATCGATCCGGTAGTGAAAGATGCCTGGGGTATCCCGGTGTTGCGATTCCATTACAAGTTCGATGAAAACACGAAGAAGATGGCTGCTAGCATGGCCGAAGTCGCGCCCGAAATGTTCAAGGCTGCCGGATTCGAAATCACCTCGGTGAATAAAGACATGCTGACCGAAGGCTGGTCGATTCATGAAGTGGGAACTTCGCGCATGGGGAACGATCCTAAGAATTCGGTGTTGAACCAATACGAACAGACCCACGACGTCAAGAATCTGTTTGTAGTCGATGGCAGCGCTTTTACGAGCGCAGGGTGCGAGAATCCGACCTGGACGATTATGGCGCTGTGCTGGAGATCCTGCGATTATCTGGCGGATCAGATGCGACAAGGAGAGATCTGATGGAAACGGCATGGAACCGGCGCGAGCTGCTGAAGTTTTTCTCCGCGGCGCCGTTTGTTGCTTTGCAATTGCCCGCAGCCGAGCCGGGAAAACCGCTCTACTTCACCAAGGATGAATTCGCGACGCTCGATTCGCTGACGGAAATGATCATCCCCACCGACGAGCATTCGCCCGGAGCGCACGAGGCCGGAGTCGCGCCGTTCATCGACAAGATGGTTGCCGAAGCGTTCCTTGCCAAAGACAAAGATTCCTGGCGCAATGGCTTGGCGGCGGTGAATGATTTGTCGCATTCAACCTACGGGGTGCCATTCCTAAGAGCCAGCAAAAAGCAGCGGGCTGCGATCCTCGACAAAATCGCAAAAAACGAAGATCAGCCGAAGACAGAGGCCGAGAAGTTTTTCACGCAGGTTAAGGAGACTACTGCATTTCTCTATTACTCCTCACCCACCGGTATTCACAAAGATATAAATTACAAAGGCAACGTTTATCTGGACGAATACGTCGGCTATTGGCCATAAACCATAAGCGAAGGTCTCCGGCAACGGTCCGAATCCGGGACACTCCGTCCTAAAAATGCTAGGGCACTTTGTACTGCATGCCAAATCGCCCGATCTCGATCACATCTTTTCCGCCCGGCGGATAGATGCGAAACGAATCGATCCGCCCCTTCCGGTTCATGCGCGCCGCCTCCACCTGGCCCACGAATTTCCCCGACTGCGCTATGTAGAATTTGACCGTAAGGGCGTCGTTGCCATGCCGCGCCCATCCGATGGCATATTCCCCCACCGGCAGCCGCAGACCTTCTACATGGAGCGGTACCTGGGTGATCAAAAAGATCGAATATTTCCCCGCGGCGGCATAGCCTTCGGTGATCAGAACGGCGCCGCCAACGTATTTCCCCTGGCCGTTGGTGATCGCCGAAGCGGTGCGGAACTCGGTTTCGATGTGTTCTTTCACAACCGGCGCGCGCGGGGGAATGAAGGATTTCAGTTCGCTTTGGGTCGCCGGTCTCCACTCGGCGCTGGCGATGGTGCCGGCCGCAAGCGCCAGCAACAGAGCTAGAAAGGCTTTCATAAATGAACGATTCCTCGCTGAATCGCCGCGGTGGTGGCTTGCGTGCGGTCGGTTACGCCCAACTTGCCCAGGATGCTGTTGATGTGCGTCTTCACGGTCGCCTCGGAAATGAATAGCTTATTGCCGATCTCTTTGTTCGCGCATCCGGAAACGATCAGCCGAAGAACCTCCAATTCGCGGGCGGTCAAATCCGGGCCTCCCATGCGCTCGGCGAGACGCTCGGCAATCACTGCGGGTATGCGCGATTTGCCCGCGTGTACCGCATAGATCGCATCGAGAAGTTCGTCCTTATACATGCCTTTCAAGAGGTAGCCGCGGGCGCCCGCCTGCAAAGCGCGGTAAATGTCTTCGTCTCCATCGTAGGTGGTCAGCACGACGATGCGCGCGGCGGGGAATTCGCGCCGAATCCGCTCTACCGCTTCCACGCCGCTCATCACGGGCAGCCGCAGATCCATCAAAGTGATATCGGGCCGATGCTGACGGAACAGTTCAACCGCCTGAGCCCCATCGCTCGCTTCGGCGACCACGCTCAAATCCGGCACTGTCCCCAGCAGCGCTACCAGCCCGTGCCGCACAATGTGATGGTCTTCCACCACCATGATTCGAATCGGTTCGCTCAATGGATTGCCGCCTCTACCGATATATGTGTGCCTTCGCCCGGCGCGCTGGTCACCAGCAGTTCGGCATCGATCTGCTCCGCGCGCTCGCGCATGCCTTGCAGGCCGAAGTGCCCATCCGGAACCGAATCGTTCCCGGCGAATCCGCGTCCGTCGTCGGCGATCGTCATCTTAACGCGCTTGGGCTCGAAGATCAGGTCTACTTTGATGCTTTTCGCATCCGCGTGCCGGATCGCGTTGACCACCGCTTCTTCTCCAATCTTCAACAGTTCTCTTTCTATTTTGGGCGGCAGCGGCCGGTGCGTGCCGGATACCCGAAACTCTAGTTTCGACGATGCCTTGGCCGCGGCCTGCTGGATGAAGCCGGAGAGCCGCGAAGCCAGGCTCTCTTCCGCCGCCGGCGCGGATCGAAGCTGCCAGATCGAGCGCCGGGCTTCCGCGATACTGTCCCGCACCAGTTCTCGCGCCGTTTCCAGTTGTTCGCGGGCCTTTTGCGCTGTTGCCGGCAGAATGCTTGCGGCAACTTCTAAGTGAACCGAAACCCCGATGAATCCTTGCGCCAGCGTGTCGTGAATCTCTCTGGCAATCCGATTCCGTTCCGCCAGCACCGCGTCGAATCGCGCTTTCACCTGCCGGACCCGCCAGCTATAGGCGAGATAACAGAGCAAAGCGATCGCGAGCGCCACGAGTAAGTCGAACCAGCGCGTTTGATAAAAGTGAGGTTCTAACTGAAAGGCGAGCGCGGCGCTTTGCCGGTTCCAAATTCCATCGTTATTGCAGGCAATGACCTGAAATTTGTATTTGCCGGGCGGAAGGTTCGTGTAATAAGCGACCCGTCGTGTCCCGGCATCGATCCAGTTGCGATCGAACCCGGCCAGTTTGTATCGATATCGCACTTTGTGCGGCGAGACAAAACTCAGTCCGGTGTACTGGAAGGAAAAGCGGGTCGGGCCGGCGGGAATATCGGCAAGGGAGGCGGGATCGACTGCTCGGCCGTCGATAGTTGCCAATTCGATGGCCACCAGAGGAGCGAGCCGGTTCGGCTGCATACGATTCGCGGCCAGAACCGCCACGCCTTTGGGCGTCGCGAACCACAACGAGCCGTCTTTCGTCTTCCAGGCTTCCGGATGCGCGCCGCCGGAGCACGCGCCGACTCGCAGACCGTCCGCGGTTCCATACTGCGTGACGGGAACGGTATTCGCTTGGCCCGCGGCAAAGCGCGCCAGAGCGTCTTTGCTCACCCGAAAGATACCGTTTGGAGAAGAGATCCAGAGATCGCCCGCGTTGCCCGGAAGAATGGCATAAATGACGTTCGGCAGGCCCAGCTTGCCCGGATAGGCGAATATCTGGCCGCTCCGCAGCCGGTCCAAGCCGCCCTGTTCCGTCCCGATCCAAAGCGATCCTCTCCCATCCGCATACAGCGCGGTGATGATGTTGCTCGAAAGGCCGTTTTTCGTCGTGTAAGTCTTAAAATGTCCGTTCGCATAGCGGCTGAGACCGTGTTGAGTTCCGATCCACAAGTTCCCGCCGCGATCTTCTAGTATTGCGCCGACTAAGTTACTGCCGAGCCCGTCGGCTTCGGTGTAAGTGATGAATCGGCGCCCGGACCAATGAGTCAGGCCGGCACGGGTGCCGATCCAGACCGATCCATCGCGATCCTTATAGAGAGACCGCACGAAGTTATCGGGCAGACCGTCGGCTTCTGTCAATATGGTGATGTGTCCGCTATGAAGGACATTGAGCCCGTCCGGCGTTCCCGCAAGCAGATCGCCGCTGGAATCCTCGCTCAGCGAGAAGATTACGTTGCTGGAGAGCCCGTCCGCGGCTGTAATCGTAGAAAATTTTCCGTTTTGGAAACGATCGAGGCCGCGATCGGTCCCCACCCAGACAGTCCCTTTGCTGTCCTGAAACACGCAGCGAACAAAGTCGTTGGAAAGGCCTTCCCGTTTGCCGTAAGTGAAGAATTTGCCGTCGCGCAGAACCGCCAATCCGCCCGAATCGGTACCCATCCAGAGATCACCCTCGCGGTCTTCAAAGAAACAGAGCACGAGATTCGCGGCAAAGAAGTTATTGCTACCGAAGCGCTGGATGCCGTGCTTGGTAATACGCGCGATGCCATGATCGGTGCTCACCCAGACGGTTCCTTCGCGGTCTTCGTAAATCGCGGTAATCCGATTGCCCGGCAAGCCGCCTTCGACGCGATAAGTGCGGATCTTGCCGCTTTGATAAACGCTCAGTCCGTCGGATGTCCCGATCCAAAGGCGGCCGGAGCGGTCTGCGTAAAGCGTTTGGACATTGCTTGCCGGAAGCCGCACCGATTCTCCTCGAACACCATTGGAATTGGCCGTCCACTGGGCGCCATCAGGCCCTTCGGCAACTGCGGCAATACTGCCTGATTCCGTTGCCTGAAAACCGCTTCCGGTATAACGCGCCAAGCCATTCGAGGTGAGAACAAGCAGGTTTCCGGTGTTCGTTACGGTCAAAGACCAGATGCTGTTGCTCGGCAGGCCATTCTCAGTCGTGAAGGTGGAAAATTTGTGATCCGCGAAACGGGTAAGGCCGTCCGCCGTTCCGATCCAGAGCGCTCCGCCCCGGGCCGCGGCGAGGCTCAGGATATCGTTGCTCTTGAGAGTCGGGGTATTTTGCGTATCGAATACTTTAAAATTGACCCCATCGAAGCGGACCAATCCGCCTTCCGTGGCGAGCCAGAGAAAGCCGTCGCGGGTTTGCACGATGGAGTGGACGGTGGTTTGCGGCAAGCCGCTTTCAATGCCCCAGGTTTGGCGGCTATAGCGGCCCAGCGGCGTTTGCGGATCGAGCGCCAGCAGGGGCGCCGCAGCCGCTAAAGCGGTGCACAGCGCGACGATCACTCTGCTGCAGGGCATTTGAACGTCTTATAGCAAAGTTGTGGCGAAACCGCTGACGCTCCCTGCCCGGTTTCTTCAGAATATCCGCTAGTTTGAGGACAGGAGCGCCTCGACGCAATCGGCATCGAGCAGGCGCCCGGCTTCCGAGCGCAGGATCTCGCCTGCTTTTTCGGGCGCATAGGCATCGCGCTGGGGGCGCTTCGATAAGAGTGCGTCAAAGACATCGGCCACGGTCACGACGCGGGCGGGAAGCGGCAGGCGCGCCGCCGTCAGGTTGCGGTAATAACCCGAGCCATTCAGCTTTTCGTGGTGAGAGGCGGCGATTTCGGCGATCTCGCCGAAGCCCTCGATGGGGCGCAAAATCTCCAGAGTATGGAAAGGATGCTTCTTGACCAATTGCCATTCGCCGGGCTCGAGCTTATCCGGTTTCTCCAGAATAGAGTTTGGCAGAGCAAGTTTCCCCAGATCGTGCAAGAGCGCGGCGCGGCGCACGCTGCGCTTCTCGGCGGTCTTCATTCCCAGGGCTCCCGCGATGCGCTCCGCGGCTCGCGCCACGCCTTCCGAATGACCGCTGGTAAAGGGCGATTTTGCGTCCACGATGTTGGCAAAAGCGCAGCACACGCTGTCGATCCGGGTCTCGGATAAGGGTTCGGGAGCAGGCTCTGCGGCGATGAGCGCCTCACGCGTGCGGCCGGTTTCGAGATCGGCAAACAGCGCTCCGCGGCGCGAGAGCTCCAGCGCGGCCGCCGCCAATTCGGGATCGAACCAGGTCTTCGAGCGCTCCCGAACCACATCCAGCGCACGTTTGGGACAGCGATGCGTATAAAAAACTTCGAGCGTCTGGGCGAGGCTTACGATGCGCGCGGCCAGCGGAATTTCGCCGCCCGCCCGCCCGTGGGGATAGCCGCCGCCGTCCCAATGCTCTGTGACTGCGCCGATGGCGGCGCCTATTTCCGCGCGAAAACCCATCTGGCGGGCCGCATTCGCGCCCTGCTCCGAGCGCAGCCCAATCAACTCGCGCGCCCAGATCTTTCGCTTTGTTCCCGCCCTTGCCAGGTTGCGTGCGCGCAAGAAAAAGGGCGCCTCGCGGCTGACATGCTGCACGGCGTATTGGAAGCCGTCCCACCCGATACGCGAGCAATCGGCGAGGCTTATCTCGCGCTTGGCGGCGATCTCGTCGCCTCCGAACAGATGGAACATCCTGGACGCATTGGCGCTGCCGCCGGCGTCCTTCAGCAAGCCGGTGTAATACAGGCAAGTCTTCTCATCCTGCGACAGCCGCAATTCTTCGGCAATGCGCAGCCCGATCAGGCAGCTTCGCACCGCGTGTCCCATCGGCTGCGCCTGCGCCAGATCCAAGCCATAGGAAAGACCCGAAATCAGGTCCGCAAGCGTGCTGCGCGCGGGCAGGCTTCGCTCTGCCGGCGGCGTTTCGCAAGCGATCAATGCTCCCATGGCGGTCATGGCGCTAAACTACTGTTTACTTATTGGCAAAACGCCGGAAAGTATGAGCCTGCAACAATTTCAGTAATGCATGGACGAGGAGGCTTTTGCGCCTGGTTTACAGGCCTGCCCTGTTCCGGGAAAACCACTGTTGCTCGCGCCCTCACGACCGCGCTCGAAGCGCGCGGCACCACGGTGACGCTGCTCGACGGCGACGCGGTGCGCCCCATTCTGTCGGCGGGTCTCCAATTTTCCCGCGAAGACCGGCACATCAACCTGATGCGCATCGCCTTCGTCGCCAAAGAAGTCGTGCGGCACGGAGGCGCCGCTATTTGCGCTACAGTCAGCCCCTATCGAGCGGATCGCGATGCCATCCGCGCTTCCTTCGGCGGCCTCAAATTCTTCGAAATTTACGTAAATACGCCGCTTTCGGTCTGCGAAGCGCGCGACGTGAAAGGCATGTACGCTCGTGCGCGCCGCGGCGAAATTCTGCACTTTACCGGCGTCGACGATCCTTACGAGCCGCCCCAATGTCCCGACATCGTCTGCGAGACGCTGGACTCGTCTCCCGAGGATTGCGTGCGCACCATTTGGCGCCATCTCGAAACCCAGGAAGTTCGCCTCTCGGCAGACCAATTCGCCCCGGCCTCTCTTAAATGACTATTAAATGATTATGACCAACAGATTTCTCGCTGTTTCGATGTTTCCCCTGATGTTTTGTGGCTTCTCGGCCGCGGCCCAAACGTCCTGTCCGGTTGCGCTCCAGCGAGCGCAGAAGACGCTGCAGGACTGGCCGGACCTGGCCCGCTATCGCGCCGCCGACAAAAAGCTGGAATCCGAGCCGGCGGAAAACAGGGTCGTCTTTCTGGGCGATTCCATCACCGATGGCTGGGGGAAGCGGAAAGGCAGCGTCTTCTTTCCCGGAAAGCCTTACGTCAATCGCGGCATTAGCGGGCAAACAACGCCGCAAATGCTGGTCCGGTTTCAGCAGGACGTGGTCGATCTCAAGCCCAAGGTAGTCGTGATTCTGGCGGGCACCAACGATATCGCCGGCAATACCGGCCCTACCACCAACAAGCAAATCGAAGATAACTTCAAATCCATGGTGGCGATCGCGAAACAGAATCATATTAAGGTCGTTCTCGCTTCGCTGACACCCGCGCGGGCGTATCCGTGGCGCCCCGGGGTGCATCCTGTGCAGCGGATCCTGGCGCTGAACGCCTGGATCAAGCAAGAAGCGGCGCAAAATGGCCTGGTGTTCCTGGATTATTTCTCCTCCATGGCCGGCAAACAGGACGGTATGAAACCCGACCTGACCGTAGACGGGGTGCACCCGAACGCCAAGGGCTACGGTGTCATGGCGCCTTTGGCTGAAAAGGCGATCCGCAAAGCACTGAACCAAAACTGAATTGGGCGGTCAGCAAGCCGCCAAAGCCGCCTGATTCTGGCCTCTGCTTCAGGAATCCGCAAGGACTGCCATAGCCGCATTCCGCCCGTTGATCGCGATCACGCTGCCACCCGGATGCGTGCACGCGCCGCACAGATACACGCCTTTCATCGGCGTGCGAGAGTGCAGCCGGTTACTCCACATATATGGCGGCAGGCATTCGCCTTGGAAAATGTGGCCGCCCGTCAACCCGGTCTTCTTCTCGATGTCCTCGGGTCCAAGAACCTGCGCATCGATCACGGCATCGGGAATATTCGAGCAGAATCGCGCCAATGCGTCGAAGGCAAGATGCTTAGCCTCCTCGCGATCAAACGTATAGGGCACATATTGGGAGAAAACACTCATCGTATGTGTACCGGCGGGCGCCGCGCTTGCATCGTGAACGCTCTGGAAATAGAGTTCGGTCCAAAGCCTCTCCGGCAGCCGGTGTGCCCGCGCCGCCGCGTATCCTGCCTTCCACTCTTCTTTATTGAGCGGCGTATTGATCTGCCCGAAATGATGCGGCTCAAAAGTGCCCGGACGGGCGCGAAAATTGGGCAGCTCGCGCAGCCAGACATTCAGCTTCAGCGTGCAGCCTTCAATGGGAATCGATTCCGCCTGCGCGCGCCATTGTGCATTTGCATGCGAGCCGAGAAGTTTCAGCGTGGTGCGTGGGTCCGCGTTCGAGATAACGACAGGCGCGTGGATGTGTTCGCCGCCTGCGAGCGCTACGCCTTCGCCGGGAATAATCTGCGCAACCGGAACACCCGCCGCAACGGTTGCGCCCGCTTCACGCGCCGCATCGCAGAGCAAAAACGAGACCATCCCCATGCCGCCTTTTACGTAACCCCACGCGCCGGGCATGCCGTCCAACCGGCCTGATGAATGATGGAAGCGGATGGATGCCGTTCCGGGATCGAATGGGCTCGCATTCGTTCCGATCACGCCCTGGCCGAGATACGCGATCTGTAGCCGCTCGTCTCGCAGATAGCGTTCGACGAACTCCGCCATCGACCATTCGAACAGCAGCGCGCGCGCTTCCGCATCACCACCCAGCCGCTCTTCGATCTGTTCGCGCGTGGGCGGCTCGCCGATCCACAGATCGCCTTCCCCAGGCGGCCGAAGCGCATCGCGCGTGCGCCGGATCACCTCTGACATGGCGCGCCAACCCTCGACGTCGCCGGCTGAAAACCGCCGCAGCTCCGCCTCGCATTGCTCGTCGCCATCGTAGAGTTGAATGCTGCTGCCGTCTTCAAACGGAACGAATAGGCCGTTCGTGGCGGGCGTCCAGGAATAGCCGAGACGCGGCAGATCCAATTCGTCGATAACAAGCGGATGCAGCAGTCCGCAAAGATACGCGCAGGGCGACATGCGCACGCCGGGCCAGGGTTCTTCGATGGTGCACGCGCCTCCGATGCGTTCGCGTGCTTCGAGCACCAGCACGCGTTTTCCCGCGTGAGCAAGATAGGCCGCACAGGTGAGACCGTTGTGTCCCCCGCCTACAATGATGGCGTCCCACCGCTGCGCCGCAAGTTCCCGCATCGGCGCAGGCAGGCCAATCAACCCCAGCCGCTCAACCGCTGAGTTCATAATTACGCAAACTGGGCTACAAACGTCGCTACGGAGCGTGCCGGAACTTCGATGCGGCCGCGTCGGTTCGCCGGCATTTGCTTCAACTCATAACCGGGCGTGTCGGAGGTTATATAAGGCGTAATGGACTGGAGCTTCCAGCGATGCTTGCCTAAGCGGAAACCGAGCCGTCGGAATTGCGGTTTGGTACTCATATTCACGTACACGGCGGCAATCTGCCGTTCGGCATCATTCTTATATGCCGACCCCATGATGCCCTCGATATCTTCGCCGGGTACCGCCATCTCTATTCGCCGCATGCCGGGGCGCACGAAGCGGCTATAATTGCCCAGCGCCCAGAGCAGCCGCGCCGGAAAGATGGATTCTTGATCGCCCGGTTTTTTCCAGTCGGTATAAATCAGGCCGTCTTTGAAGTTGCCGTTGGAGAGCGCGAGCCACCATTGCCAGGCCGAAACTCCCACCAGCGTCAAATCCAAATGAATGATCCGCGCCACGTCGAGCGCGGTCTTCATGGTTAAATCGCGCCCGCGTCCGCCTTTGCCGTCGCTGCCGGTGAGGATACAGTATTCGCTCATCCAAAGCTTGCAGCCGGGAAATCCGCGGAACTTATCCGCCAGTTTCGTTCTGTTTGGCACTAACTCGCCGGGCACGCGGTCCGAGCCGTAGTCGTGATAACTGATGCGCTGCGACATGATCGCCTTCATCTCCGGATCGCCAAGAAAGGCATCCAGATAATTGCCGTAAGGCGCCCCCCAGGTCTTCGTCGCGTGCGCATCCAATTGCCACATGTCTTGCAGCGAACCGCTTTCGAGTGCGGCAATCTCGGTCGGCGAATTGCGCCGCTGAAGTTCGGCATGCAGGGCGCGCAGAATCCGCTTGATATCGCCATTCGAAGCTCTGTTTCCTTCCTGCGAATGCCCGGCCCAGTTCCACTGCGGTTCATTTACCGGACTGACATAGTCAAACCGAATCCGCTGGCTGTCGTCGCGATTATTGCGAAAGTGGTCGAGAATGTCCGCGAGATAGCGCGCATACTGGCCTTCGTAACCCGGCTTGAGGTTAGTCGTGTATCCGGTCTTATTACAGAAGGTCAGTCCATTTCGTGTCATCCGTTCGGGCGGGCTGTTGACAAACGCGAGAAAATGTGGCACCCCACGGGCTTTCGCCGCGCCGAGAAACCAGCGCTGCCCCGCCTGCCGAGTCCAGTCATAGCGCCCTTCCGCCACTTCGAAGGTCTCCGCCGTCCGCCACGGATTCGTGATCTTGGGATTAATCCCGCCGCCGGCATTGAACCGCCAGCAGGAAAGCCCGATTCCGTGCTCCCGCGAAAACAGAAGATCGGCGACCCGGTTTCGATTCTGGACCGACCACTTTTCCAACTCCTGTATGCTCCAGGCGTCGGAGGCGCCGAAATTGTCGATGACTTGATGCTCTTGATCGAAGTCGATAACGTCTTGGCGGGGCTTGGCTTCGAGCGCAGCGGTGGCGAAGCCCGCCAGGGCGCCTTTCAGAACGGATCTTCTTGATGGCATCGGATCAAATTCTATTAAATTCGTAATGCTGCGATCGGATCTATCCTTGTGGCGCGGCGTGCAGGAATGTAGCTGGCTACAAGCGCTACACATACAAATAGCAACGCGGCGCCCACGAATGTCGCGGGATCGGTCGCGCTGATGTGAAATAACAGGCTCTGCATCAAGCGCGTTAAGGCAAACGCTCCGGCGATTCCGATGGCGACTCCTGCCAGTACCAGGCGGAAGCTTTGTCCCATCACGAGACGCAGAATATCGCCCTGCTGTGCACCGAGTGCACGCCGGACGCCCATCTCCTGTGTCCGTTGCGCAACCGAATACGCAATGATGCCGTAGATGCCCACCAAAACTAGTAGCAGCGCCATCGATGCGAACGATCCGAGAAGTATCGCCAGCAAACGCCGCTGTCCCACCTGCTCGTCCATCAAGCCGTTCATGGTACGAACGCCCGAAATCGGTTCGCCTGCATCTAACTGCTGCACCTGTTTGCGGATGGCCTCGGCAAAGCTGAGCGGCTTAGTTTCGGTACGCACGGCAAGCATGGCGAATGGCTGGGGATTCTGCGCGAACGGAACATATACGGCTCCGCGCCAGCTAGTGTTTTCCAGATTTTGATGGATATCCGACGCGATCCCCACGATCTCGGCCGGCTTCGAATGTACGCCGCCGATCCAAATATGCTGGCCGACGGGATCCTGCCCACGCGGATAATTCGGCCAGAACCGGCGAGCGAGCGCCTCGTCGATAATCGCGACACGCGGCGCGCCTTTCTTGTCACCTTCGGTAAAATCCCTTCCGCGCCGGAACGCGATTTCGAGCGTGTGAAAATATCCCGGCGTCACCACCGAAACGACCATAATCGGACGTTGATTCAATCTGAGGAGCGGCTTTGCGGCATCCTGCACCGGCGTTCCCGCAAACCCAGCCATGGGCAGAAACATCGATGCTGCGGCGCTGCGGACCCCCGGCAGCGATCTTAAGCGCTGGACGAGTTCTCGGATAAATAAGGCTTTCTTCTTATCCGTATAGCGCGACCCTGCGAGAGATATTCTTGCGGTCAGAACATTTGCGGGATTGAATCCGACCGCGACCCCACGCAGCCGGCTTACGCTTTGGATCAGGAGTGCGGTCCCAATGAACAGCACTACCGAAAGTGCGACTTGTCCCACGAGCAGCAGCCCGCGCAGGTTCAGCCCCGCGAAAACCCTTCGAGGAGCGCCGTAATTCGCGGCCTCTCCGCTTGCTCCCAAGACACGGATCGGGTCGAATCGGGATGCGCTCAGCGCCGGGGCCATTCCGAAGAGCACTCCGGTCACGATCGATAGCCCCGCGGCGAATCCGAGCACCATGCCATCTAAATGAATCTCTTGCGTTCTCGGCAGATCGAAAGCGGTTATTCCGGGGATCGTACGTACCGCCCAGTTCGCGAGCAGCACACCGAGAACTCCGCCGGAAATCGACAGCACGACACTCTCGGCGATGAGCTGCCCCGCGATCCGCATGCGAGTGGCTCCAAGCGCTGAACGCACGGCCATTTCTCGCGAACGGGACGCCGCTCGGGCCAGCAGTAAACCGGCTACGTTCGCGCAGGCGATCATCAGCACAAAGCCCACCGCGCCGAATAACATCCAAAGCATCGAGCGCACAGGTGTCACCAGAACGTCTTTCATCGGCGTTACTTTCGCCGGTTTCTTCGGCTTCGCGTCGAGCATCGCGGGATGCGCTATGGCATATCGGTGCTGAATCAGTATGTTTTCTGCGGTTGCCTGCGCCAGGCTGATTCCAGCCTTCAACCGCCCGAATATCGACAAGTATGGACTCAAGGCTCTGGATTTCGACGGCATCAGCGACCATCCCGCGGGTGCCGTCATCCAGACGTCCAAATCGGGGAAGGGAAACGAAAAATGAGGCGGAAGCACGCCAATGATCGTGCATGGCCTACCCGACAGGGTCACTGTCTTGCCGACGACGTGCGGATCTCCCGTCAACCGCTGCCGCCATAGCCGGGTGCTGATCATTGCAACCGGCACGCCGCCCGGCAGATCTTCCTCGGGACGAAAGGAACGGCCGAGCAACGGCGCCACGCCCAAAATCCGAAGAAAATTTGCGGATACGCGAACGCTCTTCAGCACCTCCGGCTCGGCCCCGCCGGAGAGCGTTGTAGTTCCTTCCGGTGTGTAGGCTCCAATTCCGGTGAAGGAATGCGCGCTAGCCCTCATCTCCGCAAATCGAGCGGGAGTTGCGCCGCCCGAGAGAAGCACCAGCCGGTCGGAATCGGGATAGGCAAGCGGCTTCAGCAGTACAGCGCGGATGACGGTGAACATGGCCGTGTTTCCGCCTATCGCAAGCGCCAATGTGAGAACGGCCGTAATGGCGAACACTGGCCTCTTGCTCAGCGTTCTCAGCGCGTAAAAAATGTCCCGCCGGGTCGCATCCAGAAACCTCATTCCGTTGATTGGATCGGCCCTCCTCTCACTTTCACCTGAATATACTCAATCGAGAAGGAGAGGCTGTGGGCAGCGAGACGTCTTTTACACGCCGTACTCTGATCGGCACCGTGTTTGGGGCCGCCGTATCTCTGGGGAGTCAGGCGGCGCCTTCGGGCGAGCAATCGCCGCGCACGCGCGAAACGTTCGACTTTGGATGGAAGTTCTTCAAGGGCGATGTTCCCGGCGCGCAGATGCCCGGGTTTGCGGACAACTCCTGGCGCTCGGTCGACCTGCCGCATGATTGGAGCATCGAAGGCCCGTATTCTAAAGATGCGCCGACCGGCGGCCCGGGCGGCTATCTGCCAACAGGCATCGGATGGTACAGAAAACGTTTCCCCGCAAAGCCGGAGGGGAAAGTCTTTGTCGAGTTCGACGGCGTTTATCAGAACAGCGAGGTCTGGATCAACGGCAGTTACCTAGGGAAGCGTCCTTATGGATTCATCAGCTTTTTCTACGATCTGATGCCGCATTTACACGACGGCGAGAACGTGATCGCGGTTCGTGTCGACAACTCCCATCAGCCGAATTCGCGCTTCTACTCGGGATCTGGGATCTATCGCCACACCTGGCTCGTGCGGACGAATCCGATACACATCGCCCAGTGGGGCACTTATGTCACTACGCCACAAATTTCGCCAACTGCGGCCACGGTTCGCGTGAAAACAAAGATTCGCAACCAATCGCCCGCTGCTCAGATCTGCACGCTGCGCAGCGAGATCCTCGGGACAGCCGGAGCGTCCGAGGCGAAGCAGGAAATCAAGGCAGGTGACGAATATGAATTCACGCAGGATCTGCAACTTACAGCCCCTCGTCTTTGGGACTTGGAGAATCCGTATCTATATGCGGTTCGTTCCATGGTACAGAGAAACGGCAATCTGACCGATCAGTACGACACTCCTTTCGGCGTCCGCGAAATTCTCTTCGATCCCGACCAAGGCTTTCTGCTGAACGGAAAGCAAGTCAAAATCAATGGCGTTTGCCTCCACCACGAAGCGGGCTCGGTCGGGGCCGCCGTCCCGGAGGCCGTCTGGGTGCGCCGCTTCAACACTCTGAAAGAGATGGGCTGCAATGCAATTCGCACCGCGCACAATCCGCCTGCGCCGGAGTTTTTGGATCTGTGCGACCGGATGGGTTTTCTGGTCATGAATGAGGCGTTCGACGAATGGCGTTACGGCAAAGGGCAGATCGGCCCCTATGGATACTCGCTCTACTTCGATCAATGGCACGTGCGCGATGTGACCGATTTTGTTCATCGCGACCGCAATCACCCCTCGGTCGTGATCTGGAGTGCAGGGAACGAGATTCCCGACCAAACTCATCCCGATGGCGTCCAAACTGCTCGCGAATTGGTCAAGCTCTTTCACGACCTCGATCCCACTCGCCCGGTTACCGCCGCCTGCGATCAGATCGCCGCCCAGCCGAAAGCCGTCCCGCCGGAGTTCTTGGAGGCGCTCGACGTCGTCGGCTACAACTATGTCGATCGTTGGCGCGACCGCCGCGAGAAGTATTACAGCATCGACCGGCATAAGTACCCGCGCCGCCGATTCATCGGCACCGAAAGCCGTGGTATGGGCGGGGTTCGCGGCGATTATCAATGGCTCTTGCCCGATGCGAAGCCGAGTTTCTTTGGCTTTCGCAGCAGCGGATATCTCGACACCGAGCAGCTATGGAAATTCGTGCGCACTTACGATTACGTATCCGGCGATTTCATGTGGACCGGGATTGATTATTTAGGCGAGGCTCGATGGCCGAGGCGAAGCGCCAGCTCGGGTGTTCTCGATACTTGCGGATTCAAGAAAGATGGATTTTACTTCTATCAAAGCCAGTGGGTCGAAAAGCCGGTGCTGCACTTGTTTCCTCATTGGAACTGGAAGGGCAGGGAAGGCCAATTTCTGCCGGTCATGTGTTACACCAACTGCGATGACGTGGAGTTGTTTGTAAACGGCAAGTCAGCCGGCAAGAAAGGCTTCGAATTTCCGCGGCTCGGCATGGAAGGGCACTACGGCCATTATCCGCCGCGCGCCCGAGCTTTGCGCACCACTCAGGATCTGCATCTCGAATGGGATATTCCCTACGAACCGGGCACGATCAAGGCGGTGGGTTATAAGAACTCGGCCGTCGTCATTCAAGCCGAAATCACGACCACCGGCGATCCCATTGCCGTAGTCCTAAAACCCGATCGCAACAGCATCCATGCCGACCGCCGCGACGTCGTTCACATTACCGCGCAAATCGTGGATGCGCACGGCCGCGTTGTGCCCGACGCCGACCGCGAGGTCATTTTCGAGATTCACGGCGAAGGCAAGCTCATCGGCGTGGATAACGGCAATCCGCTCAGCCACGAGAGCTTCAAAGCGAGCCGGCGGAAAACCTTTCACGGCCTTTGCCTCGCCATCGTGCAGTCAACCAATCGGCCAGGACAGATTCAAGTTGCCGCATCGTCCTCCGGATTGCGACCTAGCCGGCTGAGCGTAGAGACCGTGCGATCCGAAACCTGATCCGCTGGTTGCCTCCAACAAAGAGCCAATAGCCACGACCGTAGATTTCAGTGCACAGTTGGAACGATAGGCATTCCCACTCTTTGCAGGGGTCCGGCACGCAAACTCTTTATATGCGATGCAATATGCCCCACAAAATCGCCAAAATTGCCCTTGACACCGGTGTGAATATCGTTCACACTGATTGTTAAGGTTATTCACGGATTGGCTGCGCCCGACTTAGTGGGTATTTTTGAAATCGCCGAGATGGTCGGCGTCAGTCCGTCTGCAGTGGCAAACTGGCGAAAACGCAGCCCCGATTTTCCGCGGCCGGTAGTGGATCTCAAATCGGGGCCCGTATTTCGCAAACAAGAAGTTAAAGCATGGCTAAAGAGGAGGAATAAGCGCGTGGCGACTGTGATAGCGATGATTAACCTAAAGGGCGGTGTGGGCAAAACAACCACCACCGTTGCCGTGGCAGAGATGCTCTCTTCTCAGTTCGGCAAAAGGGTGCTGGTAGTCGATCTCGATCCGCAAACCAACGCAACAGTGATGTTGATCGGGGAGGATAAATGGAAAGAGCTGAACGATGAGGGGCACACATTAGCACGTCTCTTCCAAGATGCACTCGTCGATGCGGATGACCGGAAGTTCGACCTTGACGAAACTGTTCAGCGGAAGGTCTCGAACGTAGCGGATGTGTTTAAAGTGGATCTGCTGCCTTCAAGTCTTGATCTGATCGATGTGCAGGATAGGCTTGCTTCTATGCCTTCAGGTAAGTTTTACGCAGCCAACCCAGTGGATGTCCTCAAAAAAGCAGTCAAGCCGATTTTCGATGAGTACGATTATGTCCTGATCGACTGTCCGCCCAACTTGGGCATCATTACCCTGAACGGGTTGCGGATCGCGGACGGCTACATCATTCCGACCATCCCCGACATTCTCTCAACTTATGGTATCCCGCAAATTGTGAAGCGAGTAAACGATTTCGCTGGGGAGATCGGCGAGCATATCAACCCGTACGGGATTGTGATCTCAAAGTACCGAGCGCAACTGAAGCTGCACAATAACACTATGCGACGTCTCCAAGCTAGCGCTGATGCGCCGGTGTTTCAAACAGTGATTCCAGAGAACGGAAAAATCGCGGAAGCCGCCGAGTTTACTAAGGTGAATACTCTCCGCCAGAAATACGGATATCAGGGGCAGTTCGAGACATATTACAATCTCACTCGGGAGATCATGAGGGCCGTTGTATGAAGTCAGAAGATCGGCTTAAGCGGGTCTTTGCCCTGTTACTGAAAGCCATCAAACGGGATCCCGAATTGGCAAGTGAAATTGAACGAGAACTATATCAGCATAATGCTGCTAGACCTGCGCCCATCTCTCGAAACCGGAGGAAACCAGCGGCCTTTGATCCGTTCCTGGTATTTGGAGAAGGAGAAGCCGCGCTTCGGGGCAAGTTAGAAGAGCTAAATCCTGAGGATCTGCAGGATATCGTTGCTGAGCACGGGATGGACCCCACGAAGCTAGTCCGAAAGTGGAAGACGCGAAATCGGTTGATCGAGCATATTGTGGCGACGGTCCGAGCCCGCTCTCGGAAGGGTGATGCCTTTCGGACGTGAGCGGATGCATGCACCGCCGTTCAAAACCGCGGCGAGCCCGCCAACCACAATGAATTGGGATTTGCTGTCTGCGAGCGTTCGCAATAACGCAAGTAGTTTATTCTCTGGCATTCAGAGCGCGAATCGCCAGAATATCGCGAATGCGTTGGTCCAGAAACTCAAGGCGTTCGGCCGGAGTGAGTGAGAGCATCCAGCGGATCAAACTCAGGTCCACGCCGTCTTTGCTGTATTCCGGATCGGGAGCGGGCTCGGCAGGTTTGGCAGCCGCATCGGACATAGAAACAGCATAGCCAAAGAGCCCCGCGCGTTAGAATCCGTTTTGGCGCCGCTCTTCATCCGCGTTCACTCCGACGATAACGTCGGGATCATTGTGCACCCCGAAGGTGCTGCACCTGTGCGCGAGCGGATTCCGCAGGGTCACAAAGTCGCGCTTTGCCCAATCGAGCTTGGTGCGCCGGTGCTGCGCTACGGCCAGGTCATCGGTTATGCGAATCGGGCCATCGAGGAAGGCGCATGGGTGCGTCAAGAGTTTCTGGAATTGCCCGCTCCGCCGCCGCTCGATGAATTGCCGCTGGCGACCGCAACGCCTGCGCCGCTGCCGCCGCTCACTGGCTACACTTTCGAAGGCTTTCGGAATCCGGATGGCAGCGTTGGCACGAAGAACACTCTCGGCCTCGCGACCACCGTGCAGTGCGTCGCGCCGACCGTCGATTACGCGGTGCGGCGGATCAAAGCGGAGATTCTGCCGCGCTTCCCAAACGTCGATGACGCGGTAGCGGTCACCCACAATTACGGCTGCGGCGTCGCGATTGATGCGCCGGGCGCCGCGATTCCCATACGCACGCTGAAGCACATCAGCTTGCACGCGAATCTCGCGGGCCAGCCTTTACTTGTCAGCCTCGGTTGCGAGAAGTTACAGCCGGACCGATTGTTCCGCTCCGAGCTTCCCATCCTGCAAGAGCTGAATGTGATTCGCCTGCAAGATGAGCGCGGTTTCGCCGAGAGCGTCGCCACCATCATGCGCGCGGCGGAGAAAAGACTTGCCGAACTGAACCGGCGCAAGCGCGAAATCTGCCCGGCATCTGAGCTGTGCGTTGGCCTCCAGTGCGGCGGCAGCGACGCGTTTTCCGGGGTTACGTGCAATCCTGCCGTCGGGTTCGCCACCGATCTCTTGGTGCGCGCCGGAGCGACTGTTTTCTTCTCCGAAGTAACCGAAGTCCGCGATGCCATTCACTTACTCACTCCGCGTGCGGCCACCGAAGGCGTCGCACGACGGTTGATCGCGGAAATGCGCTGGTACGACGAGTATCTGGCGCAAGGCGGCGCGGACCGCAGCGCGAACACCACGCCCGGCAACAAACGCGGTGGTCTCGCGAATATCGTCGAGAAATCGCTCGGCTCAGTCGCGAAAGCAGGGAGCACCGCGATCATGGCAGTCGCTGGCCACGGCGAAAAGATCGCGAGCAAAGGGCTCGTCTTCTCCGCCACGCCTGCGAGCGATTTCATCTGCGGCACCCAGCAGCTTGCCTCCATGAACCTGCACATCTTTACGACCGGCGAAGGCTCGCCCTACGGCCTCTCGCTGGTTCCGGTCGTAAAAGTGTCGTCGCGAACCGCCCTGGCCGAAAAATGGCACGACCTCATCGATATCGACGCCGGCCGCATCGCCACAGGCGAGGCCACGATTGAAGAAGTCGGCTGGGAGATCTTCCGCTTCTTACTGGACGTTGCGAGCGGGCGCAAACAGACTTGGGCGGATCACTGGAGCTTAAGCAATGCGCTGATCCCGTTCAATCCCGGCCCGATTACGTAACGACGATACTGCTGTGCCGACTATTCGCACCTGAGTGCTTCCGCCGCATCCACTCGCGAAGCCCGCATGGCCGGCCACCACACGGCTACCAGGGCAACTGCATTCAGAACCAAAGCAACCATCGTAAAGACTAGCGGATTCCGGCTGCTAACCCCAAACAGAAAGCTCGCGATAAAGTGCGCCAGACCCAATCCTACTACTACACCAATGCCGATGCCGGTAAAGGCCAACTTCATTCCCTGCGTGATCATCATGCGCTGAATGCGCCGAGGTCCGGCGCCGAGTGCAAGCATGATGCCGATTTCATGCGTTCGCTGCTCGACGGTGTACGTCATCAAACCGTAAATTCCAATTGCGGCCAGAATCAGTGCGAATGCTGCAAATATGCCCATAACAAGCATGTTGAATCGGTTTGGCGCGGTCGATTGAGAAAGTAATTCGTCCATGGAGCGAATCTTTGTAATTGGCTGGCCCCCAGAGCTCGCCATCAGGTCCTTTTTTATGGCCGGCAGCAAC
>DASVGP010000104.1:0-10367 GCA_036379475.1 Bryobacteraceae bacterium | reverse complement strand
CGTTCTTTCGGCGAAGCGTCGCTAGTGGACGTGTCAACCGGGCTTGGGAAAACGGCAGCGGCCGTTCTCGCGTGCGATCGGGGACGGGTGAACCATTACAGCCTCAGACTTCTTGTGCCGGTTGTTCAGCAGGCTCCAGTGCTCATCCTTTACAATTCCCGTAATGGCTGGATTGATAGCGGCGTTTGGAGAAGTGATGCTGCGGCTGGCGCCGCCGGATGCGGAGCGGATTTTGCAGTCGGCGCGGTTTGTGGCGACGTTCGGCGGAGGCGAAGCGAATGTCGCGGTGTCGTTGGCGCATTTCGGGCTTCCATCGCGCCTGATCACCGTGCTGCCGGAGGCGAACCCGGTGGCGGATGCTTTAATCGGCGAACTGCGCAGGTTCGGCGTCGACCCTGGTTACATTGTGCGCGGGAGCGGGCGCATGGGAATTTATTTTCTGGAAACCGGCGCCAACCAGCGCCCTTCGCGCGTGATCTACGATCGCGATTTCAGCGCCATGGCGCTGGCCAAACCAGGCGCGATCGATTGGGACCGCGCCCTGGACGGCGTGAGCTGGTTCCACACTACCGGCATCACGCCCGCGATCTCCGCTTCGGCCGCCGAACTCGTCCTGGAGGGCTTAAAAAAAGCGCGCGAAAAGCGGATTCGGATTTCCTGCGATCTCAATTTTCGAAAAAATCTCTGGCGTTGGGGCAAAGCCGCCCGCGAGGTCATGCCCGAACTGCTCAAGCTGTCCGATGTCTGCATAGCCAACGAAGAGGATTGCCAGAAATGCATCAACGTCTGCGTCGATATCGATGTCGAATCCGGCAGCCTGGAACGTGAGAAATACGCCGAGTTGTGCGAGCGCGTGCTGAGCGCCTATCCCAACCTCCAAGCGATCGCCATTACGCTGCGCGAATCGAGGAGCGCCTCGCACAACGGCTGGTCGGCATGCCTGCACAACCGCAAAAACTTTTTCTTGAGCCGCCATTATGAGATCACGCACATCGTAGATCGGGTGGGAGCGGGAGACAGCTTCGCGGCGGGTTTAATCTATGGCCTGAACGAATTCTCTTCCCCGGCCGAGGCGCTGGAATTCGCGGCTGCGGCCTCCTGTTTGAAGCATTCGATTCCCGGAGATTTCAATCGCTTCACCGCCGGCGAAGTGCAGAGTCTGGTCCAGGGCGGCGGATCGGGCCGCGTGCAGCGCTAAGCCCGCTATAATCCAAAGCAGGCACCTTTTTTCATGCAGTTCGATCAGCCGCGGCTCTTTGCAGCCGCCGCAACCCTGGTTGTTCTTCTGGCGCAGACCGCGGCGGCGCAGCAGCATCCGCATACCAACGCACCGGCGAAAGCCCCTGCGGTGAAACCGGTTTCCAAGGCGCCGTCGATCCATGTCAATGTCAACGAAGTGATCGTTCCGGTAAGCGTGACCGACGACCAGGGCCGTTTCGTTACCGATCTGCAGGAAAGCGATTTTAAGCTCTTTGAAGATAATCGCCCGCAGGAGATTCGCTACTTCTCTCGCGCGCGCAATCAGCCGGTGGTGATCGGCTTTCTGCTCGATTTGAGTTCCGCGAGCCGGCTGCATTGGAAGCACTATCAGGCGGCGGCCATAGCGCTGATCCAGAATCTGCTCACCAACGACACGAGATTTTCCGGGTATCTCATCGGTTATGACCAGGAGGCGCAGCTTCTGGTAGACACTACGAACGACCCCGGACCTCTAGTAGATGCGGTGCGCCACGCCAAGCCCGGGGGCGGCGCGGCACTCTACAATGCGATCTATCTGGCCGGCACCAAGCGGCGGGTGATTCAAGGCGAACCACTCCGCCCCCGGCGCGTCATTATCGTCATCGGAGACGGGCACGACGACGCGAGCAAATACACACTGG
The DNA here is from genome assembly GCA_036379475.1 of Bryobacteraceae bacterium. Taxonomy (GTDB): domain Bacteria; phylum Acidobacteriota; class Terriglobia; order Bryobacterales; family Bryobacteraceae; genus Bog-105. Next base: position 8,487 of record DASVGP010000104.1, on the reverse strand, counting down.
ATCAAGCGGTGGAATTGGCACAGCGAAACCTGGTAACCATCTACTGCATCAGCACCGAAGCCTTCGGATTCACCAACCCCAATACCCAACATCTGGTGCGCTTGGCGCAGGCAACGGGCGGGCGCGTGGTCTATCCTCTCCAGGATGTTTACTCCGATGTCTCCGGATATCTTTCCAAGCCGCAGGATGCGGGCAACTACGAACTGATGGTAGGAACCGGCGAGTACCGTTCGGTTCTCGACACCAAGCTCTACCATGCGGTGACCGATGTTGTGGGCTCGATCACCATGGAGTACATCCTGCGCTACGTCTCCAACGATCCCACCGCCCACAACTTCCGCCGTATCCGCGTGATGGTCGATTTGGGCAATGTTCATGTGCGCGCTCGCGCCGGCTATTATCCCAATCCGATTCCGGGGCGCGAAACGGCGTCGGATGCCCCAAGCGTGCCCCATCGGGATTCGCGTTGAGGGCTAAGGCGCAATTGGTTTGCGCATAAAGATCGTAGCCTGCCGATTATCGTTGTAGCGGGGGCACGGCGTATATCCGTTGCGACTGTAAAAGGCGATCGCGTCCCGGAGATCGTCTTTGGTGTCCAAATACAGTGCCACGACACCCTGTTCTCTCGCGAATTGCTCCAGCGCGCGAAGCAATTGCGCAGCCAGGCCGTGGCGCCGATATGCGGGCCGCACATAAAGACGCTTGATTTCGCCGGCCTTACCGAGGTCTTCGAGAGGGCGAAAGAGAATGCAACCGGCGGGCGCCGAGCCAACGTAAGCGATCCAAATTCCACACTGCGAATTGGACAAATAGCCCAGCAGCGCCTCGCGCAGGTCGCGCGCCTCAACGTCGACTGCATCGTAATACTCTTCAATCAACCGCAGCGCGTCTTCCGGCCGCTCGGCACTCGCCCGCTCGATACGAACCTCGCCCATAGCATCGAGTGAACCTCAGGTAAGCGAATCGACCCGGCTTTCTGCACAGATCCCGCGTTTGCTTTTGCGGATAAATTCGACCAGATGACGCGTGTATTCCGACGCCAACTCGGCTTCCATCCGCGCCAGTGCTTCGGCCTGCTTTAAGCCTGAGCGGTAGAGCAAACGATAAGCGCTCTTAAGACGCCGAATCTCTTCAAGCGGAACATCGGCGCGCTTCAAACCGACCATGTTGAGCCCGCGCGCCGCAACGTTGAAGTCGGTACACAGAAAATAAGGGGGAACGTCGCTATTAACCCGCGTATTGCCGCCGATCATCGCCAGCTCGCCAATGCGCGAGAACTGATGCACCACTACCCCGCCCGAAACGAACGCCTTGTTCTCGATTTCCACGTACCCGGCGATCAGCGCGCAACTGGCGACCACGATCTCATCGCCCAGCAAGCAATTGTGGGCGATATGGCCCGACGTCATGATGTAATTGCCATTGCCAATGCGCGTCTCCGATTCCGGCTGCGTGCCGCGGGAGATCGTGTAATGCTCGCGAATCTTATTGCCGTTTCCGATGAATAAGTAACTCCGCTCGCCGCTAAAACCTTTATCCAGCGGGTCGGTTCCAAGCACGGTTCCGGCCGAAATCTCGTTCCTCTCGCCCAGCGTGGTCCATCGCTTCACATATACGTAAGGTTCGAGCACACATTGCGCTCCGATGATGACATCGGATTCGACGACGCAATATTCTCCGATGCGCACACCCGGACCGATGACCGCGTTCGGATCGACGCGGGCCGTGGGCGCAACATAGGCGGAGGCATCGGCGCTCATCATGCTAAGTATGAGGGATGCCCGCTTTAACCGCTGCGCAAATCGCCGGGATCTGCGGCGGTGTGCTGGAGGGTGACAGTAGCCGCGTGATTAGCGGCGCGAACACATTGGAAGAAGCCGGCCCATCGGATCTCGCGTTCATCGCCAATCGGAAAGCGATCGAAAAGGCCTCATCGAGCCGCGCCGGGTGCCTGATCGTACCCGAAGAGTTCTCGCGCGAAGGAACACTGATCCGCGTCTCCGAGCCGCGAGCGGCATTCGCGCGCGCGCTCGCTGCGATCTACGAAAAGCCGCGCCCGGCCGGCTCGATTCATCCCACGGCGACGATTGCCGGGAGCGCGCAGATCGGTGCAAACTGCGTGATCGGGGCAGGCTGCCACATCGGAGAGCGTGTTGTTATCGGGGATGGCAGCACGTTGTATGCGAATGTAGCGATTTACGACGACGTCCGCATCGGCGCGCGAGCGATTCTGCATTCCGGCTGCGTGATCGGCGCCGACGGCTTCGGATTCGTCCTCTCCGGCGATCATTATGAAAAATTTCCGCAGGTGGGCACGGTAGAGATCGGCGATGACGCGGAAATCGGTGCGAATTCGTGTATCGATCGCGGCGCGCTCGGCGCAACCCGCATTGGGGACGGCACCAAGATCGATAATCTCGTCCACGTGGCGCACAATTGCTCGATCGGCAAGCACGTGGTCATTGCAGCGCAAACGGGTTTTTCCGGCAGCGTGACCGTCGGCGATTACGCGGTCATCGGCGGCCAGGTAGGCGTGGGCGAAAAAGCGCGGATCGACGCCAAAGCCGTAGTCGGCGGCCAGGCCGGTATTTTGGTTTCGCAACACGTGCATGCGGGGGAGCCGGTCTGGGGCACCCCGGCCCGGCCGTTAAAGCAGCACTTGAGGAACCTCGCAGAATTGGCCAAATTTGGGAAGCTTAGAAACGAGGTGCGGGAGATAAAAAAGAAAATGGAGAGCGGCAATTGACCTGGGCGGGCATAGCCAGGAGATGTTCGCAATTTCCGCGCTCCGATTTCTGACGATTGTCGCCATCTCAGCCTTTAGATCTCCGGAATATTTACGATACGGTTCCTCCACTCTTCGGGATCGGAGGCCGCCCAGATGAGCACGAGTGCATCGATAACTTCGCCGATTGGCGCGTACTGGCTCACCCAAAACACACCTGGGCTCGAACGGCCGCTCGTCAGGAACGCGCCGAAATGCCAAGGCATTGTTTGATGGTCGTGCGTGACCAGGATTCGATCCTGTTCTGCAGCCAGCGCAAGAACGTCCGGATCAGGAACTCCCTCCAGCTTTGCTTCGTTAGCCGAGAGGAAATCCATTGCGGGTTCATACCGGCGGCAGCCCTTGACGATCGCGTGGTTGAAGTCGGCGTCCGCCAGAAAGCGGATCATCCATCAGGTCCGCCGCGGCGCCTGTTACCGCCGCATGCGCTCAAATTTCTGTTTGATATCAGGAGGATTAGGGTTAGCGGAGATATACGCATCTTCCGCACGCCGGCGCACTTGCATCGCGCGGTCCACTTCTTCTTTGTGACACCGATAGAATGCAATGGCTCCATTGACCTGCTCTAAGCTCAGCGTTGGATAGTGTGATCGAATTGTTTCAGGTTCCTCGCCGTTCCGGTATTCCCAAATGACGCGATCAATGGGGACACGGCTTCCAGCGATGTAAAATCCCGCTTCCCGGCGCTCGATGCATTCGCTGGCCATAGAGAAAGACCTACTTTAGTGTAATCCGTTTTCTCCCTGCTGCTGTCTTCCGCCATCCCTTTTGCCATTCGCCCGCGCTAGCTGCCATTCGGCCTGCTTCGATTGACACGGTTTGCGAGAATAGAAGGTAGTACTTCTTCAGAATCCGGCATTTTGGGTTGCTTACGCTCCCGGTTCGGTTTCGGCATCAAAACTTGTTGTGAAGAAACAAAACGATTTATGGGACGGCTCTAGCCTCCAACTACCTTTTGGACTTGCCTTCGAGGATCTTTACCTGCGCGAAGGATTGGTGAAACTGGACGCGATCTTCCTCGAAGAGCTTCGGCAAGCGGCGCCCGAATTGCACACGCGTCTGGTCGCCGCGCGGCAGGCGCCGGACGCCCTCGCGTCCAAGGAATATTCGCTACTCATCATCGAAGCCGGTCCCTATTTGGAAGACTTCGTCGCCCATTTATTCGGCATCGATGCCGATCTGCGCGAACTCCAGGCGCGCCACTCCAAACTCGCGCCTCTCTATTCGGTGAAGCGCCGCTTTGTGCAGCGGAAAGCGCTGACCGGCTACACCGTCGAACGCGCCAGCGAAATCGACGGATTCGCCATTGGCTCGGCGCTCGAAGCTCTGCTGCAAGAACCGCTGACGGAACTGAGCTTCGCCAGCCATGTCTCGCGATGGCTGGAGGCGGAACCCGAACACGCCGAGCATTTGCAGCTTGCGGCGCAATACGCCGCCTGGGCCACGCTGACGCCCGCAGGCAAGGCCCGCCACGGAAAGGGCGTGCTGTTTCAGACTCCGCACAAGCTCGATTACCATCATTTGATTCCTGTTCAGGAGGTCGCGAACGGCTTGATCCGCCTGGAGCTGCCGAGCGATCATTGGCGGCGGCGCGAAGGTTTTGAGTTAACCGATGCGGGAACGGACCTGACGGGCGCGCTCGATCAGGCGAATTACTGCATCAAGTGCCACAACCAGGGAAAAGATAGCTGCTCGACAGGCCTGAAAGAGAAGAGCGGCGAATTCAAAAAGAGCGTCTTCGGTGTGACTCTGGCCGGCTGCCCGCTGGATGAAAAGATTTCGGAGATGAACGCGCTCAAAGGGCTGGGCAATCCGATCGGCGCGCTGGCGGCGGTGGTCATCGACAATCCCATGTGCGCGGGCACCGGTCACCGCATCTGCAACGATTGCATGAAGTCCTGTATCTTCCAAAAGCAGGACCCTGTCGATATCCCGCAAGTCGAAACGCGCAGCCTCAAGGACGTTTTGGAGCTGCCCTGGGGCTTTGAAATTTACAGCCTGCTCACGCGCTGGAACCCGCTGAATCTCGTCCGTCCCTATCCGCCTGAGGCGAGCGGGTATAAAGTCTTGTGCGTCGGTCTTGGACCGGCCGGCTTTACGCTGGCGCATCATCTGATGAACGACGGCCACACCGTCGTGGCCGTGGACGGGCTCAAGATCGAGCCTTTAGCCGAAGAGATTTCCGGCGTAAACGCTTATGGAGAGCGCGTACCGTTTCGCCCCTTGCGCGATATCTCCGAAATTTACGAGCGGCTGGACGAGCGTGTGATGGCCGGTTTCGGCGGCGTGGCGGAATATGGAATCACCGTCCGCTGGAACAAGAATTTCTTGAAGATTCTGCGCCTGCTGGTGGAGCGGCGGCGCGAGTTCAGCATTTTCGGCGGTGTCCGTTTCGGCGGTACGATTACCGCCGATAGCGCCTTCGAAATGGGCTTCGATCACATCGCGCTGTGCATGGGCGCCGGGCGTCCCACGGTCATTCCGATGAAGAATGGCTTGGTGCGCGGTGTGCGCCAGGCTTCGGACTTCCTGATGGCGCTGCAGCTCACGGGCGCCGCTAAGGAAGAGTCGATTGCAAACCTGCAGATCCGTATGCCCATTGTCGTAATTGGCGGCGGATTGACGGCGATCGATACTGCGACGGAATCGCTTGCCTACTACGTCGTTCAGGTGGAGAAATTTCTCAAGCGGTACGAACTGCTCGCCGCGGAGATCGGCGAGCGCGAAATTCAGTCGAAGTGGAATCGGGAAGAGACCGAAATCGCGCGCGAATTTCTTGCCCATGCGCGTGCGATTCGCGCCGAACGCGCGCAAGCCGCGCGTGAAGGCCGCGAGCCGAGGCTCATCGAGCTGCTGGACTCCTGGGGCGGCGTCACCATCGCTTATCGCCGCCGGATGGTCGATTCGCCGAGCTACACGCTGAATCACGAAGAAGTCGCCAAAGCGCTCGAAGAAGGCGTACGCTTTGCCGAATGCCTGACTCCGGAAGAAGTCGAGATTGATGCGTATGGCAGTGCGGCCGCCTTGCGCTGCGAAAAATTCCGGCACGATGCCGATACGCGAATGCTGGTCACAACCGGAGAACGCGACCTACTTCCGGCAAAGACAATCCTGGTAGCGGCCGGCACCCAGCCCAATACGGTATTGGCTCGCGAGGATTCGCAAAATTTCACGCTCGATGGCCGCTACTTCCAGGCCCTCGACGAACATGGCGAGCCGGTGAAGCCCGTCCGCCTCGCCAAGCCGCCCGCCACGCATGTTTTGGTGTCGCTCCGGCCCGACGGCCGCGCCATCAGCTTCTTCGGCGATCTGCACCCATCATTTTCGGGCAATGTCGTCAAGGCCATGGGCAGCGCCAAGAAAGGCTATCCGGTGGTCTCGCGGATGCTCGCCCGGCGCCCGCCGTCCGAACCCGGCCCCGCTGCGCTGGTGGACCGCCTAAACGACGAGTTGCGTCCGGTCGTACACGACGTGGTCCGGCTCACGCCGAATATCGTCGAAATCGTGGTGCGTGCGCCTCTTGCCGCTCGCGCATTCCAGCCCGGCCAGTTTTACCGGCTGCAGAATTACGAGACTCTTTCCGCCCACACCGATGGAACCGTGCTCGCCATGGAAGGACTGGCGCTCACCGGCGCGAAGGTGGATCGGGAAAGCGGACTACTCTCGACCATCGTTCTCGAAATGGGCGGCTCGTCGGATCTGTGCGCGCTGCTGAAGCCCGGCGAGCCCGTCGTGCTCATGGGCCCCACCGGGGCGCCTACCGAAACGCCGCCGCAGGAAACGGTTTTGCTCGCGGGAGGCGGCTTGGGAAACGCGGTTCTGTTCTCCATTGGCCAACAACTCCGCGCTTCCGGCTCGCGCGTGATTTATTTCGCCGGATACAAGAAAATCATCGACCGCTACAAAGTCGAGGAGATCGAGAAGGCCGCCGACGTGGTGGTTTGGTGCTCCGATGAAGCGCCGGGTTTCACGCCGAGCCGCGTGCAGGACAGCGCCTTCGTCGGCAACATCGTGGAGGCGATGGCGGCTTACGCCCGCGGCGATTTCGGCGAACCGCAGATTCCCCTAAGCGGCGTCGATCGACTCATTGTCATCGGCTCCGACGGCATGATGCGCGCGGTTCAGCAGGCGCGCCATTCCGTGCTTCGGCCCTACCTCAAGCCCGATCATCACGCGATCGCCAGCATCAACTCGCCGATGCAGTGCATGATGAAGGAGATCTGCGCGCAGTGCCTACAGATGCACAGAGATCCGCTCACGGGCAAAGAAACCGTGGTGTTTTCCTGCTTTAACCAGGACCAGCCGCTCGATCAGGTGGAGTTCGGCAGCCTGCGCTCGCGGCTGAGCCAGAACGGAGCGCAGGAAAAGCTCACTAAGCTCTGGGTGGACCATTGCTTGCGCAGCCTGGGCGTGCGGCCGGATTGCCAGCCCGCGGGCGCATCGGTGGGGTGAATTCAGGGTGCTTACGCTTCCGGCTCGGTTTCCGTTTCCACAATCGAAAACGCGCGATCCAGCCGTGACATGAAATCGCGCACCTTGTGATCGACCGATTGCTTCAGGTCCGCCAACTCCTGCTCGGCAGCGCGCAGCCGGTCGGCCAGGTGCAAGCACGCGAGAACCGCAGTGCGTGTGGAATCGAGATTGCCCGCCCGTCGCGCGATCGACGACATCAACTCGTCCACCTGGCGGCCCAATTCTTCAGTGTCTCGCGGATCGCCCGAGGTGGAAACCGTGTAGGTCTGATTGAAGATCGTGATGCGGACAACCGGTTTGTTTCTGTCCGGTGAATCCATAGACGCCCTAGCTAGCGCTCAACAGATCGAGCTGGCTGAGCAGCTTCTCGATCCTCGATTTAACTTCTTTGCGCTCGTTGCGCAAATCCTCGGCCTCTTGGGAAAGCCGCCCGATGCGCTCCTCCCATTCCGCCCTTTCGCTTTCAAGCCGTGCAGCGCGCGCATTCGCTTCGTCCCGCTCGCCTCGGGCCGCCGACAATTCGCCTTCCATCGACCCGGCATGGGCCTGCAAACGGCCGTTTTCTTCCCGCAGTTCGGTAATCACCTCGACCGCATGGGTGATGCGCTCTTCCAAACTGGAGAGCGTGTCGATCGCCTGTTCTGGTGCTGCTGCCATTCAGATCGATTGTATTGCAGTTATTGCCGTGCGGCTTTGGCTTTTTCGACCAGCGCCGAAAATCCGACCGAATCGTTCACGGCGATGTCCGCCAGCACTTTTCGATTCAGATCGATTCCGGCGCGTTTGAGGCCGTTGATGAACTTGCTGTAGGAGATCTGAGCATGGCGGCATGCCGCGTTGATGCGAACGATCCACAGCGAGCGGAAATGGCGCTTCTTCAAGCGCCGGCCGATGTAGCCATAGCGCAGCGCTTTTTCGACCGCTTCCTGTGCGGCGCGGTTCAGCTTCGATTTGGTTAGGAAATAACCCTTCGCGCGGCGCAGGGTTTTGTGGCGGTAGTCCCGCCGGTGGCTTCCTCGTTTGACTCTGGGCACGTTTTTCTCCTTACTGAAATACGAGAGGAAACAGGCACGTGCGACGGCGCTGGCCCTGCTCGCGAATCAAAGTCTCTAGTGTAGCCTAATACGGCAGCATCCTGGACAGCTTGTGCTGATCGGCCTCGTCGGCGACCACGCCCTTTCCGAGTTTCCGCTTCCGCGAGCGCGCCTTCGAAGTCAAAATGTGCCGCG
>DASVGP010000103.1:0-48271 GCA_036379475.1 Bryobacteraceae bacterium | reverse complement strand
CGAGTTGGTCGTCAAAATGGCCGAACACACCTGGGTCGCCAAACGTGCCCTGCGTGCGCAGAACCATTGCTTTTCGCTCCAGCCGAAAACTCCCGAGCAGGCCAAAAACGGCGACATCCCCGTCGAGGTCGAGGTTCAACCACTCGAACTTTACATGCGTTACCACGCCGCGCATGACCGCGCCTATCAGCGCGCCTCCGCCGAGCTTCAGAAACGCAAGAAAGCACGGCAGTTAGCCGAAATTGGCTTTGCTTCGCAAAAACGTGCTGAGGCCGAAGAATCGCGTAAAGCCGAGAAGCACGCCGTCCAGATCGCCACCGCCAAAATGCGCAAGCAACGCGAAGAAATGAAGCTTGGCGACGCCATCGCCAAAATGCTGCCTCCCAATTTCGATCTTTCTTCCCTGGATCGGGCTTTTCCCGCCGCCGCAGCCCACCCGGGCAGCGGCGGGCTAACAGCTAAAAGCTAATAGTTAATAGCTAATTCTGTCGATTCGCACTGCATCTATTTCCTCCATAGTGTTGAGAATCCAGGCCTCGTGAAATCCTTCGGCGGACAGATTCGGAAGCGAGCGCTGCAAATCGGCGTGCTGCGTCCAGATGGTGTACAGCGGAACGCAGCGTTCCGGCCGGGAGAGATTTCGCTGCACACAAATGCTCTCGGCGAGATTCAGAACAACCGCGACCGCGGGCACGTTGTATTGCCGAGCCATCTTCAGCAGCGACCGGCGCGCTTTGCGCTGAACACTCGTGGCATCGACTACGGTGAGGCGCCCGAGCCGCAGCCGACGAAAGAGAATGCAGCGGAGCACCTCGAACGCCGCCTGGGTGGCCGATTGATCGTTTTCGTCATCGGAAACCAAAGCCCGGCATTGGTCCGAAGACAGAATTTCGGTGGAACGAAAATGCTTGTGTGCGAAAGTAGACTTTCCGGCGCCTGCGGCTCCGATTAAAAGCACCAGCGATGGATCGGGTATCGTCATCGCGCTATATGCGTCTAATTATGACGGGAGGGTTTTTATCGCAATCAGACGAACAATGCGCGGCCGCATGCGGCGCCCGGGTTATCCGCCCCGAGTGTCCGAGCGTTTGATGCGAGCGCCCGAAACCGCCAGGTTCCTGCGCCGGGCCGCGCCGGCATTTTTTCGCGAGATCTCGCGGGATTACAAGCGCGAAAGCCTCCCCCCGCCGCAGGTGCCGCAGCCGAAGCTTTGGTCCCGGAAGGGATTTCATGCGGCATGGCTCGGGCACTCGACCGTGCTCCTGATGTTCGATGGCTTCACGGTGGTGACCGATCCGGTCTTCAGCGCGCGCATTGGATTGAATATCGGATCGCTCACGGTAGGCATCAAGCGGCTGGTGGACGTGGCAGCGCCGCTCGACGATCTTCCTCCGGTAGATTTGGTCCTGCTCTCGCATGCTCATATGGACCATTTCGATCTGCCGAGTTTACGCAACCTGGAAAACCGGCGCACACACGTAATCGCGGCCGACCAGACCTCGGATCTGCTGCGGGTTGGCCATTACGCGCAGGTTCACGAGCTGAGGTGGAACGAGAGCGCCCGCGTGGGGCCGGTCAAGGTCACGGCGTTCGAGGTAGCGCATTGGGGCGCCCGGTTTCGCAGCGATATCTATCGCGGATATAACGGTTATCTGTTGGAGACGGACCGCTTTCGCGTCGTATTTGGAGGAGACACGGCGTACACGCACTCGTTCCGGCAGCTTCGGTCGTCGAAGCGGCTGGACCTGGCGATTATGCCGATTGGCGCGTACGATCCATGGATCCGAGTCCACTGCAATCCGGATCAAGCCTGGGCCATGGCGAACGACGCAGGAGCGGAGCGCGTGCTGCCGGTTCATCACCAAACCTTCCAATTGGGCCGCGAACCGCGCCTCGAACCCATTGAACGTATCGTGGGCGCGGCCGGCCGCGAGCCGGAGCGCATTGCCGTGCGCGAGATCGGCGAAGAGCTGCATTTTTAGAGCGAACGGTATTTTTTGTGAGTTCATCGGTTATCCTCAGGTAGGCTCATGACTTTCACACCTCCCGCCCGCCTGGTATTTTTCCGCTCCCTGCTCCTGAACCCGAAAGCCGTGGGAGCGGTTGCGCCCAGTTCGCCCAAACTCTCGCAGCTCATGGCGTCGCCGGTGGATCCGGCAAACCCGCTGGTCCTGGAGATCGGCGCCGGAACCGGAGCGGTCACCCGCGCACTGCTCGAAAAAAATGTTCACCCGGATCGGCTGTTCGTTGTCGAGCGCGATCCATCGATGGTAAAGTTTCTGCGGCGGCAATTCCCGGGAGTGCGGGTGCGCTGCGGCGAGGCCGCTCACCTGGGACGCATCCTTTCTAACGAATCCGTCGGGAAGGTGAACAGCGTTGTATCCAGTCTGCCGCTGCGGAATCTGACCATCGAGGACCGGATCCGGAATGTGCGCGCGATGATCGATGCGCTCGCGCACGAAGGGCAATTGATTCAATATACGTACGCGGCGGGTTGCCCGATTCCAAGCCGCCGGCTGGGACTCGAAGCCGAGCGCCTCGGACGTGTCTGGCTGAATCTGCCTCCGGCATCGGTCTGGCGGTTTACGGTGAAGCAGCCGGCCGCTTAAGGCTAACTTAACGGCGCGGCAGGTGCCTCGATATGAGAGTTCCATTCCGGCATTCGGCCCGGCCGCCGGCACTCTCGACGGCAGTTGTCTTTGTGCTGGTGCTCATCCTGATCGCGCTGGCCGCGCTGCAAATTCACTGGACCGATCAGGTCAGCCACGCGGACCGCGATCGTTTGCGGGCTAACTTGGATACGGCCGTCAGCCAGTTCCAGCGCGACTTCTATCTGCAGCTCTTGCGCATCTGCTGGGCCTTTCGCGTGCCTGAAACAGGACCGGAAACCGCGGTGCTCACCGCTTACTCCGACCGCTACGACGACTGGAGAAACGCGTCGGCTTATCCGGCGATTATCGCGGATCTCTTCGTCTGGGATGCGCCACGCGGCCGGCTGCTGCGGCTAAACCTGATCAGCGAGAAATTCGAGCCGGCGCAGTGGCCGCCGGAATTCGCAGGCCTGCGAAGCCGTCTCCACCGCGTTCGATCGGCAGCTCTCTCGGAGGATTCTCCCGGCCCGCGCTGGATTCTCGACGAGCAAAGCCATACCCTGATCCATCCTTTTCAAATACCGTCAGACCGCCGTTCTCAATGCGCCATTGTGCAGCTCAGCGCGAACTTCCTCTGGCACACGCTGGCGCCCGAGCTCACGGCGAGGTATTTTGGACCCTCCGCGAGTTCCCGCTACACGGTGGCCGTCCTCGATAGAGAAAATCCGGTCAAAGCACTCTACCGATCGAGTCCTTCGATTGCGGGCCGGACACCCGCGACCGGAGATATCGTCGCTAATTTGGTTCCTCAGCCGGAAACGGATGCTTTCGATCCTGTAATGGATCGGGAACGCAACGGGAGGAGATATTTCCCGCTGGCGAGGCTCGCTTCGGCCGGCCAGCAATGGAAGCTGGTGGTTTGGGGCAGTTCCGGCTCGGTAGAATCTGCGGTTCGCGCTCTGCATCGCCGCAACCTCTTCGTTAGCTTTGGCGTTCTGCTACTGCTGGCCGTTGCTCTGTCTCTAATAATCGTTTCGGCTCAGTCGGCCCATCGCCTGGCCCGGGCGCAAATCGATTTTGTCGCCGGAGTCTCACACGAGCTGCGCACCCCGCTCACGGTCATCTGCTCGGCGGCCGACAATCTGGCCGACGGCATGCTGGCCGGTTCGGACCGGGTCCGGGAATACGGCAGTCTGATTCGGGATCAAGGCCGGCGGCTCTCGCACATCGTGAACGAAGTGCTCTCGTTTGCGGCCGGACAGGGAGGCCGGCGCGTCTACCGGCGCGAGCCTCTCGATGTCGCCGAGGTCATCGAGGTCGCGCTTGCGAATCTGCGGACCGAAATACAATCTCAAAACGTCACATTGGAGAAGAACATCGAGAGGGATCTTCCACGAGTTATGGGAGATCCGTCCGCGCTGGCCGAATGTATCCAGAACCTGGTGTCGAATGCGATCCGTTATGGCGGCGAGGCGCGCTGGGTGCGCATCCGAGCCTTGCGCCACCATGCGCGCCGCAAAGAGCAGGTCGTCATCAGTGTGGAAGATCGCGGCATCGGCATTCCGGCAGACGATCTGCCGCACGTTTTTGAGCCGTTCTATCGCGGAGCAAACGCCACCGAAGCGCAAATCCACGGCACGGGCCTCGGGCTGGCGCTTGCGCAGAAAATCGCCAGAGCGACGCGCGGGCGGCTTACGGTGAAAAGCACAATGGGGAAGGGCAGTCAATTTACTTTGACCCTGCCGGTGGAGCGAAAGGCCTGATTGCATGGCGAGCGCGGCAAAAAAGACGATCCTTCTCATCGAAGATGAGCCAGGGCTGGTGCTTACTTTGAGAGACCGCCTGATCAAAGAAGGCTACCAGGTGCAGACCGCAACCCAGGGAGAGCAAGGGCTCGCGATGGGACTTGCCGGAGGCTGCGATCTGATCCTTCTGGATCTGATGCTGCCGGGCAAGAACGGTTTCGATGTCTGCCGCGATCTGCGGCAGCATGGTGTGTCGACGCCGATCCTGATGCTTACAGCGCGCGACCAAGTGGTGGATAAGGTCGTGGGACTTAAGCTCGGAGCCGACGACTATCTCACCAAGCCTTTCGACACCTTGGAACTGCTCGCCCGCATCGAAGCGCTATTGCGGCGAGTCGAAGCAGCTCAAGCGCAAGCGACGGAGCTTCACATCGGCGCGCTGCGCATCGATTTGCGAGGCACTTCGGTCTGGCGCGATGGCGAGCGCGTGGAACTCTCCGCGCGCGAGTTCGAACTTCTGCGGTACTTCGCCGTTCATCCGGGAGAGACGATCTCGCGCGAAACCTTGCTCAAAGAAGTCTGGGGCTATGCGGAACCGCCCACTACGCGCACAGTGGATGTCCACGTTGTCTGGCTGCGCCAGAAACTCGAAGCGAATCCGAAGCAGCCGGAGCTGATACAGACCGTGCCGGGTTTTGGGTACCGGTTCACGGGATAGTCGGCTCTCGTTGTTAAGAGCGCGTTAAGTAAAGTTTTACTGCATTTTACGGGTGGTGAGGTAATTTCTCGTTCACAATGTAAGTAGTTAACACTGTGAACAGCTTCAGCGTCCTTTGCCTGGTGGTTTTGTGTCTGTTGATTCCCGCGAAGACTTGGTGCGCCGATCCGCCTGCGCCCACGACGTTCACTTTGCAGGAGGCCGTGGAATACGCGCTGGCGCATTACCCGTCGGTGCGAGCCGCGCTGGCGCGATACAACGCGGCCAAAGCGGGCGTCGGCTTGGCACGTACCAATTACCTGCCGTTGGTGAACGGCGTATGGCAAGGAGATCGAGGGACGCGCAATAGCGTGCTCGGCGTGCTGCTGCCGCAAGCGCCGACGATCCTGACCGGAACCCAGGGAACCGTTCTGCCCTCTTCCGATCAGGCCTATTGGGTGAGCGGGATAGGCGCCTTGGTTTCCTGGGAGCCATTTACCTTCGGTTATCGCGGCGCGCAGGTCCGCGCCGCTCAGGCCACCCAAAATCGAACCGAGGCGCAGGTCGCGCTTACCAGGTTGGGCGTTGCGAGCGCGGTCGCCAATGCCTCGCTCGCGGTACTCGCGGCGGAGCAGACGGTGAGGGCTTCCCAGGCCGACGTGAACCGGCGGGTCGTGTTTGACCGTTCGATCCACACTCTGGTCGACGCCCATATTCGGGCGGGGGCCGACGCTTCCCGCGCGGATGCCGAACTGGCGGTCGCCCGGACCAGGCTGATCCAGGCCGAGCGCTCGCAGCACATCGCGGGCGCCGCTCTGGCAGAGTTGCTGGGTCTGGCGGGAGGATCGGTCGAGATTCGCGAAGGCCCGTTTCTCAGAACACCCGCCCCAAACGCTTGGGTGAGTCCTTCTCTTACTAACAATCCCGCCTCTATCGTCGGCCAGCGGGCGATCCAGGAGAGCGAAGCGAATCTCAACGTTTTGAACCACGCTTTCTATCCGCATCTCGCGCTGGAGGGGCTCGTGTCGGGGCGTGGCAGCAACGAGCTTGCGAAAGGAGCTCCGGCTTCGGGCCTCACCGGATTCAATCCAACCGCGCGCAATTGGGAAGCCGGCCTGAATGTGCAGATGGACCTCACCAGCTTCTTCTCGATTCGCCAGAGGCGAAAAGTCGCCGCCTTCGATCGCCAGCGTCAAGAGGCCCAGTATGCCGTGACCATGCAAACGCTCACCGGCCAGGAGCAGGAGGCGGTTATCAGTGTGCGGGACGCCCGCCGTATTGCCCAGAATACGCCGATCGAGCTTGCGGCGGCGCAGCAAAGCGAAGCCCAGGCACTGGCAAGGTTCCAGGCCGGAGTCGGGCATATCGTGGACGTCGCGGAAGCGCAGAGCTTGCTTGTGCAAGCGCAAATCGACGATTCGCTCGCCCGCTTGAGTATCTGGCGAGCTTTGGCTCAGCTCGCGGCCGCCCAGGGGGATCTCGCGCCTTTCCTCGGCTTGGCCGAGCACACGCCTTCGCACTAGGAGTTTGTCTTTATGCGCTTCGTTCAAATAGCATTGCGCCGTCCCATCACTGTCCTTGTCCTGGTTGCCGGGATCGCGATGATGTCGATTCTTGCGCTGATGCGCATGCCGATCGATATCTTTCCCAACCTGAATCTACCGGTCATCTATGTCGCTCAGCCATTCGGCGGCATGAGCCCTGCGCAGATGGAAGGCTATCTTACTTACTACTACGAATATAATTTCCTTTATATATCCGGCCTGCAAAACATCGAATCGAAATCGGTCGAGAACTTTGCTCTTCTGAAACTGACCTTTCGCCCAGGCACGGATATGAGCCAGGCGCTTGCGCAGACGACCTCCTACGTTAGCCGCTCACAGGCTTACATGCCCGCGGGCACCGTCCCTCCTTTTGTGCTGCGCTTCGACGCGGGCAGCGTGCCGGTTGGCTATCTCGTATTTTCCAGCGCAACACAAACCGTCGACCGAGTCCAGGATCTCGCGTTGAATCGCGTTCGCCCGCTGTTTACCACGCTCCCCGGAGTGTCTTCACCCTCCACCTTCGGCGGCAGCTCGCGAACCATCGTGATTCACGTGAACCGCGACCGCCTGAACAGCTATCGGCTGTCCGCCGCGCAAGTGGTCCGGTCGCTGCTCTCCGGCAACGTGATTGCGCCTTCAGGCGACGTCCGCACCGGAAAGCTGGATCGCATTACGCCAATGAATTCGGTCGTGAGCAATATCAAGGCCTTGGACGATCTGCCGATACGCACCGGATCGGGCCCCGCTGTCTTTATGCACGATATCGGCTGGGTCGAGGACGGCAGCGATCTGACACTTGGCTATGCGCTGGTAAATGGAAAGCGCACTGTTTATCTTCCGGTTACGAAACGCGCCGACGCCTCCACCTTGGCCGTCGTGAGTGCGGTGAAGGCCAGCATGGGACGATTCCAGAACTTACTTCCATCCGATGTGCAAGTAAGTTATCAATTCGACCAATCGCCGTATGTGACGAACTCATTGGTATCTCTGGTTCGGGAAGGACTGCTGGGAGCGCTACTCACTGGCTTGATGGTGTTTCTTTTCCTGCGCGAATGGCGGAGTGCCCTGATTGTCATGTGCGTGATCCCGTTCTGCTTGCTCACGGCGGTTGTGCTTTTGTGGCTCGCCGGGCAGACGATCAACATCATGACGCTCGGCGGCCTGGCGCTAGCCGTGGGTGTGCTGGTGGACGAAGCCACGGTGGAAATAGAAAACATCCACCGCAACCTGCAGCACACGGCATCGACGGCCTTAGCGGCGCTACGCGGAACCGAGCAGGTGCTCATCCCGCAGTTTCTCTCTCTGCTTGCCGTGCTTGCGGTTTTTGTGCCTTCGTTCCTGATGGAGGGGGTTTCCCGGTCGCTGTTTGTACCGCTGTCGCTGGCGGTCGGTTTCGCCATGATCCCGTCGTATATTTTGTCCGGATCGTTTGTTCCGATTCTCTATATCTGGCTGAACAAGCATGCGCGTCCCCTCACTCACACTCGGGGTTCTGCTTTCGATCGGTTCGTCGCCAGGTACGAGAGGCTTCTGAAAAGACTGTTGACTCGCCGGCGGCTGCTCGCGGGAGCGTACTTGGGCGTGGCAGTCGCCTTTATCGCGCTGCTTGGCCCGCAGCTCGGACGCGAAATTTTTCCGCAGACCACGGGCCATCAATTCGATCTGCATCTGCGCGCTCCGGCCGGAACGCGCATCGAAGTCACCGAGCAGATCGCCAGGAACAGTCTGGAGGAAATCGGGAAGCTCGCCGGGCCGGGCAATGTGGAAGCGAGCATCGGCTATGTCGGCTCGTATGCGCCTAGTTATCCGATGAATCTTGTGTATCTGTGGAGCAGCGGCCCGCAGGATGCGGATCTGCGCGTGCAGTTCCGGCGTGGAGCCCACGTCGATGTGGAGCGGATGGAAGAAGAGTTGAGGCGAAAGATCCCCGCGCTGTTTCCCGGAACGAACCTATCGTTCGAGCCGGGCGACATCGTCAGCCAGGTGTTGAACTTCGGTTCGCCAACTCCTATCGAGGTCTCGGTGAGCGGCCCGAGTCTTGCCGCCGACCATGCCTATGCGGAAAAGATCCGCGCGGAAATGAGCCGCATCGGAGCGCTTCGCGATTTGCGCTATGCACAGCCGCTTACCTACCCCAGCCTCAATGTGGATATCGACCGTGTGCGCGCGGCGCAAATGGGGCTTACGGTCAAGCAGATCGCGCAATCGCTCGAAACGGCTACCTGGTCGAGCCGTTTTGTTTCGCGCAATTTCTGGCAGGACCCCAAGAGCGGCATCGGCTATCAGGTTCAGGTGGAAGTGCCGCCGCCGCAAATGAGCTCGCTCAGCGACGTCGCGGACCTGTCGCTGGTCGAAGGCGGACCGTCGAATCATCCCACACTGGGTGACGTCGCCAATCTTTCCTATGGTTCCGTTGCGGGCGAATACGACCGCTACAACATGCAACGAATGGTCTCGCTCACGGCGAACGTGGCGGGAGAAGATCTGGGACGTGCGGCGGCGCAAGTCGAGGCGGCGGTACAGCGCGCCGGTCCTGCGCCGCACGGTACCGAGGTGCAGATACGCGGTCAAGTAGTTCCAATGCGGCAGACGCTGGGCAGTCTCGGTATCGGGCTGTGTTTCGCGGTGGTCGTCATTTTCCTTTTGCTTGCGGCTAATTTCCAGTCGCTGCGCCTGGCGTTGGTTACCGTCTCAACAGCGCCGGCCGTGCTTTGCGGTGTGATCGCCGCTTTGTTGCTGACGCATACCACGTTGAATCTGCAATCGTTCATGGGCGCGATTATGGCCCTGGGAGTTTCGGCGGCTAACTCGATTCTCCTGGTGAGTTTTGCGGAGAAATATCGGAAAGAAGGCCGTTCGGCCACCGGCGCCGCACTGCATGGCGCGGCTACGCGGCTGCGGCCGATCCTGATGACCAGCCTGGCGATGATCGCCGGCATGATTCCCATGGCGCTGGCTTTGGGCGAGGGCGGCGGAGAAGCCGCTCCGCTCGGCCGCGCCGTTGTCGGAGGCCTTACGGCTTCCACCATCGCAACCCTGCTGCTATTGCCGGCCATCTTTTCTCTGGCGCAGGAACGCGCCGGCCGGCAAAGCGCTTCACTCGATCCTACCGATCCGGAGAGTCCGTATGCAATTCAAGAGCAGTAGTTTTCTTGCTTTCAGCGCAGCGCTCGTCGCGCTGTTTTCGATCTCGGCCTGTAGCTCGAGCCACGGGCGGCCTGGGCCGGTAAAACAAGAGGTTCGTTCCGCCGCTCCCGCCGTGGAAACGATCAAAGTATTGTCGCGGCGGCTGGATAGTTCCATAACGCTGCCCGCAGAGCTGTTGCCTTACGAGGCGGTCAACATATATCCCAAAGTGACCGGGTTTCTCAAGTGGATTGGTGTCGATCGCGGTTCGCGAGTGAAAAAGGGACAGACGCTCGCGCGTCTGGAAGCTCCCGAGATTGTGGCGCAGAAATTCGAAGGGCAGGCGAAGCTGCGCAGCGCGCAAAGTAAGCAAACGGCTGCGGAAGCGAAACTGGCGGCCGATCAGGGCACGTACAAGCGCTTAAAGGTTGCCTCAGCAACTCCAGGTGTGATCTCGGACGAAGAACTCGATGTCGCCGAAAAGAAGGTTGAGGGCGACCGGGCGACCGTTGCCTCGCTTTTGGATGCCACCGAGGCGGCGCGCGAAAATCTGCATTCGGTCGAAACGCTAGGAAGCTATCTCGCGGTGACGGCGCCGTTCGACGGCGTGATCACGGAGCGCAACGTCCATCCCGGAGACTTGGTTGGCCCCGCCAGCGGGCGCACAGCAACGAAACCGATGCTGCGGTTGGAGCAGGTGGATCGTTTGCGCCTGGTGGTAGCGGTTCCGGAGGCCTATGTGGCCGGAGCGAGAGCGGGACAAAAGGTGAACTTCGATGTGGTGGCATTCCCGGGAAAAACATTCCAGGGAGTCGTTTCCCGAATCGCTGACTCTCTGGACCAGAAGACGCGCACGATGCCGGTGGAGATGGACGTCTCGAACCCGGATTGGACTCTTCATTCCGGCATGTTTCCGCAAGTGTCCTGGCCGATTGAGCGGCCGTATCCAACGCTTTTCGTGCCTCAATCGGCGGTGGTGCGGACCATGGAATCGACATTTGTGATCGGGGTCCGCGGGGGCGTCACCGAGCGGGTAGAGGTGAAAACCGGCGTGCTCTCCCAGAACCTGATCGAAGTTTTTGGAGACCTTCATCCGGGCGAGGAGGTAGTGCTGCATGCCTCAGAGGAGTTGAAGCCGAATACCCGGGTGAAGCCGTAACTCAAAGTCCGCTTGTTCGTCGAGGATTTTACGCCATCGGCAGATCAGCGGTGGCGGCGAGCGCCGGCTCAGGCGCAGAGATCGACTTGTACATTGCCAGCGCTTCTTCGGGATGCCCGTCGAACAGCATGTTTCCCTGATCCATGAGGATCGCACGATCGCATAGCTCGGTAACGTCGCTGGCGCTGTGGGTCACCAGCAAAATGGTTTTGTTGCGGCGGCGGAAATCCAGCAAGCGCTCTTTACACTTTTGCTGGAAAGCGAAATCGCCTACCGCGAGAATTTCGTCGATGACGAGAATATCGGGGTCGACTTCCGTCGCCACGGCGAATGCCAGGCGCATGTACATACCCGAGGAATACTGCTTCACCGGAACATCGATGAAATCGCCGATCTCGGCGAAATCGATGATGCTCTGCTCGCGGCTCAGCATCTCCTTCTTGGAATAGCCCAAAATGAGGCCGTTGATGAGAATGTTCTCGCGGCCAGTCAGTTCGCCATGGAAACCGGCGCCGAGTTCAATCAGAGGCGCAATCGTGCCGGTGACCTTCACCTTTCCCGTGGTGGGACGGAACACGCCGGCGACGACTTTGAGCAGGGTGCTTTTGCCCGAGCCGTTGCGCCCTACGATGCCCAGCATCTCGCCTCCGCGCACCTTGAAGGAAACATCCCGCACGGCTTCGAAGTCGTAGACCTCCGACTCGTGACGAAAGAAGCGGGTAAATAACTCGCGCAGCGTGTCGGGGCGCTCCTGGATGACCCGATAGCGCTGGGTCACATTTTCAACGGTAATAACAACGTTCGATGACATGCGAAATTTAGACGTAGAACACAAACTCGTCCTGATATTTCCTGAATATCCAAAATCCGATGATGAGCGATGCGAAACCACACACGAAGGAAGCAATCACGGACGACATCTGCGGTAGCAGACCGTATTGGCCGTTGGCGCCATAGATGGGCAGGCGGAAACCGTGGAGCACATAAACCACAGGATTCAGCTTAAAGACCCAGCGGTACTGGGCGGGGAATTGAGTCTCGGCGTAAATGATGGGAGTGAGATAAAACCAGACGTTCAGGACCACCTGGACAATATGCGTGATGTCGCGATAGTAAACGTTCGCGGTAGCGAAAAAGAACGAAGCACCCAAAGTGAAAATGGTCAAAGCGATCATCGCCACGGGCAGGTAGATCCAGGTCCAGAAGAACGACATGCCGGTAGCAGGAACAATGAGCAGCAACGGGACAAACGAAAGAAGCAGGTTGATCATGTTCGACACCACTGCGGCAACCGGAAATACCGATTTGGGGACGCGAACCTTTTTGATTAATTCGGCATTGCCCACCACCGCTTCGGCCGAGTAGGCGAGCGACTGGGCGAAGAACAGCCAGGGGAGCAGCGTGCTGAGCATGAAGACTGCGTAATACGGCACACTCGCCCGCAGAATGTTCGAGAACACGAGCGTAAGCACGATCATCATCAGCAGCGGGTTCAGCAGCGCCCACAAAAAGCCCAGAAACGACCGCTTGTAGCGGATCTTGAGGTCCTTTAGGGCCAGCGCCCAGATCAGTTCGCGGTAGCGGTACACGTCGTGGATGAGTTCAATCATGATTGGCGCGCTCGCAGCCTCGGTTACGGTTCAGCATAGAATTGCAAATATCCGCTATTTTAGCGTCCCGGCAGGGGCAGCGCCAGCCGGATCGCTGTCTTCCGGCTGTTATTCTGATTTGGACAGAGCTTTTGTTGAACAGCACGTCCTCACCCCGCCACCCCCCGCCCTCGCCGTTGCGGCGGACGCTTTCCTTCGCGGAGCGCGCGATCCCCGTCAAACGCTCGGACGAGGAGTTGGGGCGTAAGGCGACGACAGCTTTGGCCTGGGCGATCGCCGCCTTTGCCGTTTACGCCTTCCTGTACACCGTCGCCAGCATCGTTCGCCTCTACACGCCTATCCTGTTCTGGGACCACTGGCTGGTTCTGGACTTTTTGCGCCCCGGACAATTTACGCTGGCCCATCTGTGGTCGTTGCACAACGAGCACCGCTACCTGATCGGCCGGCTTTTATCCCTGGCGGACATTGTCCTGTTCCGGGGCCAGGGCGTCAGCCTGTACCTGGAGATTTTCGCTTTCCAGACGGTGCACCTGCTGATCTTCGTTTGGATCGTCCGCCGTTTCACCCATTTCAGCCGGCCCTTGTTGATCAGCGTGCTTGCATTTCTGGTTTATTGTATGTTCTCGCCGCTGCAGCTTGAGAACTTTGTCTGGTCGTTTCAAACCGGATTCGTGCTGGCGGGCTGTGCGGCCGCGGCCTGCTTCCTGTTCGCCTCGTGGTATGCGACGCTTCCGGCGGAAAGATTACGGCGGCGAAATTTCGCATTGGCAGGCTGTATTTTGCTCGCCTGGGTGGCCGAAGCAAGCCTCGCCAACGGAGTGCTGGTCTGTCCATTGCTCCTGTTTATGGCGCTGGCGCTGGCATTTCGAAAGCGCGATCTGCTGATTATTTTCGGCAACGGTGTCCTGGCGGTCGCGCTGTACCTACCCGGCTACCATACGCCGCCGCTTTCCGCAAATCCGCTCGACAGTATTCATCATCCGGTAGAGGTCTTGAAGTTTGTTGTTACTTATCTGGCCTCCAGTTGGGATCCCAACGGGCCCAGCGCCTCGAATTTCCCCAGTCCGGCCGAGTCTTTAACCATGCTCGCCATGGCCATCGCGGTAGTGGGCGCGCTCGCTTGCTTGCGCAACTGGAAAAGACCTTCTCCGCTGCGCGCATTTCTCTATGCGGACATGCTGTTCGTTTTAGGCACCGCCTTCCTGACCGCTCTGGGCCGGCTGAACTTCGGATACGCAGAGGCAGCATCGAGCCGCTATCAGATATTCGCTCTTGCATTCTGGGCCTCGCTGGCGATTTTAGGCGCTACTTACCTCAACGAAATGAAAGCCGGTTGGCGCGCCATGGCCGCCGCGCAGATCGGAGTTCTGGCGATTCTGCTGGGGACGCCCTACCGCTATAGCGGTATTGAGCATTTGTTTGCCAACAGAAAGAACGAACTTTTTGCGGGATACGAAGATCTGGTTCTGGGTCACCTGCACAGTCCGTCGATCGAGAAGCTGTTTTCGCTTCCGAAACGGCTCCCGGGCTATCTTGCCATTCTTCGCGAATACCATGCGGAACCAAGTCTGGGTATCCCGGAGCTGCTGCCGGCTGACATGAATATGGATTCATACCATGTTGCCCCGGCAAATGCTTGTCAAGGATACATCGAGCACACCGCGTTCGACACGCAGAAGGGTTATGGCGTGGCGGGAGGGTGGACGTGGGACAACGAAGACGACAGGCCACCACAGAGAATGCTGGTCGCCTCTGTCACCACCGGCGCAATCGTCGGCCGCAATTGGCTGCTAATCTCTCGCCCGGATGTCAGCGAAATACCGGGAATCAAATCCAATATGACGGGATGGAATGTCTCGTTTCGCGCCAACGGAGATGGCCCCTACCAGGTATTCGCGATCCTTGGCCATAATCATTTGGTGTGCCGGATCGGCAAGCCGTTTACACTGCATAAGTGAAAGCATTAGTCAAAGCGGAGCGCGCTCCCGGCTTGCAGCTTCAGGAAGTGCCCGAACCCGCGGTCGGCATTAACGACGTTCTGATCCGCGTCAGCCACACCGGAATTTGCGGCACCGACTTGCACATCTACGATTGGGACGCCTGGGCGCAAGCGACCATCCCGGTTCCGATGGCCATCGGGCACGAGTTCGTCGGCGAGATCGTCGCCACCGGCTCGAACGTAAACGATTTTCACCCCGGCGAGATCGTCAGCGGCGAAGGCCACGTCGTCTGCGGGCGCTGCCGCAACTGCTTGGCCGGCCGCCGGCATCTGTGCGCGCACACGCTCGGGGTCGGCGTCAATCGGCCCGGAGCGTTCGCCGAACTAATCGCGCTGCCGATGACCAACATCTGGAAACACGACCCGGCCATCAACCGCGAAATCGCCGCTATTTTCGATCCCTTCGGCAATGCCGTTCATACCGCGCTTTCGTTCCCCGTGCTCGGAGAAGATGTTTTGATTACCGGGGCCGGCCCCATCGGATTAATGGCCATTCCGGTCGCCAAACATGCCGGCGCACGCTTTGTCACGGTCACCGACCTGAATCCCTACCGCCTCGAACTGGCGCGAAAGATGGGCGCAGATTTAGCCGCCGATCCGCGCGAAACCTCGCTCGCCGAAATGCAGCGGCGGCTGGGCATGCAGGAAGGCTTCGATGTCGCTCTCGAAATGTCGGGCAGCGCGGAGGCCTTGCACCAGATCATCGCGAATATGAGTCACGGCGGGAAAATCGCGATACTCGGCATTCCAGCCCGCCAAATGCCGATCGACTGGCGCACGGTGATCTTCAACGGGCTGACGATCAAAGGCATTTACGGCCGCGAGATGTACGAAACCTGGTACAAGATGACCGTGATGCTGCAATCCGGACTCAACATCGCCCCGGTGATTACACACCGCTTCTGCTACAACGAATTCGAGAAGGGATTCGAGGCGATGCGCTCCGGCAACGCTGGAAAAGTCGTGCTCGACTGGACGAATATCTAGATGTACACCTCGGTTCAACCGGATTTGGCAAAAACACTCGGCGAGATTGAACAAGCCGGGCTATTCAAACGCGAGCGATTCATCGAAAGCCCGCAACAGGCCGAAATCAAAGTGCGCACCGGAACCGTATTGAACTTCTGCGCAAACAACTATCTAGGGCTTGCGAACCATCCCGCCGTGATCCAGGCCGCCCACGAGGCGCTGGATCGCTGGGGCTACGGCATGGCCAGCGTGCGCTTCATCTGCGGCACGCAATTGCTGCACAAGCAACTGGAAAAACGCATCAGCGAATTTCTCGGCACCGAAGATACGATCCTCTACAGCTCTTGCTTCGATGCTAATGGCGGCCTGTTTGAAACGCTGCTCAGCCAGCAGGACGCGGTGATTTCCGACGAACTAAACCACGCCAGCATCATTGACGGCATCCGGCTTTCCAAGGCCGCGCGCTTCCGCTATAAGAACGGCGACATGGCGGATCTGGAAGCGCAATTGAAGCAGGCATCGGGCGCGAATCGGCGGCTGATCGCCACCGACGGCGTTTTCTCCATGGATGGGCACGTCGCGAAGCTGTCCGAAATCTGCGCTCTCGCCGAGCGGTACAACGCGATGGTCATGGTGGACGACTCGCACGCAGTCGGATTCATGGGCGACCAGGGGCGCGGCACGCACGAATACCATCGCGTCATGGGACGGGTCGACATTCTCACCGGCACGCTCGGCAAAGCGCTGGGCGGCGCGAGCGGAGGCTACACGAGCGGCCGCAAAGAGATTGTCGAACTGCTGCGCCAACGCTCGCGTCCCTATCTGTTCTCGAACTCCGTTGCGCCGCCGATCATTGGGGCTTCACTGAAAGTTCTGGATCTGCTGACGGAAAGCTCCGAGCTTCGCGAGCGCTTGTTTCGCAATACGCGGCTGTTTCGCGAGCGCATGAGCGCCTCCGGTTTCGATATCGTTTCCGGCGAGCATCCCATCGTGCCGGTCATGCTCGGGGACGCGGCATTGGCGACGCGCATGGCCGATGCCTTGCTCGAAAAGGGAGTTTACGTGATCGGATTTTCTTATCCCGTCGTGCCACAGGGCAAGGCGCGCATCCGCGTGCAAGTTTCCGCCGCGCACACGGACGATGAGCTGAAATACGCCGCACAACAGTTTGCGATCTGCAAACGCCAGCTCGGAATCTGACTCCGGTGACCTTGGTCACTGCGGCAAGGTTGTCCCGGCTCCTAGACTCGAAACAAAGGAGCAGTTTTGGAAACACTAAACATCTTAGAGAGAGTCAAATTCGATAGCCAGCGTCCCGTGAGTCAGGCATTGTTTCAGGGCCCCGGGCCGAAAGTGATGCTGGTTTGCTTGAAAGCCGGTCAGAAGGTGCCGGAACACGCGGTTCCGATGCAGGTGATCGTGCAGACTGTTTCCGGCCGGGCACGATTCTATGACGGGGCCGCGCCATTCGAGATGACCACCGGCTCGCTCCTGCGCCTGGACCCATCGCGCCCGCATGCGGTGGAAGCGATCGAAGACAGCATTTTGATGGCGACCATCCTCTCTCCCGGAGCGCAAGCGGAGGCCAACGGCGAGTTGGACCTCCGGCAGGTGCCGCGCGGCCAAAGACATCCGCTCGTATTCGCGAAATTCGACAGCCTGGTTTTGGGAGACCACATGGTGCTGGTCAACGACCACGATCCGAAGCCGCTGCACATGCAATTCGACAAGCTTCGCCCCGGCGAAGCCGAATGGAGCTATCTCGAGCAAGGGCCGGGAGTCTTCCGGATACGCATTTCCCGGACTGCCTTTGCATCGCCCGGGTCAGGGCCCGCGGAACTTCGCCAGCGTTCCTAAGCTGAAGGCCGGTCAAAGAGCCTTACGGCGCGATATAACTGTGGCGGTATAGCGGTCACCGCGGTAAAGCGAACGCCCGTATTCGACGAGCCCGCCTTCGACGTCGTAGACAACTCTTTTCAAGGAGAGAAGAGCGGAACCACGTTTCACTTGAAGCAAGTCCGCCTCCTCTTTTTGAGCTGGGACCGCTTCTATTTCTTCTTCCGACCAACACAGCTTTAATCCAAAGTGAGTCTCAAGCAGAGCATAAAGAGATCTCCTCTCAAGGTCCTGGTGGTCGAGCCCGGGGAAACGACGCGCAGGCAAGTGCGACGTTTCCACTCCGACAGGTTGTCGATCCGCAAGCCGAAGACGGCGAACGATGAATACCTGATCGCCCTCTTGCAGTTTCAGCGCCTCCAAAACCGCGGATCCGGGAACGGTGCATTGAAATAAAAGAATCTTTGAAGACGGCTTTAGGCCGCGGCGCGTCATTTCTTCGGTGAAGCCCCGCAATTCCTGGGTGTTTTTCTGCAGACGGCCGGCTGCAACCAAGGGCCGTTTACCCTTTGCCACATTAATTAAGCCTTCCGCCCGCAGGATTTGGAATGCCTGGCGAACCGTCATCTTGCTGATGGCCAACTCGGCGGCCAGTTCGCCCTCCGACCAAAAGGGTTGGCCGGGCGAAACAGCTCCGGATTGGATCGCTTCTTTCATTTGGTCCGCAATCTGACGGTAAAACGGCACAAAGCTGTGCCGATCCAAAGATATTTGTGCGGGAGAAATCGCGTTGGGCATTGTGGTCTCTAGCGATGTAGCTTGCTGCTTGGGTATACTTGTATCATAATAGAAGCTCGGCTTAAGCGGTAGCCCAGATGAAATCGAGTACGGAAATCATTCGCGGCCTCAAGGGCGGATTGCTTGTCTCCTGTCAAGAACCGAAAACCTCGCCTCTGAACCACCCGCAAATCATAGCAGCGTTGGCGAAAGCGGCGGAAATATGCGGCGCGGTTGGCGTGCGCATCGAGGGTACAAAGAATATCCGCGCCGTCTGCTCGTCGGTGAAGCTTCCGGTTGTAGGAATCGAGAAACTAGGGCGCGGTATTAGGCCCGTTTACATCACCCCTACACTTGCTTCCGCCCGGCGCGTGGCTCGTGCCGGCGCAACGATCGTCGCCTTGGATTGCACGGCGAGGCAGCGGCCCGGCAACGAGTCAATTGAGGCGATTATCGGCGATCTGAAGCGGAAATCACAGGCACTCGTCATGGCAGACGTGTCGACGGTCGAGGAAGGCATCGCCGCGGCCGGTATGGGGGCCGATCTGGTCGCAACGACGCTCTACGGTTATACCGGCGAAGACTGCGATCATCGCGGGCCGGCCTTCGGTTTGTTGCGCAAGCTCGTTCGTAACGTTCCCGTGCCCATTATCCTGGAGGGGCGCGTCCACACGCCCGAGGATCTGCGCAAAGGATTCGACCTGGGAGCGCACGCCGTCGTAGTAGGCACTGCGATCACAAACATCGAATGGCTGGTCCGCACGTTTATCGAATCTACGCCGCGTGCTAAGGAAGATCTACGAGCATGAGCCTTTTCCTTGCCGTTGATGGCGGCCAGACTACGACCAAAGCGCTGCTGGCCGATGAATCCGGAAATATCCTGGCTCGAGCTTCGGCGGGACCCAGCAACCACACCGAGGAGCCGGGCGGCCCGGAGCGTCTCGCGCGTGTCAGCGGCGAAGTCATTGCGAGCCTCTGCACTCAGGCGGAAGCAGCGGACCCCGAATTTACCGCAGCCTGCTTTGGCATGACGGGCGAGACCCGCCTGAAGGCGCAAATTCTCAGCAAGCACGTTCGCACATCCTATTTGAGCGTTGTGCACGATTCCATCAATGCTCTCGCCGGCGCGGCGGCCGGAGATCCTGGAATCGTCGTGATTGCCGGAACGGGATCCGTCGCACGCGGCCGCAATGCCGCCGGGCGCGAGATGCGCGTGGGAGGATGGGGCCACCTTTTTGGAGACGAAGGGAGCGCCTACTGGATCGGCCGCGAAGCGGTCCGAGTTGCCGCCGCGGATGAAGACTTACTGGGTCCGAAGACCTCGCTCACGCGTTCGCTGCTCGACCGAATCCCAGTCTCCTCCGTTTCCCAATTGATGGAGAAGTATTACTCAGGCGAATTGACGCGCGATCATCTCGCCGGCCTGTCGGTTTGGGTTGCCGAAGCGGCTCAAGAGGGTGACGCGGTGGCCCAGGCCATCTTACAGGAAGCGGGCCGCCTTCTGGCGCAGCCCGCGCTGGCGCTGATAATGCACTTATTCCCCGACCAGGGTGATTCGTCGAAGGTCTATTACGCAGGCGGCGCTTTCGAAAGCCCTTCGGTTCTCTCCGCATTCAGAAATACACTGCTAAACATACATCCCCGGCTCGAAATCGAACCTCCGATTTTCCCACCCGTCTTTGGCTCGCTCATTCTGGCTTATCAATCCGCCGGAATCACTTTATCCGAAGCCGTCTTCCAATCATGGAAGCGGCTCCACGCCCGAACCGCGCCTGATGGCATACGGCCTTAACAGAACCACGACTATTCAGGGGCGGCGCAGACGGTCAGAGCGGAGATGCTAGCCCAGCGTGCTCGACCAGCCTAGCGTAATGATTGCCAATAGCAACACCAAGACTCCACCCGCCATCCACCGCCTTTCCTTCAGACGAGTTAGTTTCCACTCTCCGGCGAAAGCTCCCCAAGCATTCGCGGTAAGCAGACCGGCAATCAGGCTCAGGGGCCATCCAATGGCGGGACCGAGCGTTCCCAGTTTAGGCGCGGCGAATCCATAAACAAAAATACTTCCTCCCCAGAGCAGTCCCATCGCAATCGCTAGGCCGAAGAGCGGAGTGGCTTTGGGAAGCGTATACTTTCCAAAGCTTCCATTTTTTTTGAATAAGTAAGCACAAAAGCATAAGTTCGCCACCGCCCCGCTTATAAGCATGAGGAGCCAAACCAGACTCGATCCCGCAAAAGCGCTTTGGCCCATGTGCACTGCCGTCTCTAATACAGGCTGCGCCGAACTATAGCCGATATTGAAAACCGCCGAGAGCAGACCGGAGCCGATGCAGAGGGCAAGCCCAGCGCCGAAGGGGCGCCGATGCCCCACCATTTCTCCTCGCACCCGATCCGCCTTGTCCTTCTGGCTTTTTTCTTTGAGAAAACCCGCGTATCCGCAACATACAATCCCGCCGATGCCGATGAGTGTGCCGGCAACGATCGCTTTGCCTTGCGGCTGTCCCAGCCGCTCCGGAGCAAGCAGCAGGATGGGAAGAAACGATCCAAGGGATGCGCTGATCGCGAGCACGAGCGTATTTCCGAGAGAAATTCCGACCGCACTTACTCCTTGTCCAAACATGATCGCGCCAAAGCCCCAAGCAAAACCGGTGATGCAGGCAATGACAACCGCATTCGTGGGCGCGCTCGCTAATATCTTCGCAAAGCCGGGGATGGTAACGGCGACAATCACAATGGGCATCAAGACGCAGGAGACCAGAATGAAAACCGCCCATACGTTTTCCCATGACCATCGCCCGAGATATCTCATGGGGAGCGTGAACGTCCCGTTCATGATCCCGGAGACGAGTGCGAACGTGATCCCCAGCGCTAACGCGGTGGTTGCAAAGCTCATCTCGGAATACGCAACTCAGTAACGGCCGCACTAGCGGAGATCATCTCAAGCCTCACCGGTCTCCTGTCGCAACTCCTCAAGCCGGTGCAGAAGCTGCTGGGTCACATCACGGTAGCGCGGGTCGCCATAGAGGTTGCGAAGCTCGTGGGGATCGGTTTGGAGGTCGTAGAGTTCGCGTTCCTTTGGCTGCTCCTCATAGAACTCGATGAGTTTATAACGTTCGGTCCGCACGCCATGGCATTTAGGCACCATATTCGGACCTGGATAGTCGTAGTAGGAGTAATACCAATCCTTGCGCCAAGCCGAAGGTTGTTCACCTTTCAAAAAAGGGACCAGGCTTTGCCCTTGGATCTGTGAAGGAACTTCGACCCCCGCCAATTCCAAGATCGTCGGCGCAATATCGAGGTTCAAAACCATGCGGTCGTTGAACATCCCCGGCTTAATCAGTTTGGGATATCGAAACATCAGAGGAATCCTGATGGAAGGCTCATACATAAGCCGCTTGTCGATCAGGTGCCACTCCCCAAGGAAATAACCATGGTCGGAAGTATGGATCACGACTGTGTCGTCCAACTTGCCGTCCTTCTCAAGCACGTCGAGGACACGCCCGATGTACTCGTCCGCTCCGACGCAATTGGCATTATGGTTTTTGACCATTTGCTCCAGCGAAGCGCAATATTCAAAGCTTCCCAGCTTGTTATCCGCGTTTACAACCGCTTTCGGTTTTCCCGGGTAGCCTTTCAAATCGTCGTCGAAGGTGCGAGGTTTGGGTACGGAGACGCCGTTGTACAAGTTCTGCAAATGACGCGGGCGGAGGCCTTCGCCATGCGGCTCCTTAAACCAGAGAAACAAGCAAAATGGCCTTTCCCGCTGCCCTTGTAGCCATCCGGCAGCAGCATCCGTCACCAATGCATCGAGATACCCACGGTACACTCTGTCAGGATGAATCTCCCCGTGCCAGCCCTCCGCAATGCTCGGGTTGAGGTCACGCCCTTGCATCTGATACGCGAAGTAGTAGTCCCAATAATGATCACGCAGAGCGCCCTTAATATGAGACTTTCCGCAGAACGCCACGTCGTAACCGGCCTCGTGGAGATAATCAGAAATGATCTTGACTCCAGAGGCAAGGGGCCGGTCTTTATTGTCAATTACGCCATTGCGGCGGGAATAGAGTCCTGTGAGAGTAGTGCCACGGCCGGGCGCGCAGAGCGCGTTCACCACAAATGCATCCTGGAACCAGATACCTTCGCGCGCCAGGCGATCCATGTTGGGTGTATGGATTAGGTTGCTGACCGGGTTCTGGTTCCACCGCAGAGAAGTAGCCTCCTTTCCAGCCATATAGCTGAACTCGTCCGGGCGTTGTCCGTCGGTCATAAAGAACACGAAATTCGGCCGCTTAGGCCCGTCGCCGGATTTTCCCTGAGCACGTGCTTGTACCGCTCCGGAAGAAACGGCCGCGGCACCTAGCTTTAAAGCATCCCGGCGAGAAAATCCGGTAGGATTTGACGTACTGCTCATGCTATATCCCATCTCCATTGTTTTTGTTGCATATGCCTATTTGTCGTCCGCGATCTAGCCCTCAACTGAACATGGTCGAGACGAAGTTATTCAGATTGGTGTTCAACTTGTTGCGTCCCGTTATATCCCATAGCGAAGTATTTAAACGACGGATTCCCAAAAGCGAGGAAATCCAAGTTTGCGTCCATCCGGTTTCGATGGACCATGGTCCCCAGCCCCAGTCTGATGCACTCGCCCAGTAATCCCACCTCCGGTAATCGAAAGCGCGAAACCAGCCGCCGGTAAACTCCGGATGAGTTTTCGATTCAATTTGAATCCGGCAGAGAAAATGGGCGAGTCTATCTTCCGCTTCGCGATAAGCCGCATCACCCGTAGCCGCAGCGGCTTCATGGAGCCCGAGAAACGCAAAATTGCAGGTGTAGAGCATGTCGCAGGCGGGATCGCCGTTTTTTTCGATCAAGGATACTTCGGAAGTCCCATATTTGTCATTCGAGGCTGGCGGTGGGATTGCGCTTTTAGCTGGATTACCGAGATCTTCCCGGATACCGCCGAAGCTTACCTGAAAAGCAAGCAGATCCGTCGCTATTTGCTTAAGCCACCGTCGATGTTCCTGTGTATCTTCCAGGCGAATCAGCCATGCCAGCGGAAGCAGCATGCGCGCACGTTCTTGTTGAAAACCATTGGTCCATCGCCAGTTATTGGGATAAGCCTCCATCGTCATCCGAATGCCGGTTCGAGCCCGCTCAAGAAAAGGCGAAAAACGGGTCTTCTCATAAGCTCTCAGGAAGCACGCCCAGGGGTAAGCCTCAAAGTGAGGATGATAGTTGATGAACTTCTGATCGTAAAAATGACGCCAGCCGAGTTTCTGCAATTGGCTTTCCGTGATCCTGTTCGGGCGAAAGCCATAGACGCCGGTGGTTCGCAGATTGGCAAGCAGGCAAAGCAGGATTTTTTCGTCCCATTGGTTTGATCCAATCAGTCCGGCGGCGGCCATGCTGCCTAACAACATTCTGGCGTTGTCGTCTCCGTAATAAATACCGGGAGAACGAGGCACGTTCCATCCAACTAAACCATAAGACGAGCTGTGAGGATCGTTGCGGGGGCCGGATGCAAGCGCCGAACGGAAATAGATGAAATCATTGAGATTCGCGGCGATCTTACGGTCTTCGATTTTTTGATCCAATACGCCCGAACACGCCATCGCCATGGAAGTCTCGCCGGCGCAGTCGGCGCGCAGGTTCCAGCCAACCGGCTGCTGCCCGTTCCATTTGATCGTGCTCGAGAAGCCCTCCAAAACGCCGTCACTCCCATTTCCCAGCGGCCATGACGGATGAGGGCCGGGCTGTGCCTCTCCGGTCTTCGCATACTCCTCAACGTAATGCTTCCATTGCGGAGCGACGAAGAGCCTGGCGTCGCTGAACCACGCAACTCCTTTTCGAAACGCCTCCAGTTCCGCGGCTTTCGGCATTGGCGAATTGGCACCAAGCGACGGATGCACGGTAGGGACCCATTTCCGCAGCGCACTGGACTGTCCGGAAGAGAGCCAGGACAAAATCCAGTTCCAGACATGCGCCCAGCCTTCGGCAGGATCATACCGGCCCTGGATGAAGCTGCTGAGCCTTGTCGCCGCAATCAGAATACTGTGCTCGGGATCCTTCATCAGTATTGGATGGACACCTTCTTGCGGCAATCCGTAAACCGCCGTATCGAAACCTGCGACTCGCGCCAGAACCAATTCCGGATTTCGCGCTGATATAGGGACGTAATAGCATTCGTGGAGCGACAGGATACGCATTTTCTTGAGGCCAGGCGCAAACGAGTCGGAGGCGACGATCGCTCGCTCTAAGACGTTATGATGTTTCCCTAAAGCAACCATCTGAGGCTTCCCTACATTCATATGAGGAAGCGAAGATGGAAACTCGACATAGAGGCGCAGCCGCTTTCGCGCAGCCTCCTGAAACACGCTGGCGTCCACCTGGGTCGCTTCATGCGGATATCTTTCGGCTAGAACCAGGAGAGCTGAATTGCGCCCGACAGAGCTCACTGCCTCCGTCGGACTATCAGAGCGGATACAAGAAATGCCTGATGACTTCGCAACCCGATAAAGATCATTGTCTTCACGGCAACTGAAATGCAGCGGGCTTCGCTTCGATGCTTCCGCCAATGCCGGTGCAAAAGCCGCCAATGGGGCGACGCCGAAAGCCTTGAGGGCATCTCTGCGTAACATACATTGGGAACTGTTCTTCATGATCAGAACTCAAGGCGTAACGAAAACTGGATATTCCGCGGGCTCCCGGCTGAGGTGATCTGCCCTACCTGGCTCGGAACACTGATATTGCTTGCGGGGTTTCCGAAATTGGGATGGTTCAAGATGTTAAACAAGTCGGCCCTGAGCGTCAACCTATACCGTTCTGTAAGCAGGAACTGCTTCGAGATCGATGTGTCCCAGTTAGCGAAGCCAGGGCCGAAGAGAGAGTTAGGCGCGGAGTTTCCATAAGTAAACGGCTGCGGTACTGCAAACGCTGCAGGATTAAACCAGTGATCGAGAGTTGGATGATTAACCTGCGGATCGCCAATGATATCAGCGCGGCTGCTTGGCCACCCTTCCACGTGGCTTGAGAAAGTCACTGAATAGGGCAGCCCGCTTCCAAGAGTCAGGATTCCGGTGCTCTGCCAGCCGCCCAAAATGATGTCAAAGGGCTTGCTCAGATGCGAGAGGAATCGCCGTCCTCGGCCGAAGGGCAGGTCGTACACATAGTTCGCGACGAAATATTGCTGCCGGATGGATGAGTCGTTTCCGCGATCCAGCCGGATATTCCGATTGTCCGTCGGAATAGGCCCGTGAAGCGTTGCCCCCGCATCGAGCACTTTCGTCCAAGCATACTGGGCCTCAAACGAGAGGCCGTCAGAGAAACGCCGCAAAGCCGAAAGCTGCAGTGATTGCGTACTTGCCGATAGACCATTCTCGTAGAAGTTGATTGGCCCAAATGGCTGGTAGGGCCGGCGGGGCTGTACTGGGCCGGGAGCCGGGGGAGGCTGGTTAATACTGAAATTCTGCGTCAGATGCTCCGTCTCCTCGCCCAGATAAGTGGCGCGCACTGCTGTTTGAGACGAGATTTGTGACTCGATGGTAAAGTTCCATTCGCCCGTCATCGGATATTTGTAATGGACCGGATAGGCGCTCACACTGACACCGCTAGGCAACGCGCCTTGACCGGACGGGAATGCGTTTGCGAAGGTTAGGGTGGGGTTCAACCCCGATAACGGTTCAAAGCTCTCTTCTCCCGAGAACGGCGGATTTATAGCAAGCTCATAAGATCCAAAAACCCAAGGTATCTTTTGATAGTAAAGGCCATAACCTCCGCGAATCACTAAAGCGGAACTCTTAAACGGACGGTAAGCGAGCCCGAAGCGCGGCGCGATTTGTATATTATCAGTACCAATATAGTTGCCGGGACCCAGACCGATCGTCGACCCTTCGATGATCGGCAAATTGGGGAACAATGATAGATCACCTTGGCCCTTCAAAATCACCAACTGGTTACTATCCGGGTACCAATTCGCCATATTCCCTTGTGTATTCTGAAAGAGGGTAGGAAGATCGTAGCGCAGCCCGAGATTTAGCGTTAAACGCGGAGTCACCTTCCAATCATCCTGGACATAAAAGCCGTACCGGTCATTGACTGGGGTTGCCGAGAGGGGCGCTATGGCCCGGCTCGATCCAGCCAAATCTCCAAGCAGAAAATCGGCGAATGCGTTTCCTGTGTAACGTCCGGTAAATGAGAAGGAGCCCAGGGTAGGGTTTTGGAAGTTGTAAAATTCCCAATGCATGAAGGAGACGCCGGCTTGTATTAGGTGCTTCCCTATCGTCCAAGTCAAATCATCCGAGGCTTGGTAGGTCTGCTGAGTATCTCCACTCCCTGCCCAATCGCCCAAGCCGGTGAAGCCTGTGATCGAGACACTGGGAAGCCCGCCTAATCCAGCGAGCGGAGACGTCAAGCCTGGAACCAATTTCGTGGGGTCGAGGTTGTTGTTCTGAGATTCCTTCCTGTCCCAGACGCGATTGTATCCAAAGGAGGCCGAGTTCATGACCGAAGGGGAGATATTGCGGATATAATGTATGGCATAGTTCTGCAGAATAGAGGGGCTGTTCTGCCCACCCCATTTATCCGTCCTGCCTGCCGTCTCGTCAGGAATGAAGCGGATCATATAGTACCGGCCAGATAGTTGATTTTTGTCATTGACCGCGTAATCGATCCGCCCCTCATACCGCATCTCATCCTCTTTTATTCCTACGTTGCCGACCCAGTTCGTGCCGAGTCCGGCAGGCGAAGAGGAAGGAAGATTGGGCTGGTCGAAATAAGGGGAAAACGCCTTGGAGACGGGACTAATCCGTGCGGCGGGGATTTGATTGTTTAGGAACGGCTGGCCCGTTTCCGGATCAATGATCGGCGCAAGGCCGGAAAAGTCCCCGTTCAGCAGCGCCTGTGTCGGCATCGCTCCTTCCTGCGTAGAGGACGACCGGTACGTGAGGCCCTCGAAACTGCCAAAGAAGAATAGCTTATTCCGCTTGATGGGGCCTCCCAGCGATCCTCCAAATTCGTTGCGCACGAAGGGAGGCTTGGGCAGACCGGTTGCAAAGAAATTCTTGGCGTCGAGCGCGGCGACACGGTTATACTCGAACGCGCTGCCGTGGAACTGATTCGTTCCGGATTTGGTAACGATCGTGATGGACACGACGCCTGTACCGGACTTCGCCGATCCCATGCTGTCCACGACCCTAAATTCGGCGATGGAATCGAGAGAAGGCATCGCACTCCCGAGGTTTTGGTTCTCAGGATTCAACGCACTGGTGCCATCGATGGTCTCGTTATAGCTGCCCTGGGTGGTAGCACCCCCGATGAGGGCATTCCTGCCTGAGTTCTGAACCCCCGGCGCGAGGGCCAGCAGACCGAATATATTTGACCTCCCATTGAGCGGCATCGACTGAATCTGCTTCGTATCGACAACACTGCCCACGGAAGATGTATCGGTTTGAACAATCGGCGCCCGCGCGGAAACCTGGATTCTGGAGACACTCTGGCCAACGCTTAAGGTTGCGTCTTCGCGCACGGTTTGGCTAACGGAAAGCACGATGTGGTTCACGGAAAAACTTTCGAAGCCCGACTGTTGAACGGTAACCCCGTACGTTCCGGGTATCAAATTGGAAAACGCATATTCGCCATCATTGTTCGTTTGTCGCTCGGCGGATATGTTCGTACCTTCGTTGCGCATCGTAACGCTGGCACCTGGCACAACGGCACCCGACTGGTCCGTAACCCGGCCCAAAATCGTGCCTCGGCCTGACTGAGCACGAAGTGCCATCGGAGCCAAAAACGCCAGCACCGAGATTCCGACAAGAACTCTCAGACTTCGCGACATACATTCCAACGAAAGACCTCCCCACAGCGCGCTCCGCATCTTGCGAGCCTCCTTATTCTAGACTGTTGCCTAGCTAGACACCTATATAGATGTAACGCTGAAGACCCACCCTTGTCAAGCAAAATTTGTGGGTTTGCCGACCGAAATGCAGGTGATCGTCTTTTAGGGCTTTGCCCGAGACCGGCGCTTCAGAATCAACAACCTGCAGGCGCAGAACGGATCGCCTCCGTCGTACTCTGAAACATGGCACCGCAGGAGCCCGTGCAAACTTTTGAATTGCGCATTTCGGTTTCGGCGGCCGATATCGACCAACTCGGCCACGTGAACAACGTGACCTATCTGCATTGGGTGCAGGATGCCGCCGTTGCTCACTGGAGGGCTACCGCGCCCGCGGCCGATCAGGAGAAACTCCTCTGGGTTGTGCTGCGCCACGAGATCGACTACAAGCAGCCGGCTTTTTTGGGCGACCAACTGACCGCGTGCACTTGGGTCGGACATGCGACCCGATTAAAGTTCGAGCGCCATACGGAAATTATTCGAACTCAAGATGGCGCGCTGCTTGCAAAAGCGCTCACCGTCTGGTGCCCCATCGATCCGCTGACTGCAAAGCCGGTCGCGGTCAGCGACGAACTCCGCGGTAGGTTTTCTGTATAATCGAGCACCAGTTGGCATGCCTGCATTTTTTGCTAACATGCAGGCATGAAGAAGCAGGCAGATGTGATTCAATACACCATTCGCGGTGTCCCCCAAGAATTGGATCGCGCCCTGCGGCGCAAAGCCGTGCAACGCAGGCAAAGCCTGAACCAAGTCGTTCTGGACGAACTTGCCGAGGCGACCGCAGGCCGTAAAAAGAGAGCCGATTT
Organism: Bryobacteraceae bacterium; assembly: GCA_036379475.1. Classification (GTDB taxonomy): domain Bacteria; phylum Acidobacteriota; class Terriglobia; order Bryobacterales; family Bryobacteraceae; genus Bog-105. The sequence goes on along the minus strand of DASVGP010000103.1, from coordinate 19,523 downwards.
CACCGATTTAGTTGGCCGCTGGGTTCCGGATCCGGCTTTCGACGAAATCATAGCGTCGCAACGGCAGATCGACCCGGATAAGTGGAAATGAGGGTTGCGCTGGATACGAATCGGCTTACCGATCTGTTCCGGGGCGACATGGAACTAGCGAAGTGGTTGGGAACCTGCGAAGAAGTTTGGATCCCGCTCATTGTTCTCGCTGAAATCAAAGCCGGTTTTTACGACGGCACAAAAACAAACCGCAACGAGATCCTGCTACAAGAGTTTCGGAACAGACCCACCGTAGAGGTTTTACTGCCAGGCTTCGAGACTGCGGAACATTACGCTCGGCTCTACCTTCAACTCAAGCGCGCCGGCACTCCAATCCCCGATAACGATCTCTGGATAGCGGCACTCGCACTGGAACACAATTTCCGCTTGGTCACGCGGGATCGGCACTTCAAAAAGGTGGTGCAGTTGGTGTGCGTTTAGGGTAGACATAGGAGCGAAAACGTGCACCTCATCCCCACCAACGAAGAAGTCATCGATATGCTGCGGCAAACCGGAGCGCTGCGCGATGGACATTTTGAATACCCCAGCGGCATGCACGCGGACGAATATCTGCAAGTCGCGCTCGCTTTCCGCTATTACCAGTACGCGAAAATCCTCAGCGTCGGGCTGAGCCGACGACTGCGCGCCGACCCTGAGATCCGCGCCATGGTCCGGGATCTGTCGATCGTTTGCCCGCATTCCGGCGGCCTGCCGGTCGCCTTCGGTGTTTGCGAAGCTCTCCGCGCGCACCAGGTGTACTGGGCGGAGGAAACTTCGCCGATGCGCTTCCGGCAGTTCATCGAGCCGGAACCGGGTGAAAAGGTTCTGCTCGTGGACGATGTGCTGCGCTCAGGCAGAACTTTAACGGAGCTGCGGAAACTGGTGGAATCCAAAGGCGCGCACATCGTGGGCATTGCGGTAGCGGTCTACCAGCCCAACCCCAATGCCGCCAGCTTTGAGGGGCTTCCGCTGTTCTCGCTGGCGCAAATGCAGGCAACCTATTACCGCGATGCGGCTTCCTGCGATCTTTGCCACAAGGGCATTCCGGCGGAGAAGATTTGGGTCTGAGAGATTTCTGCTCGATCGGCCACGTTGTTTGCAAAGCATGCGGGCAGCGGTTCCGGTTCTGGTATTTTTCTCTGCCGCGGTTCTTATGTTCGGCGCTCACGCCGGCAGCCGCGCCCGATATATCGGCGGCACACGCGCCGATATCCCCACCAACACCCATGGCGTGATCCGGCTCTCGGACCCGGTCTATTTTGTCTACATCTCTAAGAAGATCGAGGTGAAAATACCGTACGAACGCATCGACCTGATCGAGTACGGCCAAAAAGTCTCGCGCCGCTATGTTGCGGCGGTGCTGATTTCGCCGCTGCTGCTGACTGCCAAGAAGCGCAAACATTTTCTGACCATCGGTTTCAAGGATAATCACGGCAACCAGCAGGCGATGGTCTTCCGAGTGAATAAGGACGACGTTCGCACGGCTCTGGCCGCGCTCGAAGCGCGCACCGGAGAACGCGTCGAATATCAGGACGAGAACGCGAGGATAGCGGGCAAAGGATGAGAGGGCTGTTAGCGGCCGCGGCACTCATGGCATACCTGGCGGGGTGCGTACAGGCAAAAAAACCGGCAGACGACACAAACCGATCGTCTGCCCCACCTAGCAGGCAAGCACTGCCAGAGAACCTGCTACAGGTCAAGCGCATTTACGTGGCGCCGCTCGGCGGCGGGCCGGGCGCCGAGGCGCTGCGCGACCTCATCATCTCCAGCCTGAACGCGACCACGCTCTTCGCTTTAACCGATAATAAAAGCCGCGCCGACGCCATTCTGAAAGGATCTGCCGCCGACCATACCTACGTCGAGACCCACGACATGGTCGATGGAGCGAACGGCCGCGGAGGCGTCCGCTTATCCCACGGCGGGAGCGGGTACTCGGGAACGAGTCTTTCCGCGAACCAAAGCGGAAGCGCTCGCGAGGGCCATCACTCGAAAGAGATTAAGCACGATGCCTTTGCGGCCCTGCGGCTGTGCAATCGCGATGGCGATGTCATCTGGTCCACCACCCAAGAGAGCGGAGACGGCAAATTCCAGGGCGCCAGCGAAGAGGTAGCGTCCAAAGTTGCGCGCCAGATCCTGGAAGACTTCGAGAGCGAGCAGCGGGCCGAAACCGCGAACGCCGGCACGCCCAGGCCGGTGAACTGAATTTTTTCTCCCAAAAACCGGAAAATCGCCGCCTTGACTTGTTTTACAAGCACGACGGCGGGCCACAGGAGAGTCACCGCAACCCCAGCAACTCCCCAAGGCTCTCTTGTGGCTCTCGCTATCGCAGTGGAGTAGAGTGACGCTATGCAGCGGACAGATTCTCTCGTGCTTCCCGCCGCGGCTTGGAGAACCGGCTATTTGGAAGACGTTTCGCCGCGCCGGCTGGTGCTGGAGCATTACGACCGGGAACAGGCGCCCCTGCGCCGCTATTTGAATTACCTCGGGCTGGACGCCGATGCTGCGCAGGAGGTGGTGCAGGAGAGTTTTTTGAAGCTGCACCAGCACCTGCTGGCGGGAGGAGACCGCACCAATTTGCGCGCCTGGCTGTACCGGGTGGCGCACAATGTGGCGCGCAATCTGCAAACCGCGTTTCGCGCGAGAAACCTGGAGGCGATTGCGGAAGACAGGGAGAGAGGCGCGCTGTCCTGGAGCGGCGCCTCAGCCGAAGAAGATTTGCTGGCGCGCGAACGCGTGGCACGGTTGCGGCGGGCGCTGGAGGAGTTGAGCGCGGTGCAGCGCGAGTGCCTGGTTTTGCGCGCGCAGGGTCTTAAGTATCGCGAGATCGCCGAAGTGCTGAACGTTTCCGCCTCAACCGTTGGCGAGAACATCCAGCGCGGCCTTGCGAGATTGAAGGAGCGGTTATGAAGCCGGACGAGCATCTGACACACGAATTGCTGGTTGGCGCGCTGGACGACGAGTTGCCGGTGGAGGAAACGGCTGCCGCTCAGCAGCACCTTTCCGAATGCGAAGCCTGCCAGCGGGAATACGGAGCGCTGCGAACGCTTTCGGTCCGCTTGGGCGCCGTGGTTGCATCCGTGAAAGGAGGAGCCCCTGAAGGCAGCCGCGAATCGCTGGCGGCTGCGCTCGAACCGCAGGAGCAAGCGCCGGCTGCGGGTGGGCGGCCGCTGCGCGCCGTGCTCTGGGGCGTGGCTATTGCGGCGGGATTGGTCCTGGCCGCGATCTGGATTCCTTGGACCATCGGGCGTCACACGGCCTCGCCTGCGGTCGTGCAGGCAGCGAACGGTTCCATCGATCTCGACGGAGAGAGTTTCCTCCTCCTCCCCTATTCGAATCCCGACCTGCCGATCAGCGCGTCTCACATCGTCGAAATGCAGGTCCCGATCGCGTCGCTAGCGGATGCGGGCGTTTCTGTCGAGCCGGTTTCCGCCGCCGGCAGCGGCTCCGTGTTCGCCGACATACTGATTGGTCTGGACGGCCAGCCACTGGGAATTCACGTATTGCGCACACAGTAACGGTTTTGGGAGTTGCACGGAAACGAGAAGAACAGAAATGAAGAAAATCGCATTGGCAATATCGTTAGCGACTGCCCTGGCCGCGGGGGTATATGGGCAAGCAGGCGGGTCGCCGCCAAGCGTGGGGCACTTTCAGGCGCGCTATCACGGGCGGAGTTTCGCGTTTCACCAATGGAAGCTCGTAACCGGGGAACCCTACTCGGCAACGGTTTCGGAGCAGCATACACGAACTCTCGCAAACGGCACAACGATCTCTCGCAGCACCACGGGCGAAGTAGCGCGTGACAGTTCGGGCCGCACCTACGTAAAGCAAACGATCGAGGGCGGGTTTCTCAACTCCGGCAACGGGCCCAAAACCGTCATCTTTATCACCGATCCGGTGGCCGGCTACAGCTATATGCTGAACCCGGCGAAAAATACCGCGGTTCGGCGCCAGTTCCGCGAGCATCGGGTGAGGAACAGACCCAACCGGCCCATGCGGCGGCCGCGCAGAAACAACGCGAACCGGGTGGGAACGGATTTAGGCACCCAAACCGATGCAAGCGGTCTCGAAATTCAGGGGAAAGAGGTGACGCGCACCATTCCGGCGGGCGCGATCGGTAATTCGCAGCCGATCTCGTCGGTCACCAAGACATGGTATTCGCCGGCGCTTCAGATTGTGGTTCGCTCGTCGCGCAACGATCCGCGCTTCGGCCAATCGACCTACACGGTGACCAACATCTCGCGTCAAGAGCCCGATTCGAACCTATTTACGGTTCCGGCAGGTTATACGGTCAAAGATGCGCGACAGTGGCGGCGCGAAAGACGGCAGCGGTAGCACTCACGGCCCTCGCTATCGCTCGGGCTTCTGAACCGGGCGGGCACAGAACCGCGACCGTTAGGAAGCGGGTTTCACGAAGGCTGGCCGTAATACGCGTTCGGGCCGTGTTTGCGGAGAAAATGCTTGTCGCGCAGGGCGTCGGCGATGGCGTTCGCATCGGCGCGGATGGTCAGCGTGAGATAAGCCAAATGCGCGAGTTCTTCGAGCATAATTGCGTTGTGCGCGGCATCGTCCGCCGACGCGCCCCAGCAAAACGGCCCGTGACCGGCGACCAAAACGGCGGGCATGGAAAGCGGATCGAGCGAGGCAAAGCGCCGGATGATCGCCTGGCCAGTGTTCCATTCGTATTCGGATTCGATCTCGCCTGCCGACATTGGCTCGGTCACCGGGATGGCGCCGTGAAAATAGTCGGCGTGCGTGGTGCCGAAACAAGGAATGCCCCTCGCGGCCTGCGCCCAGGCGGTCGCATAACGGGAGTGCGTGTGTACCACTCCGCCGATGTCGTTGAAAGCACGGTACAGCGCCAAATGAGTCGGCACGTCGGAAGAAGGGCGGAGTTTGCCTTCGACGATGCGGCCTTCGAGATCGGTCACGACGAGATCCGCAGCGAGGAGGCGATCGTAGGGGACGCCGCTAGGCTTAATGACGACGCGGCCGGCGTCACGGTCGATTCCGCTGGCGTTGCCAAATGTAGAGATCACGAGTCCGCTGCGCACAATCTCCAGATTGGCGTTCAAGACTTGCTCGCGCAGCGCATCGAGGCTCATTCCGCCTGCCTCGCACGCGCCGCCACACGGCGCAACTCGGGCAAAACAGCGCCCAGCGCCGCGGGTTCCGAATTCTTCCGCCCCAGCGAGAAATAGAGCCGGCGGTAGAGCGGGTACAGCTCGTTATAGACCGCGGCGCTTTCCGGATCGGGCTGGAATACGCGAAAGGGCGGACACAACGCCCCTTGCGCTTGTTCGATAGAAGAAAACGCCTTCGCCGCCAGAAACGCGAAAATCGCCGAACCGAGGCTGGTCACGTCGCCTTGCGGCACCAGAATCGGCTTGTTCATCACGTTCGCGTAAACCTGGTTGAGCACGTCGCTGCGCCGGGGAATGCCTCCGCCATTGATGATACGCTCGACCGCAACGCCGTTTTCCTCCATGCGCTCCAGAATGATACGGGTGTGAAACGCGGTACCTTCAATTGCTGCGAAAAGCTCGTCGGCAGCGGTAGTCGTGAGATGCCAGCCGAGCGTTACGCCGCCCAGCTCGGGGTTCACCAGCACCGTCCGGTCTCCGTTATCCCAACTGAGGCGTAGCAAGCCGGTTTGGCCCGCGCGATAGGAAGCGAGTTGGTCCGACAGCTCCGTCACGGTGGAGTTCGCGCGCCGGGCGATGGCATCGAAGATATCGCCGACCGCGGAAAGTCCGGCCTCGATACCGGTCAGCTTTGGATCCACCGAGCCGGGCACGACGCCGCAGACGCCGGGGATTAAAGTCGCGGCACCGCTCAGTCCGATGACACACGTCGAAGTGCCTACGACATTGACGACATCGCCCAGCTTCACGCCCGCTGCGATCGCATCCCAATGGGCATCGAAGGCGCCGACCGGAATCAGAACACCGGGACGCAGTCCAAGTTTGGCCGCCCACTCCGCGTTCAGCGCTCCGGCGAGCGAATCCGAGGTGAGGTAGCGTCCGCCTAGTTTCGCGCGGATACCTTTGAACAGCGGATCGACCGAGACCAAAAACTCTTCCGGCGGCAAGCCGCCGAGCGATTCGTTCCACATCCATTTGTGACCCATGGCGCAGACGCTGCGCGGAGCCTGGGCGACTTCGCGGATGCCGCACAAAGCCGCTGCAACGTAATCGCAATGCTCGAAGGCGGAGACGAACCGATCCCGCTTTTCGGGATTGTTCCGCAGCCAATGCAGGAGCTTCGAAAATCCCCATTCGGAGGAATAGACGCCGCCGCACCAGTCGATTGCCCGCAGTCCGTATTGGTGCGCTTTGGCGGTGATTTCGGCGGCTTCGCGCCAGGCGCGGTGATCGCACCAAAGATAATATTCGTCGAGCGGCTCCAGATTGTCACCTACCGGAATGACGCTGGAGCCGGTGGTGTCGAGCGCCATGGCCTGAATCGCGGCGCCGTCGATACCAGCGCTCGCCAGCGCTTTACCAGTCGCGGCCACAAGCGCATCCATATGGTCGGCATGGCTTTGGGTCGCGTAATCGGGGTCGGCACGCTTGCGGTGCAGCGGGTATTCGGCGATGCCGGAACCAAGCCTTCCCTGCCCTTGATCGAAAATCGAGACCCGGACGCTAAGTGTCCCGAAATCGACGCCAGCAACTATCACTGCCATGCCCGCACGTGTGGGACAGTGGGACAGACCATCGTTGTTTGTGGTCTGTCATGCTGAGGCCAAAGACAGACGACAAAAAACGATCGTCGGTCCCTCCAGTTACAGCCGTTTCCTGGGAAAGAATCGAATGACATAGAAAAGACCGATGGCGAGCAGCACAGCGCCCCACCAGATCTCCGGGTGAAGGTTCGCGAGCACTGCCGGATGAGAAGGCGGTGAGCCGAGATAATACAGGCCCGTAACCACAATGATGATTCCATAGACGGCGAGCAACAGGCCGACAAAAAACCAGATCGCAATGCGCCCGCTACTGTTATTTTGCTCTTCGTTCGGCATGTTTCTTTAAGCAAAAACCACATTCAGGAAGACCAGGATCACGAACACGATAGCCGCCCAAAAGATGGGGCGTTTGTGCCACGGCAGATGACCTTCGGAGGGAATTTCGGTGGCGCCGTAGACCAAACCCACCAGTTCCGCCTTCGGCTTGGGTTCGGTCGCCATACTGACGGCCACGGTTACGATCACGCAGATGATAAAGGACCACAGCGCCTGATACATGTCTTGAGCCATGGTCTTGGCGTGAGGAGAAAGGGCGATGTAACGCAGCGCCGCAGGATCGAACTTCACCCAAGTCCACATACCGATGGAGGACAGCGTACCCACGAGCAGGCCCCAAAATCCGGCTTTGGGGGTGGCGCGTTTCCAGAGCATGCCGAGGATCACGGTACCGAATAGAGGCGCAACAAAGAAGCTGAAGAGCGCCTGAACATAATCCATGATGCTTTGGAACTGCATGGCGAAATAGGCGGTGCCGATGCTGACCAGCACGCCGATGATCGTGCACCAGCGGCCAACCTTCACATAGTGTTGGTCGGAGGCGCGCTTGACGATGAGAGCGCGATAGATGTCATAGGTCCAGACGGTGGTAAAGGCACTCACATTTCCCGCCATGCCGGACATGAATCCAGCGATCAGCGCGGTAATTCCCAGCCCCAACAGACCCGGCCCCAAGTACCGGCCCATCATGAGCGGCAAAACGTCGTTATAGCTCGGCGCGCCATGTGCGAGGTTGGCCGGGAGCAGGTGGTAGGGCAGCACGGCCAGTGCCAGCAGACCGGGAAGAATGACGATGAACGGCAGCGCCATTTTAAACCCAGAGCCGATGATGGGCGCCATTTTGGCGCTGTGCAAATTCCTCGCCGAAAGCACGCGCTGAACCACAAGAAAGTCCGTGGTCCAGTAGCCGAACGAAATGATAAAGCCCAGCCCGAACACAATGCCGGTCCATTGGATGCCCATTGGGTTGGAGGAGAAGGAGCCGAGATCGATCCACATATGGGTGTAGTCTTTGCCGGGGAAATTCTGGTGGATGCGCGCGACCAGCCCGCCCCATCCCCCTACTTCCGTCAACCCCAGGATGGCGACGATCAGCGCGCCGAGCCAAATCAAGAAGAATTGAATGACTTCGTTAAAGATGGCCGAGGTCAGCCCGCCGAGAAAGACGTAAGCGCATACGGTAGCCGAAGAGATCCAGATGCTGACGTGGATATTCCAGCCCAGAATCACATGCAGGACCAGCGCCATGGCGTACATGTTTACGCCGCTCATGAGCACGGTCATGACGCCGAAGGTGATGGCGGAAAACACCCGCGCCTCCTCGCCATAGCGCAGCTTCAGATAGCCGGGGACGGAATGCGTCTTCGAAATGTAATAGAACGGCATCATGACGATGCCGAGGAACAGCATCGCCGGAATGGCGCCGATCCAGTACCAATGGGCGGCCAGGATTCCGTATTGGTAGGTGGAGGCTGCCCAACCCATCAATTCGAGCGAGCCGAGGTTGGCGGCAACAAAACTGAGCCCGGCGATCCAGGCGGTCATCTGGCGGCCGGCCAGAAAGAAATCCTCGCCCGTCTTGGTATATCGTTTGAGGTAAACCCCGATGCCGATCACCGTAAAGAAGTAGAGGACGATGATGGCGATATCGACCGGACTGACGCTGAGGAGTCGGTGGCTCAATTATGACGTTTATAGCACGGAAGCGCGGTGAAGCCCGGAGAAACTACCGGCGGCCGCCGCCGATGTTTGAAAGCAAAAACTTTCCGGGTGTGTAACGTTTAGGATAAAGGTGTCGCCTTTTCCGGTAGCGGAGGGCAGAGTTGGTCACCGGCCGTTGCCGTCCGAGAGTTAGGAAGCGCCACGCTGACCCGAAATGCCTCCTGCACGTCAAAGAAGTAACGGAAAAAACCTGATGAACACGCCGTCTACCCTGGAACCAAGGCGCCCCGAAACTGAAATGCCCGACAGCGACGAACCAGCACCACTCCATCCGCACGCCGCGCACCTGCCGAAGCTTGAGGAGGGCGGGCACGGGCCTTCCAGCAATCACTGGTGGGTTTGGCTTGTGGTATTCGCTGCGATCGGATTCGGCTGCTTCAAGCTTTATCAATTTGAGACGGCCAAGAAGGCGGCCGGGATGGCCATGAAAGGCAAATTTGGCCCGCGAGCGATGCCGGTGGTGGCGGTCACAGCCCACACCGGAAACATGCCGGTCTACCTCGAGGGCCTGGGAACGGTAACCGCTTTCAATACCGTGAACGTGGTGCCGCGCATCAGCGGCCAACTGGTCAGCGTGAATTTTAAGGAAGGCCAGTTTGTCAAAAAGGGCGAATTGCTGGCCCAGATCGATCCGAGGCCTTACCAGGTGGCGCTGTCGCAAGCCGAAGCGAATCTGGCCCAAGCGAAGGGTAATCTGGCCAGAGATCAGGCCACGCTCGAAAACGCCCAACTCGTTTATCAGCGGGACCAGGAGTTGTTTAAGGCCAAAATCATCGCCCAGCAGGATTTGGACGCCCAGCGTGCGGCGGTGGACCAGAGCCATGGCTCTATTGCAGCCGATCAGGCGGCCATCGCTCAGGATCAGGCCGCTATCGATGCCGCGAAGTTGAATTTGGTGTATACGAAGATCGTCGCGCCGATCGATGGGCGCATCGGACTTCGGCAAGTCGATGTGGGCAACATCGTCCAGACGACCAGTACCACCGGGATCGCAGTCATTAACCAGATTCAGCCGATCTCGGTAATTTTCAACCTTCCCGAGCAGCAGCTCCCTGCCGTGCTTGCCCGGCTGCACCAGGGCGTCAAGCTGACTGCAGAGGCTTACGATCGCAACAACACCCAGAAAATCGCCGACGGAACGCTGCTCACCGTGGGCAACCAGATCGACACCTCCACGGGAACCGCGCCCCTGAAGGCCGTTTTCTCCAACAAGGATTACAAGCTGTTCCCGAATCAGTTTGTCAATGTCCGGCTGTGGCTGAACACGCAAAAGAACGCAACCATCATTCCGGCCGATGCGATTCAGCGTGGTCCCTCGGGCACCTTTGTCTATGTCGTCAAGACCGATGACACGGTGGCAGCGCGCCCGGTGAAGGTGGGCATTACGGAGGGCACGAACGTCTCTATCGACGACGGCCTGCAGCCCGGCGAAAAAGTCGTGACCGACGGCGCCGAAAAGCTGACCGACGGCGCTAAAGTGAAGCTGCGCACGCACGCCAGCCCGGGCCAAACGAACGGAACTGAAGGACTCGAAGAATGAACCCGTCTCGGCCGTTTATCCTGCGGCCGGTCGCCACTTCGCTGTTGATGGCGGGTGTCCTGGTCGCCGGAGCCATAGCTTACAAGATGCTGCCGGTCTCGGCCCTGCCGCAGGTCGATTACCCCACGATTCAATGCGCCACCTTTTACCCGGGCGCGAGCCCGTCGGTGATGGCCTCTTCGGTGACGGCGCCGCTCGAGCGCACCTTCGGCCAAGTCCCCGGCCTGAAGCAGATGACCTCGATCAGCTCGTACGGCAGCTCCATCATTACGCTGCAGTTCGCTCTGAACCTGGATATCAACGTCGCCGAACAAGAGGTGCAAGCCTCGATCAACGCTGCCGGAACGTATCTCCCGCCCGATCTGCCCAACCCGCCAATCTATAGCAAAGTCAACCCAGCCGATGCACCGGTGATGACGCTCGCGCTGACTTCGAAGACGGTGCCACTCACCAAGGTTGAGGACATCGCCGACACGACGCTGTCGCAGAAGATCTCGCAACTTCCCGGCGTCGGCCTGGTGACGCTCAGTGGCGGCCATAAACCCGCCGTACGTATTGAAGTCAATCCCACTCAACTGGCCTCCTACGGCCTGAGCCTGGAAAACGTGCGCACGGCGCTGAACCAGACCAATGTCAATCAGGCCAAGGGGACCTTCGATGGCGTGCGCCAGGCGTATACGATCGGCGCGAACGACCAGATTCTGACCGCCCAGGGCTATGAGTCGGTCATCATCGCCTACAAGAACGGCGCACCGGTGCGGCTTTCCAACGTCGCACAGGTGATCTCCGGACCGGAAGACAGAAACCAGGCTGCCTGGGTGAATGCGAACCCAGCGATCATCATGAATGTCCAGCGCCAGCCGGGCGCCAACATCATTAAGGTTGTCGATGAGATCAAAAACCTGCTGCCTCAGCTTCAGGTCGCGATCCCTTCGGCGGTTCACGTTTCGATCATCAGCGACCGGACAACCACAATCCGCGCATCGGTAAAAGATGTGCAATTCGAGCTGATGCTGACCATCGCGCTGGTGGTGATGGTGATCTTCCTGTTCCTGCGCAATCTCTCCGCCACCGTGATTCCCAGCGTATCGGTGCCGCTGGCCATTGTCGGCACGTTCGCCGCTATGTATCTGATGGGCTACAGCTTAAACAACCTGACGCTGATGGCGCTGACGATTTCAACCGGCTTTATCGTGGACGACGCGATCGTGATGATCGAGAATATCACGCGCTATCTGGAGCAAGGGTATTCACCGGTACGCGCCGCGCTGCGCGGCTCCGAGCAGATCGGCTTCACTATCGTTTCGCTGACAGTGTCTTTGATCGCAGTGCTGATTCCGCTGCTATTTATGAGCGATGTGGTGGGCCGGTTATTCCGCGAATTCGCGATTACGCTCGCGGTGACCATTCTGGTCTCGGCCGCGGTCTCGCTGACGCTCACACCGATGATGTGCGCGACGGTTTTGAAGCACAAGCCGCTGGAGGATAAGAGCCAGTTCTTCCGCAAATCGGAGGCGGCGTTCAATTGGGTAATTGCGCGCTACGCCACCAGCCTGCGTTGGGTGCTCAAGCATCAGATGCTCATGCTGGGAATCACGATACTGACCGCGTGCGTCACGGTTTGGCTGTACGTCGTCGTTCCGAAGGGCTTCTTCCCGGTGCAGGACACGGGGGCCGTTCTCGGCGTTTCTCAAGCTCCGCCCACAGTTTCGTTTGCCGCCATGTCGGAGCGCCAGCAGGCGCTTGCGCGGGTGATTCTGCAGGATCCGGCGGTGGAAAATCTTTCCTCGTTTATCGGCATCGACGGCATCAACACCACTCTGAACAGCGGACGCATCCAGATCAATCTCAAGCCGCTCTCGGTGCGCAAGATCAGCGCGATGCAGGTGATTCGGAGGCTGCAGCCGAAGCTCGCACAAGTACCCGGAATCATGCTCTACATGCAGCCGGTGCAGGATCTGAGCGTGGAAGACCGCGTGAGCCGGACGCAATATCAGTACACGCTGGAAGATGCCGACGCCAACGAACTGAACGTCTGGACCGGCCGGCTGATAGCCAAGCTGAAAACACTTCCTCAACTGCGCGACGTGGCGACTGACCAACAGAACGGCGGCCTCGAAACGACGCTCGTAGTCGATCGCAACACCGCCTCGCGCCTGGGGATTCCGATGCAGACCATCGATGACACGCTCTATGATGCTTTCGGCCAGCGCCTGGTCTCGACGATGTTTACGCAGTCGAATCAGTACCACGTAGTGCTGGGCGTGGGCTCCGGCTTCCGCAGCAGCCCCGCGGATCTGTCGAGCATCTACGTGCAGGCCGCCGGCGGCCGGATGGTACCGCTGGCTTCTTTCACGCATTTCGAGCAAACCACCACGCCTTTGACCGTGAACCACCAGGGCCAGTTCCCGGTAGTGACCATCTCCTTCAATTTGCCTAAGGGCGTATCGCTAGGCAGCGCCGTCCAGGCGATCAAGAACACGGAAAAAGAGATCGGCTTACCGGTGAGCATTCGCTCCAGCTTCCAAGGCACCGCGGCGGCGTTTCAAAACTCGCTGTCGAACGAAGTTCTGTTGATCCTGGCCGCGCTGGGGGTGGTTTATATCGTTCTCGGCGTTCTCTACGAGAGCTATATTCACCCCATCACGATCATTTCCACCATGCCTTCGGCCGGCGTGGGCGCGCTGTTGGCGCTTTTGCTCTGCCACGCCGATTTCAACGTGGTGTCGCTGATCGGCATTATCCTGCTGATCGGCATCGTGCAAAAGAACGCGATTATGATGATCGACTTTGCACTCGATGCGGAGCGCAAAGAGAGCAAAACGGCGCTCGATGCCATCTATCAGGCTTGCTTGCTGCGTTTCCGGCCGATTCTGATGACCACCATGGCGGCTATTTTCGGCGCTCTGCCGCTGGCGCTCGGCAGCGGTGTCGGAGCCGAACTGCGCAAGCCCTTGGGAATCACCATCGTCGGCGGGCTGCTGTTCAGCCAAGTGCTCACGCTCTACACCACGCCGGTGGTTTACCTGTTCTTTGACCGGCTCGCCACGCGCTTCCGCCGCCACCGCGGCGCCCAGGGCTACGACGAATTCGACGAAAGCGGCATCCGAGGGGCGGTCACCGCCGATTGAGCCGTGAACATCTCCGCGCCATTCATCAAACGGCCTATCGGGACATCGCTGCTGGCGGCAGCGCTAGCGGTAGCCGGCATTCTCGCGTTCCGCTTTCTTCCCGTCGCGCCGCTGCCCCAGGTGGAATTTCCCACCATCCAGGTACACTCCAATCTGCCTGGGGCCAGTCCGGAAACGATGGCCTCCGCCGTCGCCACCCCGCTCGAACGCCAGTTCGGCCGCATCGCCGGCATCAACGAAATGACCTCTTCGAGTCAATTGGGCAGCACGCGGATCACGCTTCAGTTCGATCTCAGCCGCAACATCGATGGGGCGGCCCGGGATGTCCAGGCGGCCATCAACGCGGCGCGCGGACAACTGCCGGCCGATCTGCCGAGCAATCCGGGTTACTGGAAATCGAATCCAGCCGAAGCGCCCATCATGATGCTCGCCTTGACCTCGAAGATCTTCGACCGCGGCGTGGTGTACGATTACGCCGATTCAATCCTGGCGCAAAAAATCATGCAGATCCAGGGTGTCGGAACGGTTCACGTTTGGGGCGGCTCGCAGCCGGCGGTGCGCATCGAGGCCAACCCCGACGTGATGAACAAAATGGGCATCGCGCTCACCGACGTAGCCACCGCTGTGCAAAGCGCGAATGCCCACCAGGCAACGGGAGCGGTGGAAAACCAAAGCTTCCGCTGGCAGTTGAACGTAAACGATCAGCTTTTCAAGGCCGCTCAATATGCGCCGCTCATCGTGGGTTATCACAATGGCGCGCCCGTACGCCTCGACCAGATCGGCGATGTGATCGATTCGGTTTCCGACATCAACAACGAGGGCTTGAACAACGGTGTGCCCTCGGTGCTGGTCTGGATCAACAAGCAGCCGGATGCGAATGTAATCAAAGTCGCCGACAATATCCGCGCCATATTGCCCCAGCTCAAGGCCTCGCTGCCGCCGGCCATACATTTGACCGTCGCCCAGGACCGCACGACCACCATCCGCGGCTCGGTGGACGATGTCGAGCTGACGCTGCTGGTTTCCATCTCGTTGGTCGTTCTGGTCGTCTTTTTCTTCCTGCGGAGTGCCTGGGCAACTTTTATCCCCGGCATTGCGGTTCCGCTTTCTCTGCTCGGCACCTTTGCCGTGATGTACATCTGCGGCTACACGCTGGACAACCTGTCGCTGATGGCCCTTACTGTCTCCACCGGGTTTGTGGTGGACGATGCGATCGTGGTCATCGAAAACATCACGCGCTATCTGGAGATGGGATTCGCGCCGCTCAAAGCCGCGTTCCGGGGCGCGAAAGAGATCGGCTTTACCGTGCTTTCGATGAGTACCTCGCTGGTCGCGGTGTTCATTCCCATTCTGCTGATGGGCGGCATCGTCGGCCGGCTGTTCCGCGAATTCGCGGTCACGCTCACGGTCGCGATTTTGATTTCGCTGGTAGTTTCGCTCACGGTTACCCCGTCGTTATGCTCCCGGTTCCTGCGCACGCCTCATCCGGAAGCCAAGCATAATTTCGTTTACCGCGCCTGCGGCAAAATCTTCGACACGGTTCATGGGGCCTATGCCCGTTCGCTCGCCGTCATTCTCACGCATCCCCAACTGACGCTGGTGATTACGCTCATCACCGTGGCGTTGACGGTATATCTCTACGTCATCGTGCCGAAGGGATTTTTCCCGGAGCAGGATAACGGATCTATCGGCGGCTCGATTGTGGCTGACCAGGACATCTCGTTCGACGCCATGCGGCAAAAGCTCCATCAGATGATGCACATCATTCAGCAAGACCCCGCGGTTGCCAACGTGCAAGGCTTTACCGGCGGCGGCACCTTGAACAGAGCCTCCTGCTGGATGTCGCTCAAACCGCTCGATGTGAGAAAGATCTCAGCCCAGCGAGTGATCGGCCGGCTGCGCAAAAAACTGGCGGTCATTCCCGGCGCAACCCTCTATATGATGGCCTCGCAGGACATTCACATCGGTGGGCGTTCGAGCAATTCCGAGTATCAATACACGCTGCAATCCGACAGCCTCGAAGCCTTGAACAAATGGGGGCCGAGACTGCTGGCCAAACTCAAGACCATCCCCATCATTCTGGACGCCAACAGCGATCAGCAGATTCACGGCCTCACTTCTCAAATCGTCATCGATCGCGCCACGGCATCGCGGCTGGGCGTGAGTCCGCAAGCAATCGATACGACGCTTTACAGCGCATACGGCCAGCGTGAGATATCCACTATGTACACAGGCCTCAATCAGTACCATGTCGTGCTTGAAGTGGCGCCCCCATTTCAGAAGAGCCCCTCGGAACTGAAGGATCTCTATGTACGCTCGAACAGCGGGACCTTGATTCCGATTTCAACCTTCACCCACACCGAGACGGTAATGAACTCCATCACCGTGAATCACCAGGGACTGCTTCCTTCGATCACGCTTTCATTTGCCGTTGCGCCAGGGATGTCTCTCGGCGAGGCGGTTCAGGCAGTACAACAGGCGGAGGACGATATCGGCATGCCCGCCAACGTGCACGGCTCGTTCGCCGGAACCGCCAGAGCGTTCCAGCAATCGCTCAAAACCGAGCCGCTGCTGATTCTGGCTGCTCTGGTGGCGGTCTATATCGTCTTAGGCATGCTTTATGAGAGCTATGTGCACCCGATCACGATTCTTTCGACTATCCCCTCGGCGGGCGTGGGCGCGCTGCTCGCGCTGATTATCTTCAACATCCCGCTGACGGTCATCGCGCTGATCGGCATCATCCTGCTGATCGGCATCGTCAAGAAGAACGCGATCATGATGATCGATTTCGCCCTTGAAGTCGAGCGCAAGCAGGGCCTTCCCTCGAAACAGGCGATCTATGAAGCCTGCCTGCTGCGCTTCCGGCCCATCATCATGACTACGCTGGCCGCCATGTTCGGCGCGCTGCCTCTGGCGGTCGGCACCGGTATGGGATCAGAGATGCGCCGTCCTCTCGGCATCGCCATCGTCGGCGGCTTGCTCGTAAGCCAGTTACTCACCCTCTACACCACGCCGGTTGTTTATCTGTATCTGGATAAAATCCAGCTTTGGTTCGGACGCAAACGGCAGCTCAGCCCGCGGCTGCAAACGCTGCTCAGCGACAGCGGAGATTAGCGGTCGGCTAATAGCTAACAGCTAATAGCTGGTTAAGGATGAATCATCGGAAATAGCTGGCGGATGCGTGCTTCATCCGGCTGTGAACCATACTCGCAGATCTCGAATGCTTCATAGTGTTCCGTCGCGTTTCCGATTTGCTGGCCGTACCACTTCACTAAGGCGGCACGGGCCGCCGGACTGATCGCGTGAGTCCTCTGCCGCTTTAGCCATTGCTTGCGTGCGGCATGGTCCTTCGGCACTTCGGCGAGCTTGCCGTCCACCCAAGGCAGCCATTCATAGAATTGCGATTCATGCGCATCCAGCGCATCGATTTTCTTGTCGAACACTTCATCGGTCCGCACGGCAATATCCGGCCGAAACGGATTCGGTCTTTGGAATCTATCTTCGAAGTAAAGGAACACCGGATTCTTTCGCAGCGGCGGCACGTCAGGAACAATTGCAGGCACCATCACCATATAGGCCGCATCCTGCACCAATACGCCGGTGTAGCGGTGATCCGGGTGATAATCGTTCGGCCGGGGAGCGAGAACGATGTCCGCCTTCCACTCACGTATCTGTCGAATGATCTCCTTGCGAACATCGAGCGTGGGTAATAACTGGCCATCATGATTGTTCAGCACCACGTAATCGATGCCGAGCCGCCGCGCAGCTTGCTTCGCTTCTCCCAAACGGCGGGCCGCAAGCTTGGCGCCGCGCATCGTCTGATGCCCCGCATCGCCATTCGTTACCGACACGAATCGCACGGCATAGCCCATTTGCGCGAAAAGCGCGGCAGTTCCACCGGCCTTCAGGTCGCAATCGTCCGGATGCGCTCCGAACGCAATCACACGCACTTTATCCTCCTGCGCGAGCAGCATCGCCGAAGCAACCAATGTCAACAAAAGCAATTTCATCTTCACACCTCCATTCGTAAACGGCATCACCAGGTTCGCGCTCCTTGCGCGCGTGTTCTCCGGAGCCGAATCAACGTAATTCTACATGAATCGCCAAACTTTCCGGGCACTCGCTTCCAGGGTAGTGGCCACAATGATACGGCAGAATCACGTGTTACCATTGCAGCAATTGTGCCGAGAGCCACTGAAACGCAAATTTTAAACTCCCTCGCCGCCGGTAATGTGGTTCCTCCGGCTTTGCTGAACAAGTTACTAGCTAAAGTTGCAAAGGATCAGAGTAAGAAGAAGGGACGCGCCGCGACAGCCCAAACCGAGCAAGATTTTATAGGTATCTACAACGGCCTGACTGCACCGGAGCAGCAGACGCTGCGAACAGGAATTGTGAATTATGTGAGCGATAGCGCCGGGATCAACGGGTATCTTCGAACCGGGGCTCCTGCCACCGCCGCGGCCGCTGCGGCCAGCGTAGACGCGGTGTTCGTTATTTATGCGCATTATAACTTCGATCAAGTTCGGCGCATCTGCTATCGTCTGCAGACGTATGGTCCTGGTGTAGCTGTGCCCTATGCGACCGCGGTGCCTGCTGGCCTGCCGCCGCCGCCGCACATTGTCGTCAATGACCTCATCCGGGATGTTGCGTTTTGGTCCACATCGGAAAATCGCCAATTCGTGGCCAACGGTGTTCCTGGCGCCGCCGCCGGTACACGCTACGTGAAGTTTGTGATCATCGGAACAAGCGGCATCAATATCGCGGCTCACTACGCACCCGGAATGGGATGGGGACCCGTTCCCTCCTACTCGAATGCAAATGAGGCTGCGCTCGACGCCGCGAAGCGGCCCGGCGAGAGTGATGTTGCTTGGAAGATGCGGTTAGCATTCAAGTCGCGCCCGGCTGGGCAGGCCGAGATTCTGTTCAACCGCGGTCTGATCTATCGCGTGGATGCAATTCAGGCGGTCGGGACCGATTTCCATGTGCGCCTCAGCGTTCCCAATCCACAGCCCGGGTTGGCTGGCGTCAAGAACGCGTATACCGGCGTATAATCCAGCGCGCTTCGACGTAGGGCGGCAAAGCGCGTGTTCCGGTCTAGCATTACTGCACTGTTTTCTCGTGAGTAGGGCCGCCAAGCTTCTTGTACTCGTCTTCTAACCGCTTCAACTGATCGTCAGTGAGCCTATCTAAATCGATAATTGAGTTCCGGGCGCCACGCATTGCTTTGATGAGCTCGTCCAGTTTCAAATGAATGGCCTTGCTATCTCGGTTTTGAGTGTTTTGAATTAAAAACACCATGAGAAATGTGACGATGGTTGTGCCCGTGTTGATCACTAGCTGCCAGGTGTCGGAATAATGAAACACACCTCCCATTCCGCCCCAGAGCAGGATGAGCACGATTGCGGCTAAAAATGCCGATGGAGTGCCGACCGCTTCCGCAGTTCGCTTTGCAAACTGCCGGAACGCTTCTTTCATGCCAAATCGATTCGCCGTCGTCGAGCTGCTACTGGGCATATCTCATGAACCCCTTTGTATTTACCGCCGTTCTTCAGCAGTTATTGTTACATTTCCGCAACTTCGGCTTCAGAAGCCCCCTCACTAACGTTCGGGGTTCTGTTGCTTATGTCGCGCGGCGTGCTAAACCGGTTTTGTGGAACGTCGAGAATTTCTGCAAGGATTGGCTTTAGCGGCCACAGCTAGCGCTCTGCAGGCCCAAGAGGGGCCGCCGAAACCGGAGCCGGTCGAGACCATGACCGCGGGCCCGGAGCCTGCCATTGCCGTATGCCATGTCGGTTTTCGGCCCGAGGCGAACAAGCGCGTCGTGGCACGAAATAGAAACGCGCCGGGCGCCTTTTCGATGTACGACATTTCCAGCGGGCCTGCCTTCCGGATCGAGCGCCCTCTGA
Organism: Bryobacteraceae bacterium; assembly: GCA_036379475.1. GTDB lineage: Bacteria > Acidobacteriota > Terriglobia > Bryobacterales > Bryobacteraceae > Bog-105. The sequence goes on along the minus strand of DASVGP010000103.1, from coordinate 173 downwards.
AGCCGATGCACTCGGATTTCGCGCCGGCGTTCGTGGGGGACTTTAGCGATGTGACGCGGCCGGGACTGTATCAAATCCGCGTGGGAAATGAGCTCTCTCCGCCCTTCTTCATCCGGCCGGATGCATGGCGACGCTATCTACCCGTGGTGGTCAGCTACCATCGCCCGCAGCGC
>DASVGP010000102.1:0-10263 GCA_036379475.1 Bryobacteraceae bacterium | reverse complement strand
GAATTGGAAAGGGAAATCATTATAAGTTTCGAGTACCGAATTCTCGAATCCTCCGTAGAAGATCCCGTAGCCGCTGCGGGCGACCAGCTTGTTTGTGAGCTGGTAGGCGAACCCGAACCGCGGAGAAAAGTTGCCTAGCTGCGATTTACCCAGTCCCGGTACACTCGAGCAGACAAGGTTGACGTTGTCGGCTTTGAACGCCGCCAGTACGTCAGGTGATAGTGGTGTATTGCAGCGCTTCTTTGTCATCAGAAATTCCGAGGGGCTGCTTGGTGAGCCAGAAGGCAAAAAATTGGATTGTGCTCCATATCGCTCGACTATTTGGCCAAAGTAGTCCCAGCGAACCCCTAAGTTGAGGGTCAGCTTTGGAGTGATCGTATAATCATCCTGAAAATATGTGCCAAAGTAGTGGTGATACATATCCGTATTGGCGATATTCGAAAATTGAACAGTATCTGCTCCGCCCACATAATCGAAGGCGCCCGGAACGGTCCCTGGAATCGGTGTAAGCAGCATTTGCGCCAGTCCGGTGTTTCCGCCGCCGTTATCGGGGACTCCGACGTAAGAGCCGCTAAAGTTCCAAGCGCCTCTGGATGTGAACGGCTGGAAGATCGCAAACCTGATGATCTGGGTCTCGAAACCGGCTTTGAGGGACTGTCGTCCGATGTGTTTGGTCACGTCGTCAGTGAATTGCAAGGTGGTGGTATATTCGATGGACGGCAAAAACTGATTGCTGCCTAGGGTAGTGAGGCCCGAGATAAACAGGGACCCTAAGCCTCCATTCGAAGCCACCTGCGGAACTCCTTGGATGCCGAACTGCGCTGGAATGCCCTTGGTATCGGCATTCGGCTGCAGGCGGTTCGTCGACATGCGGCTGAGACCGGCGCGCACCACGTTGATCAAGGTGGGCGAAAAGACATGCGTCTCGCTCACGACTGCATTGATCGAGGTCGTGTGCTGATTCCCGTCGGCAAACGATCCGCCATCGGCGATTCCCGGAAACGGCGCAGGAAAGAGCACCGGATTGTCCGCGTAGCTGATGCTTCCGAAGATCGAATCCTGCTCACTAAGGTTGTCGTCGATGCGAATATCGAACTGGTTGGTGTCGTTGCGAGAGATAGGATCAGCCGCATAGTTGTTGAATAGCCCGGGATTATTCGGAGCCGGGTAGAGGTCGAGCAGTTTCACGGCATTCGGATCCAGACGGTCGGCCGGAAGGAGATTACCGGCGAACGGTTCGCGCACAAAGCCCAACTGAGTTCCCGGAGAGATGCCGCTGCACGGAACCGTGATACTGGTGACCGTATCCGGCACTCCGCAGGTGATGGCTCGAGTCGTGGAAGGATCGAAAATCTGCCCGATCGGGAAGGTGCGGCCCAGTATGTCGTTTCGCGTGCCGCTCTGCGTCAGCAGCTCGGAGAGATTCGCGAACCCGCTGCTGCGTTCCAGCGCTGTGGGAACCGTGTTGATGGAAGGCACCGCCTGGCGAATGCGTGTTCCTTGGTAATCGCCGAAGAAGAAAAGTTTGTTTTTCACGATCGGGCCACCCAGTGTGAAGCCAAACTGGTTCTGCCGATACTCTCCCTTTGTCGTGCCGCTCGCGTTCTCAAAGAAATTAGGCGCATCGAGTTTGTCGTTGCGCAGAAATTCCCAGGCGTCGCCATGGAATTGGTTAGTGCCGGACTTGATCGTGGCATTGAGAATGGCGCCTGCCGAGCGTCCGAACTCGGCGCTGTAGTTATTGGTCTGGATTTTGAATTCCTGAATCGCATCGACCGGGGGTTTGGAGACGAATGCTTGGCCGTTCAGGAAATCTACCAGATTGGAATTATTGTCAACCCCGTTGAGTAAATAGTTGTTCTGGGACGGGCGCAAGCCGTTGGCGGCGAAACTACCGCTTGCCCCGAGTCCGCGCGTGTCCTCCTGGTCCTGCGTCACGCCGGCGGCGAGCTGCGCCAGAAAAGTAAAGTTCCGGCCGTTTAGCGGCAGATCGTTAATCGAGCGCTGGCCAATGACTTGCCCGACAGATGCATTCTGCGTCTGCAACAGCGGCGGCTCGCTGGTTACCGCAATGGTCTGAGTGATCTCGCCGGGCGGCAGTAGAAAGTTTACGACTACGCTCTGTTGTACTTGGACAGTCACATTCGTGTGCTCGACGCGCTGAAACCCTTTGATCTGAGCGGAAACCGAGTAGTGTCCGATTTGGATCGGCGAGAACGTGTACTCGCCACTCGCCCCGGTTTTTTGCACCTGCGTCCGCCCTGTGCCCGTGTTGGTGAGCGTTACCTGAGCACCGGGAATTACCGCCCCGGTCGTATCCTTTACCGAACCGAGAATCGTGCCGGTATCCACCTGGGCGTAGAGACCGCCGGCCAACAAAAACGATGCAAAAAGGGCGATCGAAATCCGGGATTTCATGTTATTACCTCCTTAGTAGCGATGTTTGCGAATGCAGTGCCGCAAGAAAATCTGCTGGGCCGGGGCCCCGCTCCCAGCCGTCAGGCCGCACAGTTACGGCGAGCGAAGGCGCCGCAACCGCGGCTCTCAGCGAGTCTCTGCGGCTGTAGCTCGTGCTCTGGTTTATCTGTGGCACGATCTCTCCAGTTTCGACTGAGTTTAGAATACTCCTTTCGGCTGACACCTGTGAAGCGCCGAATCGGACCGGATCTTTGTCCGGCTGCAGTAGAACGTAACCGTCAGAGATGCTGAACTCAGGCTATGAGTGAGAAGGAGTTGGCTGGGCCACGGCGGCGGCGCAGCCGGGCAGAAGTGGATCAGGTGGTTGGCGAGTCGGTGGCGTTATCCAGCGGGCGGCGCATCAAAGTGCAAGAGAATAGTCTGGCGGAGAGAGTGGGATTCGAACCCACGATAGAGTTTCCCCTATACACGCTTTCCAAGCGTGCGCCTTCAACCGCTCGGCCATCTCTCCTTACCGAATTCGCTCAGCGCCCCCAAAGTGTAGCATCGATGCTCACGTAAGGTCGAATTTCTCGTGATGCAGCGTGGCGTCGCTCTTGACCAGCACCGGACGCTTCAGCGTTTCCTCAAGTTCTTCCAGATACTCGTTGTCTCTCGCCTTTAAGACCTTCGCCACTTCGGGATGCACACGCAGCACCGCGTCTTTCGATTCGATGGAGCCGGCCATCTTCTGCGCTTCCACCAGAATTTCGCCGATGATGGTCTGCACGCTCTTGACATATCCGGCCGCCTCGCAGTAGGGGCAGGGCGCGCACAGCGTCCGCTCCAGACTCTGCTTCACGCGCTTGCGGGTAATCGCAACCAAACCGAAATCGTTAAACTGAAGAACTTTGTAAGGCGCTTTGTCGGTGCGCAGAGCCTCTTCCAGCGCCTGCATTACCCTTTGCCGGTTCTTGCGCTCATCCATGTCGATGAAATCGACCACAATGATTCCGCCCAGATCGCGCAGCCGGATCTGGCGCACGATCTCGTCCACCGCTTCCAAATTAGTCTTGACAATGGTGTCTTCGAGGCGGTTCGATTTTCCGACGTACTTGCCGGTGTTGATATCGATCGCCACCAGCGCTTCGGTCTGATTAATGACGATATAGCCGCCGGATTTCAGCCAGACCTTCGGGCGCAACGCCTTTTCCAATTCCTGTGTGATATTGAAGGCGTCGAAGATGGGCGCATTCCGCGTGTACATTTTGACCCGGTTCACGAGTGCGGGCTGAAACTTCTGCAGGAAATCCAGCACTTTCTCGTACATGTCTTCGTTGTCGACCCACACGGCCTTAAACTCGTCCGTGAGCTGATCGCGCAGCACGCGCTGAACAATATTCAGATCGTGATGCAGCAGCGCCGGCGCTTTCTTTGCCTCCGCTTGCTGTCGAATGTCCAGCCAAAGGGAGTACAGAATATTCATGTCGTCGGCGATTTCGTCTTCCGGAGCCCCTTCGCCGGCCGTGCGCACGATGAAGCCTCCTGTGGTTCCCGCGCGGTGCGTTTGCAGGATGCGCTTCAGACGGTGGCGTTCCTGGTCGCTGGCGATTCTGCGCGACACTCCGAGGTGATTGACCGTTGGCATATACACCACGTAGCGGCCTGGCAGCGCGATGTGCGAAGTGATGCGCGCACCCTTTTGGCCCAGCGGCTCTTTGGCGATTTGCACGATGATTTCCTGCCCGGACTTCAGCAGATCGGTAATGGAAGGCAAAGGCCGATCGGCACCTTCCGCGGCATGCTCCTCCACTTCGCTGCGAGCTTCGTCTTCAGTGGTGGGAGCGGCCGCGGCGCCTCGGTTTTCGGCCGGGGCTTGCGCGCTCTCGACGCCGGTATGGTTAGAACGATTCCTGCGGCGCCGCATCCGCCGCGGCACCCGTTGCAAATAACGCGATCCACGCTCGCGCACGCTGGCGGTTTGCTCCGGCTCGGTCTCCTGGGGCGCCGGAGTCGCCGAGGACTCGATGGGTTCGGCCTCGCTGATCATGCCGGCTTCGGGCTCCGGCTCGTCCGGAGTCTCGGCGGCTAGGGTCTGGGCCGGCGCGTCGTTCCGGATTTCCTCGAATTTTTCCTCTTCCGTTTCGGGTGATTCGTTCTCCGCGTGGTGATCGAGAACACGGTGCGTCAGCTCGATCTCTTCCGCCGCGCGATCAAGCTCGCTTGCTTGTGTCTCGGCCGCTTCGACCGGTGCGCCTGCCGCGGCACTTCGGTATTTGGCCAGCGATTCGCCGGGAAGGATCAGAACATCGGATGCTTCCGCGGGCGGCTCTGCGTTGGCCTCCTCTTCAGTCGCGCCGTTTGGGGATCCGGGGGTCTGCGCGTACTTGCTTTCCGGAAAGCCCCGGCCGCGGCCTCGCCGATGGCGCGAACGTCTGCCGCGCCGGTCGCGCAGCGGGCGCTCGCCCTCGACCCGGCTTGGGCTCTGGATCGCGGCTGCCGCTTCATCGGCGGCGACATCGGCTGAAGAGAGCCCCTCGGTTTCGATTTCTGCGGCCTCGGTTTCCGGCACGGCGGCCGTGGGTGCCGCAGGCTGCCGCGCTTCGGCATTGCGCCCGCCGCCGGCGCGCTCGGACTGGTGCCGGCGCCCGCCGCGTACGGGCTTGTCTTCGAGCGGCTCCACATCCTCGTTTTCCTCGAAGAAATCGGAAACGTAGAGAAACGTGTCACGCTCCAGGCCCAAATCGACGAATGCCGATTGCATCCCCGGGAGCACACGCGTGACCCGGCCCTTATGAATACTGCCAGCTAGCGAATATTCGTTGGCTCGCTGAAAATAAACTTCGACGAGCTTGTCGTTTTCCAGAATCGCTACTTTTGTCTCGTGGCGATTGGATCCAATCACCAGTTCTTTCGTCATCTCTTACCGCCTTCAATAAGAGCCGGCGATGACAGTACAGCGAATCCGAATTGCCCAGTGCCACCGCCGAGCGGTGCACCGCACAAAAACCTGTTGCGACCGCAGCGGATGGAGACCTGCTCGTAAACATCCGCCCCGGCGCCTTAAGCGTAAACTTCAAGAGCCGCGAAAACCGGCTAGCAATCCGAAATCTTTGTCCTGCTCAGTCCGACCCTCTTTTTAGTCGAACAGACCTTTTCCAAGGCCTACCTTTAATTCACAAACCTTCGCAACCGAACGCTGTTCACAATTCCCAGCATCAGGAAAGTCACCCACATATCGGAGCCTCCCGAACTCATCAGCGGGAGCGGAATTCCGGTTACCGGCATGCGGCCGACCACCATTCCGACATTCACCAACACATGAAACAGCAGCAGCGCCGCGACGCCCATACACAGGTACAAACCGGCTGTATCGGTCGCCGTCTGGCCTGCCTGCACAATCTGCATGATCAGCAGGAAATACAATCCCAGCGCGATCACGACTCCGACAAATCCGTGTTCTTCCGCGAAAGAGGAGAAAATGAAATCCGTATGAGGCACGGGCAGGAACCCCAAATGCGTTTGGGAACTCTCCTTCACCCCGCGGCCCCACATGCCGCCATTTCCCACCGCAATCCGCGATTGAATCACCTGGAATCCCGTACCCTTCGGATCGCGGCCAGGATCGATAAAACTGACCAGCCGACCCTTTTGATACGGCTTAAGTAAATGATAACCGATCGGCAAGGTGGCCGCCAATACGAGTGTAATGATCAGTAAGTATTTCCAGCGCAAACCGGCCATCAGGATGCCGCATGCGAGGATCGGAAGGTAGGTCAGCGAAGTGCCCAGGTCGGGTTCTTTCATGACCAGGATCATGGGCACGAACACAAACGCGCCGAGCTTGGCCAGATCCTTCCAGTCGAGAACGCCGGACGTGAACTCGATCAGGTATTTGGTTACCAGCAGAATCAGAACGATCTTGACAAATTCGGAGGTCTGCAGAGTAAAACCCGCAACCTGAATCCAGCGGGTGGACCCGAAAACGCTGTTTCCGGCAATCCCTGTGATCAGGAGCAATGCGATCGCGACGACATAGAACAAAAACGCGCGATTCAAAAGCGTGTGATAGTCCACCAGGGAAACGATCCACATCATGGCGAGACCGGTGACGATCCATACGATCTGCTTCCACCAGGCATCCTCCCATTTCGTGCCCAGGGTCGCGCTATAAATCTGCAGCACTCCGAGCACGCACAGAGCAAGAGCGACCACCAGCAGCGGCCAATCCAAATCGCGCAGAGATCGATATCCCGTCACTGCCATTGAAAATCCTTTCCGGCGGATGGCGCCAGCATGGCGAGCGTCCTCTCCATGGAGCCGAACAGGTTGGGCAGCGAGCGCTGCCACGCACGCGCCGTTTGCGTCCGGGCGAGTCTGGCCTTCTTATCGAAATAAGCCTTGAGCACGTCCCGGACAATGGGCTCGGCGTAGACACTCTCTCCTGCGTGGTCTACCAACGCGACCACCACGATTTCCGGATTATCTGCCGGCGCAAATCCCACGAACCAGGCGTTATTCGCAAGGGCGCTGTTCATCTTGGCGCCACTGGTGCGGCTGGTCGATGCCACCTGCGCCGTGCCGGTCTTGCCGCAAACCTCGATGTCGGGCAGACGGGCATAACCGCCAGTCCCGCCAGGTTCGTTGACCACACCGCACATGCCGGAGAGAACCGCCGCAATGTCCTTGGGATTGAAATGGCCGTTCCGGAGCAGCTTCTTCGGCACATTCTTATTCAGATGTGGCCGGTACCATTTACCGCCAACCGCCAATCCGCCTTCGGCAACGGCAAGCTGAAGCGGAGAAATCGTCACCGCGCCTTGGCCGATACCTACCGAGATGGTCTCCCCCGCATACCACTTTTGCCGGAACATGCGCATTTTCCAGCGCGTCGAGGGCATCGTGCTCTTGCTCTCATGCGGAAGATCGATCCCGGTTTTGCCGCCAAAACCGGCGATCTTCGCGTAATGAGCCAGGTGGTCGATCCCGAGCCGGTTCGCCACAGTGTAGAAAAAGACATCGCAGGATTCGACCAGGGCACGATGAACACTGATGTGACCGTGCCCCCCTTTGCGCCAGCAGCGGAAATAATGGCCGTAAAAAGTTGCCCCGCCTGGACAGTAAAATTGAGTCGTGGGCGTGATCACGCCGGTTTCGAGACCAGCCAAAGCCACGAAAGGCTTGAACGTGGAACCTGGCGCCAACTCGGCCTGCGTCGCGCGATTCATAAGCGGTTTGTCGGGATCGTTCACCAGCTTTTCCCATTCGGCTTGGCTGATATGGCCGGCGAATTGGTTGGGGTCGAAACCGGGGCGGCTTACCATCGCCAGCACCTCGCCATCGCGCGGATCGAGCGCCACCACGGCGCCGCGCCTTCCCTGCAGCGATAACGTAGCTACCGCTTCCAGATCCAGATCGATCGTGGTGTGCAGGTCCTGACCGGGGATGGCGGGCTTCCGCGTCAGCGTGGCGCGCTCCTGTCCTAGATTGTCGACAAGAATCCGCTGCTTCCCATTCACGCCGCGCAAGCTGCGATCGTATTCGCGTTCAAGACCGGCCTTGCCGATAATGGCGCCCGGCTCGTAATCGATAAATTGCGGCAAGTTAAGTTCGGATTGGCTGATTTCTCCAACGTAGCCGGCCACGTGCGCGGCGAAGCCGTTTTCCGGGTATTGCCGCTCCCAGGATTGGACCAGTTGCATCTCCGGATAAGTGTAGACGTCCTGGTGCGCTTCCACCCACGCGATCTCGTCGCCCGTGAGTTGGTCTTTGATGATGATCTGAGGCTGCGAGCTCATGCGCTGGATCTTGCTCAGCAAATCGTTGTAATTGAGGTGCAGTGCCGCCGCGATCGCCGGCAGGTGCTTCGATTGGATCTCGTCCCGGTTGAGCAATAGCGAATAGGACGCCTTGTTGCCCACGATCACGCGTCCGTAGCGGTCGAGAATCTTGCCCCGTGGCGCCAGAATCGGCGTACTCCTGATGCGGTTGCGCTCGGCCGCCTGGCTGTAGATATTCGAATTCTTAACTTGAAGCGTCCAAAAGCCCGAGACCAGAAAAATAAAGACAGCGACCGTGAGGTATTGGAAAATCGCAATTTTCCCCGAGAAGCGTTTGGGGTCGTCTTGCTGCGACCGCCCCGGCGAGAGTCCGCCTTCCCGCCGGTGTTCGCCTTTGATTAAGCCCACTGCGATTTACTCGACAACTTCATCCGATCCAAAAAAGAGAACAGCGGAATGGCGATAATCGCGTTCAGCGCGCCATGAATGAGCGTTTGCTGCGGATCGAACGGAATCATCTGCCCCAGCAGCGCGCGGCGCATGATCCAGTACACAAACGCATGAAACGCATAAAAGAAAAAGCAGAGCACCAGCCGGATGACCGAATTTTCGACGTTGAAGCGCAAACTCACCGAAGCCGCAAAATAGCCCACCAGCGTCTTGGTGATGCCGTACATGCCGATCGGGATGTTCACCGGTGCAAGCAGGTCTTCGGTCAGTCCCACGAAAGCGCCGAAGAATAGCGCCGCAATTTGCGAGCGCCGCATCAGCCCGAAGTAAATGGTTAACAGCAGCGGTAATTCCAGCCATTCGGTATGCGGAATCAGGCGTGGAAGGTAAAACTTGCCGACAATGGCGATCAGCGTGAGCGCAACCAGCGCCACCACCTGAAAGCGGCTGAGCCAGCCTTCCTTGGCGCGGCGGATCACGATCTGATCGCTGATTTGATTCATCATGGTTGCGCCGAATCTGTTTTATGCCGGGGAGCACCCAGCGGAAGCGAATCTGAGCCGGAAGCGTGAGCGCCTTTGCTTGTGTCGGTTGCCGCTCCGCTGCCCTGTGGCGTAGACGATCGTTTTCCGTCGTTTGCCACAGGCCGAGGCACTCCCAGAACGCCCTTGAGCGACGCCGGCTGGGTGGGCTTGGCGGTGGTCTGCTTGGCCAGTTTCACATTGAAATTCGGCAGATTCGATCCGAGTACTCCATAAGTGTGGTGTTCTTGTTCCCCGATCTCGGTATATTTCTCGACGATCTTATCGGCCTGCGTTTGGGCGGGCGGGGCGCCGCTCGACGACAGGACTTTATCCGGCGGAGGCGGAGGCAGGGAAGCCGCGGTTGGCTGTTGCACCGGAGGCGCGTCCGGAATCGGCTGGTGAACTCCCTGCAAAATCACCAATACTTGCTCGGCGCTCGCCGGCGAGCCGCTCAAATTCAACTGGATCCGTTTCATGCCTTGCCCTGGCTCGGAAGAGACCACCTTGCCTACCGGGAATCCCCGCGGAAACACACGATCCTCTCCGGAGGTGAAGAACCACTCGCCGATATCCACCTTATCCGCGTTTTGAATCTGCTCTACGCGGCAGGTTCCACTGCCGCAGTCGAGCACACCGTGGATGTGGCCCTTTTGCGATTCCACTCCGACCTTAAAGGTTGGATCGGTAATCAGTAACACTTGCGAAACGAGCGGGTAGGCAGCAATGATCTTGCCCACGATGCCGACAGGCGTGACCACCGCCATTCCTTTCTCTACCCCGCTGGCCGATCCCCGATCGATAAAAACCGCATTCGCAGTGCCGACCGTGCTATTGCCAATGACGCGTGCGGCTACGGTTTTCGATGGCGTTTGCTTCTGAAACAGAACCAGCGCTTGAGCGTTCTCGGCCGTCGAGAGTTGGTTACGGTAATAAATGTTCGCTATCCGCAACCGGTCGTTTTCGGCTTTCAGCTTGCGGTTCTGCTCGCGCACGTCGAGCAGAATGAAGTAGTCGTGCAAAAAGCCGACCGTATTGTGCCGGGTGGCTTCGATCACGCCCGCAAACGGCGTGACGGCACTCACGGCCCAGACCCGGATCAAGCGCTCGTCCCG
>DASVGP010000101.1:0-3614 GCA_036379475.1 Bryobacteraceae bacterium | reverse complement strand
GGCATTTGCCATGAAAAAACTGTTTCTCGGGCTCGCTGTTTCCGCGCTGGTCTGTCTGTCCGCTTCGGCTGCGCTGCAAGTAGGCCAGACCGCACCCAATTTCTCCGCTCGCGCTACACAAGCGGGCAAGGAATTCCATTTCTCCCTAAGCAAGGCCCTGCAGACAGGCCCGGTGGTTCTCTACTTCTATCCCTCCGCGTTTACCAAGGGCTGCGATCTGGAGGCCCATACCTTCGCCCAGAACAGGGACAAGTTCGATGCTGCCGGGGCCACCATCATTGGTGTTTCGGCCGACAGCATCGCCCGCCTCGACGCCTTCTCTTCGGACCCGAAGTATTGTGCCGGAAAGTTTCCCGTTGCATCGGACCCGAATCATAAAATCGCCGGCTCCTACCATCTAGCCGTGGGCAAAGGCAGACCCGGCCTCAAAGATGTGCGCGGGGTCAATATCGGTCACGACTTCATCGAGCGTGTCACTTTCGTCATCGGCAAGAACCACAAAATCCTGGCCGTATTTTCGAGCAAAAAAGACCATCTCAGGCCCGATCAGCACGTCGAAAAAGCTCTGGCCATGGTGCAAGAGCTCGCCTCCAGATAACACGGCCCGAAACCTCACGTATACGCCGAGTCGCCGCGCGACCACAATTGTGGTGCTACATTTGTTTTATGGAGATCGGAGTCCGGCAGGCAAAAGCGGAACTGTCAAGGCTGATAGAATCCGCGCTCAGCGGGGAAACCGTGATTATTACGAACCATGGCAGGCCCCTGGCTCGAATCGTTCCGGAACTCCCCAGACCCGCTCCGCAGAGAGGATTCGGATTCCTGAAAGGATCGTTGGCGCTTCAGCCCGGGTGGGATTCGCCGGAACTGGATAAGGAGATCGAATCAATGTTCGAGTGCCTCCAGCCTCCAGCAAAGCCTCGCAAACGGAAACAGCGAGGCCGCAATAGGGGGAAATGAGCCCCAGTGAAATTGCTCCTCGACACTAATGTTTTCCTTAAGTGGATGAACGGTGAGAAGTTACCCAAACGGGTGATGTCCCGGGTCGAAAATGCCAGCCCACTTTTCATTAGCATGGTGACGCCCTGGGAAATCGCCATTAAGAGCAAGCGGTCTCCTAAGCTGAAGCTGCCTGACTCGGAGCACGTCTTGAAAGGGATAAACGCGATGGGGGCCCGGCTGCTGCCGATCACCACCAAACACATCGCACTGCTTTATTCGCTCCCGGCGCATCACAACGATCCATTCGATCGTATGATCATCGCTCAGGCTCTGGCCGAAGATTCTTCCGTCGTTTCGAGTGACGAACGGTTTCCGCTCTATAAGAGCGCAGGGTTACAGCTGCTCTGGGAGTAAGCCAGCCCGGCTCGCCGTGGCGCAGGCACTCTTGCGGGGGCCTATTCCCGCATCAGCTTCTCGATCACCTTCCGATGCTGCGGATAATGCATCAGCAGTTCGGCGCGCCGCGCCATCTCGAAATCGGCAAACTCAAAACCGGGTGCGACCGTGCAGCCCACAAGCGCATAGGTGTCCGGCCGCTCCAGCGAGCAGCCGAACCAATGCCCTGCAGACACTACACACTGAAATTCCTCGTCCGCTTCCGGGTTCTGGCCTAACTTAAGGATGCTGTACTTCCCGTCCGGATCGATGCTGTGAACAAGCAGCGTTGATCCGGCATAAAAATGCCAGACCCGTCGGCTGCCAGCCGGTGCAGAGCGGAAAAGTCTTCTCCTGCGAGCAGAAAGTAGATCGCCGTAGAGGCACTGCGAGAGCCGCCAAAGGCGGCAATCGCCAGCGGTGCCCGGTACGTTTCGCGAAAGAAGCCACCTTCCGGATGAGGCTGCAACTCTAAATGTCGAATCCAGTACTCCGCGCTTGGCATGTCCTCAGCTTACGGTGATTCACGAAAAAACGTGACGCACGCGCGGAAGACAGGCCCGTTACTTTTTATACCGACACGGAGTCGGGCGGCTGTGCCGCTTCGCGATTAGGCGTTCAGCGCGGTTCCAATGCGCCGGATCGCCTCGTCAATCTCTTCCTTGCTGCCGAATCCGATCGTCACGCAGTCCACGCCTGCTTTGCGGAATGCGAAGTTCAACGCGGCTTGGCGATCCTCCGGATTCTTGAACTCGCCCTCGCCGACCAGCTTCATACTGATGATCCCGGCGCCCGCCGCCTTCGTTCTCCGCATGTGATCGACGACGAACGGTACGTCGCCCGGTTCGTCGATGTCCTTGGTGGAGACTGTATCCATATGCGCGCCTTTGTGGTTCATGCGGATCATGGCGACATCCAGGAAAGGATTCCCTGGAAAAGAGGAAAGCGCCGGTTTGCCATGCACCGAGGCTCCGTGAGCCCGGATCAGCTTTTGTTCCTTCGCCTTTTGAAAGGCGTCCTGCAAGTACGTGGTCTCCTGAGGCCAGTTCGGGCTGCGGAGGCAGTGCATAAGCATGATGTCCACATAGTCAGTACCCAAGGCGTCGATCAGTCGGTGTACGCCTACAGTCGGATCTTCTGAATGACCCACGTCGTACTTGGTCATGAGCCGGTAGGAATTGCGCGGAAATCCCTTCAACGCAACTGCAAGCATCTCGGGCATGCCGCGGTAGGCGTCTGCCGTCTCGAAAAACCGGATACCGTGATCGTAGGCGTAATGCACCAGCCGCGTGAACTCCTGCTGACCGAGGTGCCGTTGCCGCGCACCGGAGTGCGTTCCTGTTCCGAACGCCAGGCGTGTGACCCGGACGTTGGACTTGCCCAATGTGACCCAATCACTTGCGGCGGCTTTGCCGGAAACCGCGGCGCCGGCAAGGGCAGGCAATGTACTGATTGCCAACCCGGCCTTCACAAAATCGCGTCTGGTTGATGACATATAGCGTTCTCCTGCGAATCACGCTAGCACAGTTTTCAGCCCTCCGTCGGCCAGGGTCCTTAAGCATCCGCTGGCGCGTGCAGTTCACAAAAACCTGGCGCTGCTTTTATGGGACCGGTTGGCAGCCGCGGCTGGCAATCGGCCTGCCTGGTCGCGAGATTCAGCCTGAATTCACGATTTCAGCTTGGACGCCGGTTTGTTCTCTGCCCATGGCATACACTGTCTCTTTTGCTCGAAACGATGTCACTCTTGCCAAAAGGAGCCCTGTCCTCATGAACAAATCCTGCATCGCCACCTGCAGTAGCCTTCTGCTCTTCTGTAGTCTTCTCGCCGCGCAGCAGCCGTCCAAGCCCTGCCCGCCCGACGGATTCAGCGGAGGCTTCAGCCGCGGCTGCCCGCAAAAGAAGTTCGCAAATCCATCCGACATCGCGGCCATGATGGCCGCCCTTCCCGATAAGCCGATGGCCAAGCCGCAACATCTCCGCCATGTGCTCGTCTTGTGCAAAGCGAACGGCTGGGTGCATACCTCTATTCCGCTCGCCGCCAAAATGGTTGAGTATCTCGGAGACAAGACCGGCGCCTGGATGACCACCATCACTTACGACCCCGGCGCGATCAACACCCAAAACCTCAAGCACTACGACGCCATCTTTCTCGATAGCACCACTGGCGCGTTTCTCGACGATCCCCACGATCCGGCTGCGACCGCGGCCCGCAAACAGGCGCTTCTTGCATTCGTCAA
>DASVGP010000100.1:0-41651 GCA_036379475.1 Bryobacteraceae bacterium | reverse complement strand
GGCGTGGTAACGCATGTAAAGTTCGAGGGGTTGAACCTCGACCTCGACGGGGATGTCGCCGTTTTTGGCCTGCTCGGGAGTTTTCGGCTGGAGCGAAAAGCAGTGGTTCTGCGCACGCAAGGCACGTTTGGCGACCCAGGTATGTTCGGCCATTTTGACGACCAGCTCGATTTCGGCTTGGCCGACGGGTTGTTCGTCTTCCATGAGCTGGTTTAGGAAAGCGTCGTAGTTTTCCTGCTTTTCGACTTCTTCGAGGACGCGGAATTTGGCGCAGAGACCGTGCTTGACGCCGTTCTGGGCGACTTTGGCCTTGGTCTCGGCGGACTGGGGGCCAGTTGACTTTTGTGCGTTGCGGCGATTGGCTGCGATTTGTTTAGCTGTAGCCATGGTTTTGTGTCCAGTGAGTGTACGGTGGCAGGCGAAAACGCCTGCTCTACGGTTTCAAGTCTGGAGAGTGGGCGTGCAGGATGAAAGCGTGTGGGGGGGTTAAGGCGCTGGATCTAAACGGCCAAAAGAAAAATTTGGAAACGGTGACTACTTCAGGACGCAGGCCCGATCGACTTGTGTAACCGGGTCAACCGAAAGAAATTTCGATGAAATAGGGTCCTTTGTTCCGCATCCAGAAAGGGGAGCTTGATCCCCAGCGAGATAGAGTACAAGAATGCGCATTCATCTGATTAATCCAAGCGACAATTCGTTTGGAATCGGCGTGATCACGCCCCGCTGGCTGTATGTACTGGCCGCGGCGACTCCGCGTGAATACGGCGATCCAGTCATTACCGATGAAACTCTCGAAAGACTCGAGCCGGATTGCATCCAGCCAGGAGACGTGGTGGGGATCGGGATTCACACGGGGAACGCGCTGCGCGGGATGGCGCTGGGCCGCCTTGCGCGTGAACGCGGCGCTTTCGTCGTATTCGGCGGCGTGCACGCCACGCTTTATCCGGAAGAAGCGCTGGAGCTTGGACAGGCCCACGCGGTGGTAAAGGGCGATGGAGATGTGGTCTGGCAGAAAGTGATTGCAGATCTGCTGGCCGGGCGCGCGGAGAAGATCTACGAAGGCGGGCGCATTGAGGGAGGCCAACTTTTGCCGGCGCGCTGGGATCTGGCGCCCCGCAAGCGCTATATGTGGGCCTCCGTGCAAACGGTCCGCGGATGCCCCAAGCATTGCTCGTTCTGCTCGGTCTGGCGTACCGACGGCCAGAAGCCGCGCCAGCGCGGCGCCGACTCGGTGGTAGAGGAGATCGTGGAGTTGCGGCGGCTGGGGTTCCGCTTCATGACGCTTGCCGATGACAATTTCTACCCGGTCAGCCAAACCGACCTGAGGTTGGCGGAAAGGCAGAACAACACCGCCCGGCTCGCTGAGCTGAATGCGCTGCGGGCCGAGCGCCTCGATCTGATGGAGAAGATGGCCAAGCTGCCTTCGGATCTGGTGTTTTTCACTCAGATCACGATGGAAGCCGCCGAAGACCCGGACTTTCTGGAGGCCATGCGCCGGGCGCATATCAAAGGCGCGCTGGTAGGGGTGGAATCGGTCACGAAGGAGGGGCTGAAGGCGGTTTTCAAAGACTTTAATTCCTCCGGCACCGACTTGGTGCAGCGGCTGAGCCAGTTCCGAGAGCATGGTGTATACGTGCTCGGATCGTTTATCTTCGGACTTTCAACGGACCGCGAAGAAACGTTCGCGGCGACGGCCGACCTGGCGAAGCAAGCCGGCGTGGCCTTTGCCCAATTTCTCATGATTCAGCCGCTGCCCGGCACGGTGGATTTTGCGCGCTGGGAAAAGGAACTGGGCGATAACGCCCCCCGGGTGGACGGCATCCCTATCACACGCTATTGGCTGATTCCCTCCAACAAGCGGCCGAAGGTGTTCTTTCCGCACCAGACGATGACGTCCGAGGAGATTCGCAAAGGCACGCAATCGGTTTGGGACAGCTTCTACAGCCTGCCAGCGATTTGGCAGCGGTCGAAATATGCGCCGAATCTGCGCGACCGCCTGGCGTTTGTGTTTATCTCCAGGCTGTACCGGCAGATGTATGCAAAGACCGGCATCGCGACCGACAGCGCGCGGCGGCAAAAGGCGAACTGGCTGGCGCGCAAGCTGACAGTGCCCTGCCAAAAGCTCTTTGCGGCGAAACCGATGCCGGACCTGCAAGTCCCGGTTTCCGGCCCGCCGGTTTCCAGGCCGCCATCGACGCTGGTAGCGATCACGCAGTAGTTAGCCGAAGGCCGGATGCAAGGCTAAATGCTGTCCATCAGCTCCTTCAGCCGCATGTATCCCGCTCGGCTTACAGGAACCTGTGAGCCGCCGGAAAGAATGGCCAGGCGGCTGTCTTTTGTATACGGCTCGATCTTCGCGACGCGCTCCAGGTTCACGATAAACGAGCGGTGTACGCGAACGAACAGCGAGGGATCGAGCGAAGCTTCCATGCCGGAAATGGTCTGCTGCTTCAGATAAGCTTTGCCGCCGCTGTGCAGCGCGACGTAATCGTCCTGGGCCTCGATGTAATCGATTTGAGAGACCGGAACAATGTGGACGCGCGCTCCATCCTTCACAACAATACGCGGCGCATACTGCCCCGGCGCATGGGCGGCTTGCTTCAGCGCGGCGACCGCGGCCGGCGCTACGCGAGCCGAGGCGCGGCGCACGCGGTCTAGCGCGGCGCGGAAGCGCTCGATATCGAAAGGCTTTAAAAGATAATCGACCGCCGCCGCATCGAAGGCTCTCATCGCGTATTGATCGAACGCAGTGACAAAGACAACGGCGATCTCGGCTCCGATCAGCTCCAGAACTTCGAAGCCGTCGAGCTTGGGCATCTGAATATCCAGGAACAGCAGGTCGGGCCGGTGCTCGGCCACGGCTTTGACGGTATCGAAACCATTGCCGGCTTCGGCGACTATCTCGAAATCCGGCTCGCCCGAGAGGTATTCGCGAATGAGGCGCCGGGAAAGGTCTTCATCGTCGGCAATGATGGCGCGGATTTTGGGTTCGCCACTTACGCCGGCCATGGCAGCTCCTTTGCAGCCTCGCGCCCGGTTTGGCAGGGCAAAGAAAGGATCACCCGATAGCGGTCCCGCTCGATTTCGATATCCAGCCGCGCCGCCGCGCCGAAGCGCGCTTGCAGGCGGCTGCGGACGCTGAGTAAACCGAAGCCGCTGCGCGGAGCGGCGGGCGCTTCGGGATCGTACGGATTTTCAATCGTCACTCGCACCGAATCGCGGGAGCGGCGCGTTTTCACCGCGATCTCTCCGCCCGATGCCATAGTCGCAATTCCGTGTTTGATAGCATTTTCGATCAGCGGCTGGATCAGCAAGGGCGGAATCTGGCATTCGGCACAGTTCGGATCCACATCTTCTCGTACGCACAGCCGCTGGCCGAAGCGGATCTGCTCAACTTGCAGATAGGTTTTCGCCAGCATCAGTTCCTCTCCGAAGGGAATGCTGAGGCGCTCGCCGAGCCGCAGCGAATTGCGCAAGAACTCCGAAAGGCGGATGCACATCTCGCGCGCTTTCGGCGGATCGATACTCGTCAGCGCGCTGATCGAATTCAGGCTATTGAACAGGAAATGCGGATTCACCTGCGCCTTGAGCGCCTTCAGTTCCGCCTCGCGCGAGAGCAGCTCGGCGCGCCGCGACGATTCGAACGCGAGCAGCGCATAGTGCATGGCGACGGAAAGGAGATAAAACAGAACAGATATTCCGGCGAGGAGCGGACCCGCCAGTTTCATATGGGCGGAGAGCCGCGGGAAAATGCCTCCACAGGCAACCACCGCAACATGAGCCACGATCAGAGCAATGGCGCTGCAGCAAATCGCCGCCAGCAGATGATTGACGATGAGCTTCCACACCGGCGTCGAGCCCGGCGGAAGCACGCGGCAGGGATACCATGCGCCCAGACAAACCACCGCCAGCGCCACGACCACGGGTACGGTGACGCAGACCGTTTCGCCGACACTGAGCCGGCCGGCGAGACCTAAATAGAATCCGAGCATGCAGCCGAGAATGGCCCAGGCCATCAGGTACAGCAGAAGATTATTTCTGTTGCTCAGGAGCGGATGCATGCAATGGCTTCAGTTCTTGACCACGACCGCTCCGAACACAGCCGCCCCGGTGATGACGAGCAGCGGCGGATTAAAGCCCGGAGCCGGACGCGGCGGGAGCGTCTTATCCTCGTAGCCGCCGAAAATACCGACGCCGCGAACGTTCACCCGCCAGGTTTCCGGCACGCGGATATTGATGGCGCCGAAAGTAGCGTTTGCCTCGATGGACGTTTCGTTCACGGCGATCTGCGCATGGCGCAAGTCGATGTTGATTTCTCCGAACACGCTGATCGCTTCCCCGCCCCGAAAATCCAGCGAGCTAATGGTGCGCTTCAAGTTTCCGAAATAGACCTGTTCTTTCAGGATATGTTCGGAAGAGGGCGATTCCGCCTCCTGTTTTCCGGCATCGGCGCTAGGAGCAAATGCGAACTCCTGCGGGCGCCTGTGCGATTCGAGCGTTTTGACCAGAAGGAACCCGCCGAGGATGATCAGCAGAATGGGCCAGGCGAAATCGGCAGCCATGAAGAAGAAGCCGAAATTGTTGGCCAGAAGCCCGATTCCGACAATGATCAGAATGAAGCCACGAGGGTGGAACTTCGCCCCGGGGCGCAGATCGTTTGCGAGATGCGACACGCCCATCGCGACCAGAATCAACGGCCAATAGGCCCAGATGTCGCGCACCGCGATCAGCCCAACGTTTGCGAAAAACAGGGCGGCGCCGGCGCAAATCAGGAAAGTGGCGAAAAACAGCTTGGGATGGGCTTGGCTGCGGCACGAACGACGGCGATGCCGCCACTCACGACGATGCAACCACCACGGATCGCCAGGCTGCGGGTTGCCCGGCCGCGTCCACCAGGGATCACCAGGCGCACTGCCCGGAGGAGGCGGAGGCGGCGGGGGAGTTTGCGGCTGTTGGCGTTGCCGCGCGCGCCATTCTTTGTATCGCATTTTCGGTTGCTCACCGGACTTGACGTACATCGCTGCTCCTGCTGTCCCGGACTTCGACCCGGGCGTGCGACGCTCGTGATCGGCGTCCCAACCACGGCAGCAATTCGATCACTCCGATCGCGATTACCGCCGCCGGCCACAGATTTTCGATCCGCGCCAGCGACAAAAATCCCAAGAAATTCCCTCCGAGCAAGGCGATACCCGTAGTCATCAGTATGATCGGTATCGCGATGCTCTGCCAATCCTTCGATTTCATTGCTCTGCCTCGATTTCGATGGTAAGGACTTCAGAAGCCCTTTACAGCCCCAAATCGGCGAATGGCGGGCGGGAACCGGCGAACGCACCGAATGGGCGGGAGAGGAGAGCGGCCTTAATACCGCAGCGCACGGGAGAACAGCAGGCGTACCTGCTCGAAGCCGGGAGTGCCCACGATCTGCTGCATGAAAACGGTCCAGGGCGCATCGCGCTCCTTGACCAGCACGGCGGTGGCGCGGATACGCCCGACCAAGGGGCCGCGGGTGTAATCCCAATAAGCGAAGGAATCGACATAGCGAGAGCCGGGCTCGAATTCGGGAGGAGGCATGGAGCCGGCGAGGCCTTGTTCGCATTGGAAGCGCAGGAGTTGTTCGCTCTCGCGGCTGACCAGCAGACGGCAGCAGGCGAATTCGGGCAGAAAGACGAAGCGGTAGGGTGGGTCGTCCGTGGGAACGATGGCGAAGCCGCCGGGAGGAACGAAATAGGATGTGAGCGTGGCGTCGGAATACAGATGTTGAGCCGGCAGAACGCGCGCGGTGGCGCGCTCTTTGAGCGGCTGAAGATCGACAAAGTGTGAGATGCGATTGCGCATCAGGGCGGCGGATTCGGGCTGGGTCAATTGGTCCGTGAATAGAACCGTGCGCTCCAGGAACTGCTTCGGTGCGTACTGAAACAGTTGATTCAGGCGGGCAGACACTACAGTTTCAGTCTAACGAAAGCCAGCAAATCCGCAAGACGCTCCTCCCTAACGGTCGGGGTTCTGTGGCGGCTTCGACGCCCAGAGCGACAACGAGGTCCTCCATTTCGGCATTGCGAAGATGGGAAGGGAGGCCGCGTTGAGGATTCTGTTATATAGCGGGAAAGGCGGCGTGGGCAAAACCAGCCTCGCCGCCGCTACCGCCATCCGTCTGGCGCAGATGGGTAAGCGGACGCTGGTGATGAGTATCGATCCGGCGCACAGTCTCGCCGACTCGTTCGACCTGGGCGGCGCGCTGTTTGAAGCTCAGACCTCCGATCCTTTGCAAATCGGTCCGCAGCTTTTCCTGCAGGAAGTGAATATCAACCGCGAGATGAAGCGCCACTGGGGTGCCATCTCGGCTTATGTAACCTCGGTCTTTCGAACCAGCGGCCTGGAGGGTGTGGAAGCCGAGGAGATGGCCATCTTGCCCGGCATGGAAGAGCTGAGCGCGATGATGTACGTCAACCAGTACCGGAGAAGCGGCGAGTTTGAAGTCGTTGTACTGGATTGCGCGCCCACTGCCGAATCCCTGCGCTTCGTCAGTCTGCCGACGACGCTCGAATGGTACATGAAACACGTCTTCGGCTTGGAGCGCAGCCTGATGAAAGCGGTGCGGCCGATCGCCAACCGCTTGGGGCCGGTGCAGTTGCCTCCGGAGAGCTATTTCCAAAACGTTCAGGATCTGTTTGATAAGATCGCCGGCGTCGACACCGCGCTTGAAGACTCCAGTGTCACCAGCGTGCGGCTGATCACGAATGCGGAGAAGATGGTCCTGCGCGAAACGCAGCGCGCCTTTGTCTATTTCTCGCTGCACGGGCTTACTGTCGATCACATCATTGTGAACCGGGTGCTGCCGGATGAGGTGCAAGACGGATTCTTCAGATCGATCCGCGAGGAGCAAAACGCGACGCTGGCGGCGATCGAGCAATACTTCGCACCCGTGCCGGTGCGGCGCGTTCCGATGTTCCCGAATGAAATGCTGGGATTCGACCGGCTCACTCAGCTTGCCTCCAAGCTCTACCCGGAGGGCGAAGATCCCGCAGCGGTCACCAGAGTCACACGGCCCTTCACCTTTGGCCGCAACGGCGATCATTACGAGGTGCGCCTGGAACTTCCTTTCGCCGAGAAGGGCGAGATTGGATTATTCAAGAAACAAGACGAGTTAGTCGTGGAGGTGGGGACGATTCGCCGCCAGGTAGGACTGCCCACCACCATGGCAAATCTCCAACCGGTCAAAGCACGGCTGGAAGGGCGTATGCTGAAAGTGGAAATGAGGGAGCAAGCATGAGCGAAGCGGGACCAGCCGCCGCGGCCAACGCATCTGCACCGGAGCGAACCGAGTGCTCGTGCTGCCGGATCCAAAAAGCGGCTGAGGAAATTATCGCCCTGTTCGTACCTCCACAACCGGTAAACAAGCACTTTCACGAAGCTCGCATTGAGATCCTACGCGGGATTCGCGAGATGATCGATTACAGGATCGAAGCTCTTTCGCGCGCAAACAAAGCGCAGGGTTCGCGGATTGTGGTGGAGTAAGTACCGGCTCAGTCTTCTTCGCGGCTGAAGTAGGGTTCTTTGCCGGCGAGCAGGAGGCGTTCGTCGAGCGCCATCTTTACTAAATCTTCTTCCATTTCGGAGAGTCCGTGGGCGTCTTTTTCGATTCGCGCGAGCAGGCCTTTCATGCGGCCGCGCGATAGCTCGGCCGGAGCGGCGAGCGTGTAGGCGAACAGCGCATCGGCGCGCAAATCTTCATCGTCAAAGAAATCTCGCAGGCGATTCAGCTCGCTGCGGAGCCCATAGTAGCCGATTCCCCAAACGGCGGCACGGCGGACTTCCAGATCGGAATCGTTCAGATGCTTCGCGAAGTAGTCGCGAAAGGACGGATGGACCGAGCGCCACATCGCTTCCATGGCTTTGGCGCGGCCGGCGGGCTCGCGATAGAGTTGCTCGATCGCGGCGCGCACTTCATTGCGGTCCGATTCGGCGGCGAGACCAACCATGAGTCCGCCTCGTTCTTCCATTGAGGTTTCGGGATTGCGCATGGCTTCGAGCATGGCCTCGACGATCGCCGGGTCGTCGGTATCGTTGAGGAGGGCTTCCCAGGCGCGCGCGCGAACGACAGGCGAGGTATCGGTTTGGGCAGAGTGCAAGACTCTGGCACGTTCGTCCGGTTTCAGCTCGCGGTTGAAGAAGGAAGTCGCCGCGGCGGCACGCATCGAAACCACCGGGTGTTCGAGCAGGTCGAGGCGGGCGTCCTCATCGAGCAGGTCGAGATCGGGATCGGCGATTTCGGGGTACGAGTCCCAGATATTGAAGGGTTCCTCCGCCCCGCCGGGAGATACGGCCTGGGCTCCGTAAACCTCGAGCAGAAACTCCGCGTCGCTAGCGTCATGTTCGCGGCGAGCGGAAAGAATCTGCGAAATGCGATCGTCGCGAACGCCGAGGCTCGCGAGAAGAAAGGCCACATCGCCGCTATCAGGTTTATCGAGCTTCTCGTAAAGCTCCAGCAGCGGTTCCACCGCCGGTTGCCCGATCTCCACGACCGCTTCCATCGCCTCATCCGGAATCTCATCGGGAGCTTCGGCGATATATGAGATCAGAAACGACAAGGCTTCCGGTGCCCGCCAATGCCGGAGCAACGCGATGATCTCGGGCGCAAGGTCGATGCGGTCCTCACTGCGGTTACGCTTGGCGAAAGCCAGGACTGCGGGCAAAGCCTCTTCCCGGCGGTCGGCGAGAGAATGCAGAAAGCGATGGTCCAGGCCCAGGTGCGCTTCGGCGGCAGCTTCGAGCACCTCGGCTGGATTAGCTTGGTTCAGTTTGTCCGGATCGAGGAACATCCGGTCGCTTACGCTCCCGGTTCTGTTATTGCTTCGACGATTACTTTGATGGGCGTAGCTACTTCGCGGTGCAGCCGCAGAGTCACTTGGTGTTCGCCTACCGTGCGGATCGGTTCATCGAGTTGAATCTTACGGCGCTCGATTTGATAATTCTGGGCGGCGAGCGCATCGGAAATATCCTTCGCCGTGACCGAGCCGAATAACTGATTGTTTTCGCCGACGCGCTGGCGAATGGTGACGCTCACATCGGCAAGCATACGGCCCAGATCTTCCGATTCGCTCTTGGCCTTGGCTTCGCGGCGCAGATAGGCCTCCCGCTCCTGCTCGACGATCTTTTTGTTGGCTTCGGTCGCGGCAACGGCCATGCGTTTGGGCAGCAGAAAATTGCGCGCGTATCCGTCGGCGACTTTCACCACCGAGCCGCGGGTGCCGACTTTGTCGATGTCTTCTCTGAGAATGATTTCCATGTTAATGTCCCCGATCAGACGCGCGCAGCGAACGGCACCAGCGCAATGTTGCGCGCCCGCTTGATGGCGTCGCAGAGCCGCCTTTGATGCGGCGTGCAGACCCCGGAGATGCGCCGGGGCATGATCTTGCCGCGCTCGGAGATGAAACCGGACAGCATGCGGACGTCTTTGTAATTGATGTCGTCGATCTTTTCGACACAGAAGCGGCAAACCTTTTTACGACGGAAATACTGTTTCTTGCCGCTAGCGATAGCTTTGTCGCCGCCGGTGGGTCGCTGCGAGGCCGCGATCGGGCGGCCGCCTTTTTGTTCTGGCATAGAGATTCTTCCTTTCGCCTACAAGCTCTGAACCGTTGATTCAGTCAAGGTCGCTCACGCTCCCGGCTCGGTTTCGGCCGCCGCGGGGGTTGCCGGCGCGGGCGCTCCCGGAACCGGAGGAGCCGGTTCGCCGGGAGCCCCGGGCGAAGCGGCGGCTGCGGGCGCGGGCGGCGCCGGAGGAGGCTTGCGCGCCGCGCGCTTCTCGCGGATCTTGCGCCGCTTCTCCAGCCACTTCAGCTTCTCGTCGATGCGCACGGTCAGGAATTTGATCACCAGATCAGTCACGCGCAAACGGCGCTCGATCTCCTTGACCGCTTCAGCCTGGGCGGAAAACTGCAGCAGGACGTAATAGCCGTCGGTGTTCTTACCGATGCTGTAGGCGAGCCTGCGCACGCCCCATTTGTCCACTTTGTCGAGCGTGCCTCCGGCGTGCTCGATGATGCCTTTCAACTGTTCGATCAGCGGATCGATCTCCTCTTCGGGAGCATCCGGCCGAACGATGAACAACTCTTCGTAAATTCTCATTCTTCCTCGGTTTGTAAGCCCAAAGCGCGACGATTAAATTTCGTCATGGCCTTATCGGCGCCTTCGGCAACGATGGATTCGACGGCATCGGCGGTATACGACACCATTTCCTCCACCTTTGGGTGAAGCGCCCGCTCAAAAGGAGCGAGCACGTAAACCACCGCATCTTCGATCGGGTGATCCGGGCGTATACCCACCCGCACCCGCGTGAAGTCATTCGTCTTCAAAGCGGCGATCAAGGACTGGACACCTCGATGCCCAGCCGCCGAACCGGATCTTCTGATGCGCAACGAAGCCCAAGGCAGATCGAGCTCGTCGTGAACCACAACCAAATTTTCCGGCGTCAGGTTGCGGTATTGCAAAAACGGACCTACCGCAGTGCCTGACAAATTCATAAACGTTTGCGGCTTTACCAGGATCGCATTCCTATCCTGGATTCTGCCGCTTCCGGTGAGCGCCGGGCCTTCCTTTTTCGCAACCGGAATGCCGTGGCGCCTGGCAAGCTCGTCGACCACCAGAAAGCCGATGTTGTGCGGCGTGTCCCGGTAGCGCGAACCCGGATTGCCCAATCCCACGATACAGAGCAGAGCCGCGGCATCTGACATCTCCGAGAGAGGCGGCCGCAGTTACTTCTTCTTCGCCTGCGGAGCGTTCTTCGCCTGCGGAGCGGGAGCTTCGCCGCCCTCTTCCTTCTTTCCTTTCTTGACCACTTCGGGCTCGGCTGCGGGCGCGGCGCCTTCCGGGGCGGCTTCGGCGGCAGGAGCCACCTCGGCGCGCAAGGCTACCACGTGAGAAATCACGGCGTCGGCCGGGCTCAGAAGCTGCATGGAAGCGCTCATCGGAATGTCGCCCGCACGTATATTCTGGCCGATGGTTAATTCGGCGACATCGACGTCAAACTGTTCCGGGATATCGTCGGGCAGGCATTCGATTTCGATTTCGCGGGTCACGATTTCGTGAATGCCGCCCTGAAGCTTCACGCCTTTGGGATCTCCGTGCGTGATCACCGGAACCTTGACCGTGATGCGGCGCGTCAGATCGATGCGTTTGAAATCCACGTGCAGCAGAGAATCCTTAATTGGTTCGTGCTGCCAATCGACCACCATGACGGGCGCAGTCTCGCCGCCGGAGAGCGCGAGATTGAAGATGGTGTTGTGCCCGGTCTTGCTGTGCAGGATGCGGGCGATTTCCTTCGGGCTGACGGCGACTGCCTGCGGCTCCGCCGCGCCTCCATAGAGAATGGCGGGCATGGCGCCGGAGGCACGCAGCCGGCGCGCTTCGTTCTTTCCGCGCGAGCCGCGCGGCTCGGCGGCGATGGTAATGTCTCTTTTCATTCCTAAACCTTAGCTTTCAGCTCTCAACCTTCAGCTTTCAGCCAACCGTTAGCTGACGGCTGAAAGCTGATAGCTACTAAATAAACAGCGTGCTGATCGAACCGCCTTCGTGGATCGATTGAATGGCGCGCGCCAGGAGCGGCGCCACCGAAAGCGTGCGGATCTTATTACAGCTTGGCGCGTCGGCTGTATGGGGAATCGAGTTGGTAATCACCAATTCCTCCAACGGCGAAGCACAAATGCGTTCTTTGGCGGAGCCGGACAGGACGCCATGCGTCGCCGAAGCGGTAACGCCCGACGCGCCCGCATTGAGCAGCGCCTCGACACCCTTGACCAGCGTTCCCGCAGTATCTACCAAATCGTCCACCATCAAACAATGTTTCCCACGCACGTCGCCGATAATATTCATCACTTCGGCCACGTTGGCGTCCGTACGGCGCTTGTCAATAATCGCCAGCGGCACATTCAAGCGCTTGGCGAACGCCCGCGCCCGCTCGACACCGCCCGCATCGGGAGAAACCACGATGAGCTTATCCCGGTCATAACGGTCGTCGAAATACTCGACCATGACCGGCGCAGCGAACAGATGATCGACAGGAATATCGAAAAATCCCTGGATCTGAGCAGCGTGCAGATCGAGCGCCAGAACGCGGCTGGCGCCTGCCGTTTCCAGCAGGCTGGCGACTACTTTCGCCGATATCGGCATGCGCGGCCGGTCCTTGCGGTCCTGCCTTGCATACCCATAATAGGGTAACACTGCCGTGATGCGCTCCGCGCTGGCGCGCTTAAAGGCGTCGATCATCAGCAGCAGTTCCATCAAGTGGTGGTCGACCGGAGTGCACGTCGGTTGGACGACGAAAACGTCGGCACCGCGCACGTTTTCCTGGATCTGCAAATGGGTCTCGCCATCGGCAAAGGTCTTGATCATGGCCGAGCCGAGCGGGCAGCCGAGAACCTCGGTGATTTCCCGCGTGAGGCAGGGGTGTGCAGTACCGGAGAACACCTTGAAGTCGGTGAACAGTGCGCGAGCTGGTCTGGGGGCGGACATCCTGGTTAAATGAACATTCTCTCTTACCGCTCCCTAGCGATCGCGGCTCGGTTCGGGTGGCGCCAGACGCTCTCGTAGCGTTTTCGCGAAACAAACCGAACGGGGAAAGCAGAGGCCGGAGGAAATTTTGCTGCCGCGGAACGCGCCTCGGCCGTCGTTTGAAATATGCCATAGACTGCCGACCCGCTGCCGGTCATCAAAGCCGGGGAGGCACCCAGGCGGCGCAGTTTTCGCGCCACAGCGGCTAATTGCGGGTGCATGCGGAAAACAGTCGGTTCGAAATCGTTTGTGAATGGAAGCCGGAAGGACCTGGAACCATGTAATGCCCAAGCAATGGTCTGAAACTCTCCCAGGATAGGCGACTGAACGACGGAAGTCAATGGATCTGCCAGGGGGCGGCTGAGTGCTCGGTAGGCCTCGGCGGTCGAGACATGAATGCCCGTGCTTACCACCAGCGCCGGTCTGGCCGGCTGGTCGGGCAGCGGATAGAGCTCGCCGCCGCGTCCGAGTCCGACCGCCGTGCCGCCGTAGAGAAAGAACGGTACATCGCTGCCGAGCGATTCTGCGATTCGAACCCAATTTGCCGGATCGACCTGCCTGCGGGCCAGTACCGGGAGCGCGCGCAGCACCGCGGCGGCATTGCTCGAACCGCCGCCGAGACCCGCGCCCATTGGGATGCGCTTGGTTAATACGAAACGAACCCAAGCTTTGATTTTCATCTGGTTGAGCGCTGCCTCAGCGGCCCTAAGTACTAGATTCTGCGGAATTTCTACCGAGCTGGCCAGCTCGATTTGGGTTCGTTTCGCAAATTCGAATTCGATCGAGAGCGTGTCGGCCAGGCTGATGGTCTGAAAAATGGTCCGCAACTCGTGATAGCCGTCTGGCCGCCGCTGGAGAACCCTTAAATCGAGGTTCAGCTTGGCGAAGGATGGGACCGTAATCCGTGTCACAGATCAATACTGCAACAGGGAGAAGACGTCGTAGCCGGGCAGCTTCTGACGGCCATTGAGGAATGTAAGCTCAATCACGAAGCCGAGACCGGCGACATTGCCTTCGAGCTGTTGGATGAGGCGGGCGACCGCGGATGCGGTGCCGCCGGTAGCAAGGACGTCATCGATGATGAGCACGTTTTGGCCGGGTTCGATGGCGTCGGCGTGGATCTCGAGGCGGTCGGTGCCGTATTCGAGATCGTACTCGATGCCACGAACGATGTGGGGTAACTTTTTCGGCTTGCGGACGGGAACGAAGCCGGCTCCGAGCGCGAGAGCCATAGCGGGAGCGAAGAAGTAGCCGCGGGCCTCGATGCCAACCACCACATCGACGGGCTTGCCGCGGTAATGCCGGTGGAGCGCATCGACGGTTTCCTGGAAGCCGCGCTTGTCCTTGAGCAGCGTGGTGATGTCGTAGAAATTGATGCCAGGTTTGGGGAAATCCGGAACTTCGCGGATCAATTGCTTGAGGCGGTCGGCGGCGGATGGAGCCATGGAAGCGGGAGCAGTCACGCGGGAGCTATTGTAGCAGGCGCCAGCATGTTAGCCAGGTTGAATTACCTTTCTCTTGATCTTCCATCCTTCAACTTCGACAACCGGATTTGAATGGCGCAGTTTCTTAGTGTTGTAAGTAGCCTTAACCGTTCTTGTCTCTCCCGGCAATAATGAAAAGTAATTGTCCTGCCACAATACGGGCAGAATTTCATAATCCCTGAATCCGTGGCCGGCACTCATGCGGCGGCGCTGGGCTCTATTGGCCTTCGAGTGAATGTCGAATGCGAGCGTGCGGCTTGGATATGAACAGTAACCGTAGTGGAGCTTTCCTCGACGGGCTCATTCTTCGCATTCTGCAGCTCTACTCGGACAGTAAGTTGGGCGCGGTCTGTGGAGGGAAGATTCAGTTTCGTAAGCACGGCCGGGTAGCGGATAGCAGCCGGGCCGGTGGCGACAATCGAGACGTCGCGCCAGATCCCCATTTCCTTGTCGGGCGGCATGGGCGCCCAATCGACAAACGTCATGGCGAGGTCGCTGGGAACGCGTGATCATCTATCTCAAGCTCCGCTCCCTCGCGGTCGCGGACAAAGGTCGCGTCGCGGCAAGCTATGCCGGGATGGTGAAGCGAAAGGCGGCGCCGCGGCCGTATTCGGATTCGGCCCAGATCTTGCCACCGTAGCGATCCACGACTTTTTTGCAAATGGCCAAGCCGAGTCCGCTGCCCACCGGCTGCGATCCGTGCAGGCGTTTGAAGGGAGCGAAGATTTCCTTGAGATATTCCGGTTCGATGCCGATCCCGTTGTCGCGCACGCAGAAAATCCAATCACGGCCGCTCCGTTCCGCCGAGACATGGACGCGCGGCGGTTGGTCCGGCCGGCCGTACTTCAGCGCATTCCCCACCAGATTCTGGAACAGCAGCGTCAGCGTAATCTTTTCCGCCGCCACGATGGGCAAAGGATCGTGCGTGACGCTTCCGCCGGTTTCCTCTGTGGGGATGGTCAGCATGCTGAGCGCCTCCTCGAGAACCTCGTTACAGTCGGTCGGAACCGGCTG
Source organism: Bryobacteraceae bacterium (assembly GCA_036379475.1). Taxonomy (GTDB): domain Bacteria; phylum Acidobacteriota; class Terriglobia; order Bryobacterales; family Bryobacteraceae; genus Bog-105. The sequence continues at coordinate 26,604 of DASVGP010000100.1, read as the reverse complement.
GCGTTCCGTTTCTTTATTCAGCGACCAATAATCGCGCAGATCGCGCAGCAAGGTTTCCATTCGCTGCGCGCCCTCAACGGCAAAAGCGATGTAACTATCGGCACGCTCGTCGATTTTGCCTTTATACCTTCTGGCGAGCAGTTGCGTGTAGCTGGTCACCATGCGCAGGGGCTGCTGCAGGTCGTGGGAAGCGGCGTAAACGAAGTGCTGGAGGTCCTGATTGAGACTCCGGAGCTGGTCTTCCGAGCGTTTGCGCTCGGTAATGTCCACCAGCATGTTGATGCCGCCAGTGAGGCGGCCATCGGCATCGTGCAGCGGTGTGGGATACGGCTCAAACCAGATGCGCGTGCCGTCCGGCCGCTCGGCGATGGCTTCCCTGCCGTGGGCGGCCCGGTCCTCTCTGAGCGCGATGGCCATAGGGCATTCCTCGTGCGGCATCGGTCTGCCGTCGGGATGGTAGAGCTGCCAAGTCACACACCACCGATCCGTGCCCAGCTCCGGCACGCGGCCGGAGAGCTCGACAGCGGCCGGGTTGAAGTGCGTGAGGCGGCCTTCGGCATCGGTGGTGTAAATAGCCACCGGGAGCGCGTCGATCATCTCGCGGAAGCGGCGCTCGTTTTCTCGCGATTCCCGGTTGAGCTTTTCCACCATTTGGCGGGCGAGGACCGCATCTTCCATCAGGTTGAGGGCGGCGCGGCGCGAATCCTGAAGGTGTACGGCCTGATACGCCGCCGATGCGAACCGGCCCAGGCTCTCCATTTGCCTCAGGTCCTCAGCGTCGAACCGGCGGCGATGGTCGTGGGCCATGGCCCAGATGGTACCGACCGCTTTGCCGTGGACATAAAAAGGGAGGAGCAAGGCTTCTTCGGCGGCAGGCGTGGCCTCCAGCAAATAGGGATAGCGCCGTTCGAAGTGCTTGAACAGGAGCGGAGCATTGCAATCGAGTACGTCGCCGCAGGGGCCGAAATCGCGCTGCGTGCCGCCGCCGATGTGGGGTTTCCATGCCCCGGCGATGGCCGGCCAATAGAGCCTTTTGCCGTCTTCGGCAACCAGACTCAGACCGGCGGAGTGGACTTGGAAAATCTCCAGAATCGTGTCGGCCAATTTCTGCAGAATGGTCTCCGGCGATTCGGCGAGCGCCTGAGCCAGCGCCACAAGCGCGCGATTTTCGGTCGCATAATCCGGCGGGCGCGAGGGGCGGCGAGTCAGTTCTTCGGTGCACAGGATAGATTCCAGCGGAACGAGATGATCAGTCTGAAGTGCGGTTGCTGATTGCATGGTTTAGGTCCGTTCCGTTCGAACCAGAAAACTGATGACTGGGCGCTTACGCTTCCGGCTCGGTTGCGGCAGGGAACCTTTCCGGTTCGCCGTGGCGGCGGCACAGTTCATTCATTTCCCTCTTTAACTCAATCATACGCATTTCGCGCCCCACCGCGGCCCGATTGAAACGGGTTAACGCCTCTGTGTCCCGATGGCGCTCGGTGACGTCTTCGATGGCCAGAAGAATCAACTCCGGCTCGCCTTTTTCGCGCCGCACCTGGCGTGCATTGAGCAGCATGGTTTTCGGCCCGATGCGCGGGAAATTGTGTTCGACCAGAAAACCCTCCAGCACGTTCTTTTGAGGGAGCAGTTCGGTCAGCGTCTTCCGCAACTCCGGGATGTCCCACTGCCCATTGCCGAGTTCGTAAAGAACACACCCCTCCGTTTCTCCCGCGGCGACGCCAAACTTTTCATAAAACGATCGATTCGCCACTTGCACGCGCATCTCGGCATCGAGCACCAGCAGCGGTTCCCTCACGGTCTGGACGATGCTGTCGGCATAGAGCTGGGCCCTTTTGAGATCCGTCACGTCGGTGAAGGTGATGACCACTCCGTCCACGAGATTACGCACGGTGCGGTAGGGCAGGATGCGCATCTGGTAATGCAGGCCGCCCTCACCGGCTAGCTGCCGCTGGCAGGCGGCGAGCGTCCGCAGCACCTCTTGTATATCCCGTTCGAGATGTGCAGCGTTGAAGCGCGCCGCCAGATCCGTGATCGGGCGGCCGGAATCGGAGTCAATGAGCCGGAACATTCCGGCGGCGGCGGGCGTGAAGCTCTTGATGCGCAGCTCGCCATCCAAAAAGATGGTGGCTATCTGCGTGCTGGAGAGCAGATTCTGAAGATCGCTATTGGCGCGGTCGAGCTCGGCAAATTTGCGCTTCAGCTCACTGTTGAGTTGGCGAATGGTCTCTTCGCCGGAATTACTTTCCGGCGTTCGCGTCAGGCTATGGATTTTGCCGATCTGGGCAGCTCTCCCCGCTTGGGAAGCTGCCGGCGATGATTTTTCCCTAGCCATGATGGGCGTTCCCGGTTTTCTTGCCGGAGCGGTGGAAGCCGCGCTCATCCAAAATAACGCAGGGAGAGCGGCAGGGTCTAGATTATTCGCCGGATTCCGCCAGGTGCTTTAGGCGCCTGATATAGGCCACCTTTCCCCTCGCTGAGGCTCGGGGTTCCGATAGCGCAAATAGAGATGGCTTGAGTGCTGTTTTGCGCTGACCAGAGTCAACCAGGGAGCGGTGGTGGGGGCGAATTGTACGTTGGCGACGAGGCCCAGACGGTGGTGGCCGGGAGTGCGGCCGGCGATCTGGGGCGAAATCGTCAGGAACAGCTCGTCCAGGATGCCGGCGGAAACAAAGCTTCCGAGCAGCGTCGGGCCGCCTTCGTGGAGCAGCAGCCTCACGCCGAACTGATTCTCGAGCAAGCTGGCAATGGCGCGAGGATCGATGCTGCCGTCAACGGCCGCGAGCTGCCGGATCTGCGTCGAGGGAAGTTGATCGGCGCCATTTCGCAGCAACTGATCTTTCCCCAGCGCTGAGGTGACGATGAGCACCTCGGCGCCTGAATGAAAGAGAGAACGGGTGAGATCCAAGTGACCACGGCCGGTCACGATGACGGTGAGCGGATCGCGCGGCTTTCCGAGCACTTCCTTTCGGTAATGCGCGTAGGCTTCGGCAGCGGCGGGATAAACAGATGCGCCGGTCCAGCGATGCGTGGGAGCGGTTTCATTGAGGGTTTCGGCGCCGACGACGATCGCATCGGCGGAGGCACGCAGCAGACCCATAATAAAGCGGTCCGCCTCATTGCCGCCGCTAATTTCGCCGCCGCCGGATTGGCCGGGAAGAGCGAAGGTGACCACCCCATCGAGGGTTGAGACGAAATTGGCGGAGATGTAGAGCCGGTCTGCGTGCGGGAAGGACAGATCGCCGCCATATTGCGAGGCGAGATCGGGAGGAAGGAGCGAAGAGACGTGATTTTCCTCTTGTTGGAAGAGCGTGCGGATGGGGTTCATAGCACTACATGGATGGGGTTATCGATAGCTTAGCTCCGCAAGATTGCTAGAATTGCCTTGAGACTGCCACGGTAGCTCAGTTGGTAGAGCAGCGGTTTCGTAAACCGCAGGTCGCCGGTTCGAGTCCGGCCCGTGGCTCCATCCCTTTCCGTCGCTTCAGAGGAAAGGTGCGTTCTTGCTCTGAGGCGAGTGGAAGTACTTTACCCAAAACTGCTCCCTCGCAGGAGAAGCCAGCGGAATCGGCTTGCATTGCGCGCCGATTTCCATGGTGGCCTTGGCAGCCGGATCATAAGCAGGCCAGTGCGGCAAACCGGCAGCATTAGGATCGCCGGTTTTGACGAAGTCGATCAGAAACGACGAAAAGATTCGGGCGACTTTGTGATCCACCGGCTGCCAGGGGCGCGGAAGACGATACAGATTGTCGAAGATATAGGGAACTTCGCCAGTATGAAAAGCGCCGAATTCCGGATGCTGGGGCCAGGGGATGGCGCGAGTAAAAAAGTACGTGTAAGCCGGAGTTTTCGCAGTGCGGGCGCGAGCCTGGGCCCAAAGATACATGGAGACGCGGTTGCGGTCGCGCGATGCCTGTTTGCTGGAATTGGCCGGATAGAGTTTGAGAAATTCCGCGGCAAGCGATCCGTAGCGATTTCGCACGCGCTTGTGGAAGGCACCGGCATTGGCGGTTTTGCCGAAATGATCATCGCGATTCCAGCCGGTGATGGTGGGAACATCATTTTGCTTGCCGTGTTCGAAGGCTTCGACGGGTGTTCGAGGAGCGAACCAGCCATCAACAATCGGACCAAACCGCATGCCCTTGGGCGGTTCTGCCGTCAGCTTCTGCCAGGACATCTTACGCAATTCGGCAAGGGAATGCACTCCTTTGGAGTGGACAAATTGCTCGCCAGTCTTCTCGCCCTGCGCCAGAGTTTTGAGCGGAATGCCGGCGATGCCCGAGCCGCTCTCGGCGACCGCGCCGCGGAACAATCCCTTGGCAAGAGGACTGGCCACAAGCAAGCTGACGCTTATCGCGCCGGCCGATTGACCGCCGACCGTGACACGCTTCGGATCGCCTCCGAACGCAGCGATGTTTTGTTGCACCCAGCGCAGTGCGGCGAGTTGATCGAGCAGGCCGTAATTTCCTGAACTGTGATGAGGCGATTCGCGAGTCAATTCCTGGTCCGCAAGGAAACCCAGAACGCCGACGCGGTAGTTGAAGGTGATGACGATGATGCCGCGGCGCGCGAGATGCTCTCCGTTATAGATGCTGACGTCGCCCGCTCCGCCGGTGAAGGCTCCGCCGTAGATATAGACATAAACCGGCAACGGCTGTGCGTGGGGCCGGGAGCTGGCCCAAATGTTCAGGTAAAGGCAGTCCTCGCTGACGCCATTGCGCAGCATAAATTCCGGAGTCCAAGGCAGAAGATTATGCACGAGAGGCTGCACGCAATTCTGGGAAAAGTGATCGGCTTTCAGCACGCCCTTCCATTTCCTGGCGGGTTGTGGCGGGCGCCAGCGCAGCGGGCCGACCGGAGGAGCGGCAAACGGGATGCCTCTGTAGACGGCTACCTGGCGGTCGCCGCTCAACGTTCCCGTGACCAAACCCGTTCGGGTGGCGACGGGCTTGCTCGGGTTCAGCGTGGCCGCGGCGGAGACACCGGCCAGCAGCCAAATCGCCATAACTGGCGCAGCAGGAAACCGGGGACAGGCAACGAATTTCCGGATCGGAGTTTTTCTTGGTTTTAGGAGCATCGCGGTCAGAAATTCGAAGCCAGTCCCCGGTTTCCTGAATATTAGAGCCGGACGATATTCGGCGCCTGAATGCCCTTAAGCGCGTTTCTGGTGTCGACGATGATTTTGCTCTGTGCGGCCACTGCTTTGTAGTCGATGTTTTTGTGATCGGTCACGATGACGACGCAATCGGCAGCGCGCACGCTTTCCATCAGGTCTTCAGTATCGAGCACCACATCGTGGCTGCGGAGCGATTTTACATAGGGATCGGAAAAGCTGACGATGGCGCCGCGGCGCTGGAGCAGCAGGATGATATCGAGAGCGGGCGATTCGCGGACGTCATCGATATCGCGTTTGTAAGCCACACCCAGAATATGAATGCGCGATCCGCGCAACGGTTTAGAGGCGTCGTTGAGCGCGTTTTGGATTTTGTCGATGACGAACTCGGGCATGCGTCCGTTGATGTAACCGGCAAGCTCGATGAAGCGCGCTTCGATGCCGGCTTCCTTGCTCTTCCAGGAGAGATAGAAGGGATCGATGGGAATGCAATGCCCGCCGAGTCCGGGGCCGGGATAAAACGGCATAAATCCGAACGGTTTGGTCGCGGCCGCGTCAATTACTTCCCAAACATTGATGTTCATGCGATCGCACATCAGAGCGATTTCGTTGGCGAGGCCGATGTTGATCATACGGAAAGTATTTTCGAGCAGTTTCACCATTTCGGCGACGCGGGTGGAGCTTACCGGCACGACGGTTTCGAGCGCCTGGCGGTAGAACAGCGCGCCGATTTCGGTACAGGCGGGAGTCACTCCGCCGAGCACTTTGGGAATGTTAGACGTCTGGAATTTCGGATTGCCGGGATCGACGCGCTCGGGCGAAAAGCAAAGGAAGAAGTCCTTTCCGGCTTCCAATCCTCCAGCGGCCAGCTTCGGAAGCACGAGTTCCTCGGTGGTTCCCGGATAAGTGGTGGATTCGAGCATGACGAGCAGTCCGCGATGGAGGTGCCCGGCGATGGCCTCGGTTGCCGAGACGACGTAGCTCATATCCGGGTCTTTGGTTTTGCGCAGCGGAGTAGGGACGCAGATATCGATCGTGTCCAGCTCTTCGATCAACGAATAGTCGCTGGTGGCGCGCAGCTTGCCGCTTTCGACCAAGGGACCAAAGACGGAATCCGGAACATCTTTGACGTAGGAATGCCCGCTATTGAAGGCATCGACCCTCGACTGCTGCACGTCGATTCCGGTGACTTGGAATCCGGCGCGGGCGAATTCGACCGCAAGCGGCAAACCAACGTAGCCGAGACCGAGAACGCCGACGCGGGCGGTCTTATTAAGAATGCGTTCCTTCAGGCGAGCCGCAACGGACGGCGCGAGTGTGTCAGAGCTCAAGGAAGAATTTGCCCTCGCCAATCAATTGAGCCGGACCTGTTAAGAACATACTTTCGTCCCAGCGAAGCAGCAGCGCGCCCGCCGGCGTTTGTATCTCGACCGGGCTCTCGACTGCTCCTCTGAGAATAGCAGCGGCGGCGGCGCCGGTCGATCCCGTGCCGGAGCTCCTGGTCTCGCCTGCCCCGCGCTCAAAGAAAACAACGTCGATTGTGTGGCGGCTCAACATGCGAACAAACGAAACGTTGGTGCGGTGGGGAAAGCGCGGATGGCGCTCGACCTCGGCGGCGATCGCGCGCCAATCAGCCGGCAGCGGATCGGCAAAAATGGCGCATTGCGGATTGCCGACGTTGAGAATCGTCGAGTCGAAGGCGCGACCGGCCGCATGCAGTTGCGCGTGCAACTCTTCCACTTGAGGCTGGCCCATATCCATTTCGAAAACGAAGCTAGCGCTCGAGGCCGAGACCACTTGTAACGTTTTGGGTCCCGCGGCGGTTTGAATGCGGATCTCCGGGGGCGAGACTGCGTTGTGGATCAAGCCGAAGGCCGCGGCGCAGCGAGTGCCGTTGCCGGACATCTCGGGCTCGCTGCCGTCGGAGTTGAACAGCCGCGTGCGCAGGCCGCCGGATTCGCGCGCGACGAGCATCCAGCCATCGGCGCCGATGCCGGTATTGCGTGCGCAGATGCGGCGGGCGATTTCGGGCAGATCATTTTGGGGAGCATCGGTTTCCCAGGTGAGCAGGAAATCGTTTTCTGCGCCGTGGAGTTTCGTGAATTGAATTTGGATCATGGATTGTCTGAGCGGCGATAGATGATGAGCGTAGGCGCGCCTTTCACGCGGATTTGTTTTATGGGCACGTAGACGCGTGGGTAACGCGCGAGAGCCCGCGATAAACGGTCGCCCTTTTGCGCGACGGCCCAGAGTTCGCCATGCTCCAGATCGGGCCGGCTAATGGTCGGCAGCCAGCCGATGTTGCCTTCGTGCAGCGTTTCGGAAATCGGGATGCGAGCGCGGCAAAAGACGCCGGTGACATCGCCGAAGGGAGCGATGATGCCCTCGCCCTGGTGGTAATAAGCCTCGAAAAACCACGCCGCTTGATCGATCCAGGCGCGGCGCGCAACCGAATTCACTTGCGATTCTTTCCAGCAAATCCAATTTTGCGGCGAGGGATGGAGGAGCCAGGGCAAAACGGCCACGATGGGAATGAATACGGCAAACTTTCGCCAACCGCGCGGAATCAGAGTGACGATCGCACCTGCGGCAAAGGCGGCGGCGGCCACGATGGCGGTGCCGTAGCGCGTGTTGTAGTAGCTGTGCGGCCAAAGCTGCGGCACGTGTATCGGAGTGCCTCCGGAGGAATGCATGCTCCAGACGTAGAAGGCAGGGGTGAGCAGCAGAAAGCAAGCGCCGAAAGCGCGCCGCTTCCAAATCGCAAGAGCCAGTCCTGCACATCCCAGCACAATCAATGGCCAGCCGCTGCAGAGTCTGCTGGCAGCGCCGTAATACAGTAGCGCGAGAAGCCAGTCGCGATCGCCCGGATACCAGTGGTTACCCTGAATCGCCTTCGCAGAGTAGGGGCCGTTATAGAAATAGAGCGCGTTGCCGCTTTCCCACCAGTTGTGCGCAATCCAATAGAGCGGAGCTAGGCTCGCCAGCGCTCCGAAGATGACGAAAACGGCGATTCTGTGCCGCCGCGCAAAGAATGCGAACGAGACGGCGAGGAACGGGATGAGGAACCAGCCGTCGTAGCGCGTCAGGCTCATCCACCAGGACGCTGCGATACCAAGTACGATCCAGCGCCGGTTCTGAGTCGCCTGGAACCGAAGCATCGCGAGCAGCGCCGCACCCAATCCCGCGAAGAATACGACTTCCGTCATCGGAATCGAGGCCAAGTACAAGATGTTCGGGTTCAGCGCGAATACGGCGACGGCCACGAGCGCCGCGGCAGAATTGGCGTAGGCGGTTTTGGCTGCGAAATAGAAGCACATGCCGGCAATGACGAAGCAGATCGCCACCGGAATCGTGCCGGCGAGGCCGGTTGACCAGAGCCAATCGTTAGTCACGAAAGGCAGACAGACGACATGCAAAATCGGCAGCCAGACGGTACCGATCTGGTCGTAGCCGGGTGTGCGGGAATCGAGTATGCTGCGGCTGATGTTGAGATGAGCCTGTGCATCGCCCCAATAGAGGATGTAACCATGGCGGAAGCAGAACCAGGCGGCGAGTGCGGCAAGAATGCACAGGGCGGCGCAGACGGCGCACGGTTCGGCCAAAGGAGCAGCCGGCCTGAAAGGCAGCCGCAGGCTGGAAAGCCTGCCCCACGGCTGGCTAGAACGTGGTGCAGCGGCGAAATTCTTCGAAGCGATGGTCGATGTCCTGGCGCGAAAGAGTGCGGAAGCGCTCGACGCCAAACTGCTCACAGCAAAAGCTGCCCATAACCGAGCCATAGATCACCGCGCGGTGCAGCTCCTGACAATCGAACTTCTCATCCCGAAGATCCACTTCGCGCTGCGCCAGATATCCCATGAATCCGCCGGCAAAGGAATCGCCCGCACCCGTCGGATCGTACACATCCTCCAACAAATAGCCAGGGACTATGAACAATGTATCGCGGCGGAACAAAAGAGCGCCGTATTCGCCGCGCTTGATGACGAGTGTGTGCGGGCCCATGTCGAGAATTTTCGCGGCAGCCTTGTGCAGATTGGTTTCTCCCGAGAGCATGCGGGCTTCGCTGTCGTTGATGAGCAGGAAATCCCATTGGCGGATGGTTTCAAGCAGCTCCTGGCGGAAGTCTCCGATCCAGTAATTCATGGTGTCGCCGCCGACAAAGCGCAGATCCTTCATCTGCGCCTGAACACCGCGCTGGAGCGATGGCTGGATGTTGCCCAGAAACAAGTAGGGCCGGCTCTCATAGCAAGCGGGCAGTTTGGGATTAAAATCGGCGAAAACATTCAGGTCCGTGCGCAGGGTGGTGCGGTCGTTCATATCGTCGGAATATACGCCGGACCAGAAAAATGTTTTCCCCTCGGTTTGCTCGAGCCCTTCGAGATCGATGCCCTTGGAGGCCAACAGATCGCGGTCTTCGGCAGCGAAATCGCTGCCCACCACGCCGACGATCCCGGCCTTGGTGAAGAAACTCGCGCTGAGCGCGATGTACGTGCAGGCGCCGCCCAGAGCGCGCTCGCGTTTCCCATGCGGCGTCTCGATGGCGTCGTAAGCGACGGACCCAACTACAACTAGCGACATTGCTTGCATTGTAAGCTAGCCCGTGTGCGCACTCTGATCGTCAGCGACCTGCATGCGAACTTGTACGGACTGGAGGCGGTTCTGGCGCAGGCTCGCGGCAGCTACGACGAAATAGTCTGCTGCGGCGACCTGGTGGGCTACAATCCGCATCCGGCCGAGGTGCTGGAATGGACCCGGGCCAACTGCCGGGCGGTGATTCGCGGCAATCACGACAAAGCGGTCTCGGGCGTGGACAGCCTGGAATGGTTCAACGAGGTGGCGCAGACCGCCGCGCTCTGGACACGGGAGCATCTCAGCGCGGATCAGCTTGCATATCTACGCGGCCTGCCGCGCGGGCCGCTGGCGCTCGACCGCTTTGAGATCTGGCACGGCTCGCCGGGCGACGAAGACGAATACGTGATGAGCATCGCCGAAGCACGGCCCTGTTTTCAGCAGTTTGACTCGGCGCTCGGTTTTTTTGGCCATACGCATTTGCAAGGCGGATTTTTTTCCAGATACGGCCGCGTCGGAGTGATTCCGCAAGTCAAGGAATCGGCCGAGGAGGCGATCCTCGAACTGGAGCCGGATTTGGTTTACATGATCAATCCCGGCTCGACCGGCCAGCCGAGGGACGGCGATCCGCGCGCGGCTTACGCCATCTTCGATTCCGAACAAAGAACCATCGCGTTTCGGCGGGTGGCCTATCCGGTAGAGAAAACCGCCGCCGACATTGGACGTGCCGGTCTACCCGGCGCGCTCGCCGCGCGTCTGTTCCACGGCGCCTGATGTCGGCGCGATCTGCACTAGATCCGAAGCCAAGTACGCCCTCAGTTTGCTCGCGACCGCCTTGCCTGCGACTTGGGCTAAGTCCTGTTCTGAAGCCTGCTTCACACGCTCCAAGCTGCCAAATGCACGCAATAATTTCTCCACCGTTTTCTTCCCGATCCCGGGCACGCCGTGCAGTTCCGAGGTGAGGCGCTGGGCATTGCGGCGCGTGCGGTGGAATGTAACCGCGAAGCGGTGCGCTTCATCGCGGATGCTTTGGACTAAATGCAGGATGGGAGAAAACTTGTCCAGAACGATCGGCTCGTCTTCCTGGCCATAGATGTAAATCCATTCCTCCCGCTTGGCGATGGAGGCGAGCGGCTGATCGGTGATGCCGAGGGTTTCCAGAGCGGCGGCGGCTGCGTGCAATTGGCCGAGGCCGCCGTCCACCAACACCAGGCTGGGAAACGGGCGTTTTTCGTCGCGAAGCTTGCCGTAGCGGCGGGTAATCACTTCGCTCATAGAGGCGAAATCGTCGTTGCCGGCGACGGTCCGGATGATGAATTTGCGGTAATCCGCTTTCTTCATCCTGCCGTCTTCCCAAACCACCATGCTGGCGACTTTGTCGGTGCCCTGAATGTGCGAGATATCGAAACACTCGATGCGGCGCGGCGGCTCGGGCAGGTTCAAAGCCTCCTGGAGAGCTCCCTGAATTGCCTTGGAGGAGGGTTTCATCACACGAAAGCGCTGATCGAAACTGTGTTTGGCGTTTGTCTCGACCAGCGAAAGCAAGGCTTTCTTGGCGCCCCGCTGCGGCGTGGCGATCTCGACTCGCTTGCCGCGAACGTCGGAAAGAAATTCTTCCAGTTCTTCGCGCTGCTCGAAATCGGACGGGACGTGAATGCGTCCGGGAATGTGCTGGTGATTGAGATAGACCTGCTTCAACAGAGCTTCGAAAAATTCCGAGGGCTCGAATTCGAGCTGTTCTTCCCAGAAGAATTCGCGCCGGTCGACGATTTTGCCGCTTCGTAGATGGAACAGATTGACGGCAACCAGCGGTGGCTCGGCATAGAAAGCAAAGATATCCACGTCCTCGCCTTCGGCAGATGCCATCTTTTGCTTCTGTTCCATTTCGCGCACGGTGGTCATGAGGTTGCGCAGGCTGGCCGCTTCTTCGAAGCGCATTTCGGCGGAAGCGGCGTTCATGCGCGATGCCAGCTCGCTAACGAGATCGTGGTGGCGGCCTTCCAGGAACAGTCGCACGTCATGCACCGCCGCGCGATAAGCCTCGTCCGTGGTCAGGCCCTCCACACATGGTCCGAGACAGCGATGAATGTGGAACTGCAAGCAGGGGTGAGTATGGCGGCGGTTGAAGTCGATCTTGCAGGAAGGCACCAGGAAATGGCGGTGGATGAAATTCACCAGGCGGTAGGCGAGATTCGCCGGAAAGAACGGGCCGTAGTAAGTTGCTCCGTCCTTTAGTCTGCGGCGGGTAACATAGACGCGCGGATACTTTTCGTTCGTTAGTTTGACGTAAGGATAGGTTTTGTCGTCGCGCAGCAGAACGTTGAAGCGCGGCTTGTACTGCTTGATTAAGTTATTTTCGAGTGCGAGAGCTTCTTTGTTGTTGTCGACCTGGATGAAGCGGACATCGTGAGCCTCGGAAATGAGCGTTCCGGTCTTGGCTTCCGCGAGCCGGTCTTCATTGAAGTAGCTGCGCACACGGCTGCGGAGATTATTGGCCTTGCCGACGTAGAGGACAGTCCCCTGGGCGTCTTCGTAGAGATAGACCCCGGGGCGCACGGGAAGCTGCGCCACTCTCTCTTTCAATCGGCTCTTCGAGTCGTCCATTTTCGGCGGCTTATAATTCAAATTGTGGCACGCGGTACGTTTCTTGCCGTTCTTCTTTCTTTGATGCTCGCAAGCGCCGGTTTGGCCGGGCAAAGTGCGCATTCAGCGCAGAATCAAAACGGCAGCCAGGCCACCCACCAGCGGTACGACGCGAACGGCAACCCTCCGGAAGAAGACCAGTCGTATGCGCAAGAGAAGTTCGTTTTCGACCCGCTGGAGGCGAAGCGCAACGTCAAGATAGGCGATTTCTACTGGCGCAAGGGCGATTACCTCGGGGCCAAGAACCGTTACCTGCGCGCGGTCAAGTTCAACCCACATTCGGCGGAGGCCTTTTACAAGCTGGGCCGGGCAGAAGAGAAGCTGCACCACGCGTCTGCCGCGAAGGCCGCGCTCAAGAAAGCGATCCAGATTGCGCCCGATTCGAAGGTCGCCCGCAAGGCGAAGAAGCAGTTGGGGAACAAGAGCTGATTGGTGAAATAATAGAAGGAGCATGGCATCGCCAAACACCATCTCGGTTCCGGCAGACCTTATGGCGCAGGTTGAAAATGCCGCTCGTGCCGTCGATCAGACTCCGGAGGAATGGGCGGCCGAAGCGATGAAACGGCAGTTGGAAGAAGACAGATGGCACAAGATGCTGGAGCGCAACGAGCGCCAAGCACGGGCAGTTGGCATTAAAGAATCCGATCTCCCGCGCGTGATCGCAGAATCCCGCCGCAAACGTCGCGAGCGCTAGGTGTTTCGGATCACCGCGGACACGAACATCTATATCTCAGGTCTGATGCACGGTGGCTATCCGCGTGTTTTGATCGAGTTGACCAGAAGCCAAGTTGTCGAGCTTGCTATTTCAGACCCGCTTGTGACGAATTGATTGACGTACTGCAACGGAAGTTTCTGTTGCCGGATGAGGCTGTCCAGGAAAACGTTCAATTCGTCGAGAGCTTTACGCGCCGCGTGCATCCCACGCGTGTCATCCATGCCATTGGGGAAGATCCTGACGATAATCGTGTTTTGGAGTGCGCCGCCGAGAATGTCAGCGATTTCATCATCAGCCATGATAAAGACCTGCTCCGATTGCACCGATTTGAGGGTATTCCCATCGTGAAAGTCGGCCCATTTTTGCACTTCGGATTCGGGACAAAGTCCCCGGCAAAGCGGCGTCGGTGAAGCATCAGCGAAACCGGCTTGCTTCGGTGGACGTTTTAGTATCGAAGAAGCCCCTTGCAGTTCTTTCAGTCAGGCCATTCGTTTCTGTCTCCGGACAATACGCTGGGTTTCGGAATAACCGATCTGGTGGAATTGGCGTTGGTCGCGATCGTCATCGCGGCGCTGCGGTTCCGGCAGAAATGTGAACAGGTAGCGCACGCTCTCAGTCGGCGGACCGTTGCCTCGATGCTCGTGCTCGCGGCGCTTCCGGTTGTGCTGCGCCTGGCGCTGCTGGCGCATCATGCGGTGCCCACGCCGCACATTTATGACGAATTCAGCCATCTGCTCGTAGCCGACACGCTGCGCCATTTCCGCCTGGCGAATCCGCCACATGCTCTGCACCAGTTCTTCGAGACATTCTTTGTCATTCAGCAGCCCTCTTATAGTTCGATTTACCCCATCGGCCAAGGCCTGGCGCTGGCAATCGGCTGGACGATTTTCGGCCTACCCTGGGCGGGGGTGATTCTCTCGGTAGCCGCTCTTTGCGCCTTCGTTTATTGGATGCTGCGGGGCTGGGTGGCGCCGGAGTGGGCGCTGCTTGGGGGGCTGTTCGCCGTATTCGAATTCGGCCCGCTGAGCGGATGGATGAACAGCTACTGGGGCGGCGCGGTCACTGCGTTCGCGGGATGCCTGGTCTTCGGAGCTTTGCCCCGGCTGCGCGAACGAGCACGCAAGCGCGATGCGATTCTGCTCGGAGCCGGGCTTGGCATTCATCTGTTGACGCGGCCTTACGAATCGATCTTTTTGCTAGTGAGCGTCATTCTATTCTTTCTGCCGGAAATGCGCAGCCGCCTGCAATCCCTCCGCCTGCTGCGCGTAGCCCCGGTGGTAGTGCTTGCTGTGCTGCCTGCGATCGCCGTGACGCTGGTCCAGAACAAACAGGTGACCGGGCGTTGGACTACCCTGCCCTACCAGCTCAGCCAGTACCAATATGGTGTGCCGATGTCGCTGACTATTCTGCCGAATCCGACGCCGCACCTGCCGCTTACCCGCGAGCAGCGGCTCGAATATATCTCGCAGCGCTCTTATCACGGGAACGGTACGGACACCCCGAGTAAATTTCTTGCCAGGCTGCGATCCCGCGTGCGCTTCTATCGTGCTTTCTTTATGGCGCCGCTGTATATCGCATTCTTCATTTTTCTGGTTACCATCCGCAGTTATCGCTATGGCTGGCTTGTCCTTACTTTTGTCTTGTTTGCCTTGGGCACCAATCTGTTCCCGTATTTCTATCCGCGCTACGCGGGAGCGGAGGTGTGCTTATTCATCCTGGCAAGTGTAGCTGGGCTGGAGCGGCTTAGCCGGTTTAAGGTTCGCGGCCACGAAGCCGGCAGGCAAGCTGCGGCCATGCTGATTGGCTTGTGTATCGCCATGTTCGTGTTCCGGTACACGTTATATGCCGTCGATAATGCGAACTCGCGGCCGAATTACCGACGGGCGACCTATCAGCGCCTGGCTAAGATGCCTGGGAAACAGCTTGTGTTCGTCCACTACTCGCCGCATCACGTTTTCCAACACGAATGGGTCTACAACCGAGCCGAGATCGACACCGCGCACGTGGTGTGGGCGCGCGATCTGGGCAGAGCCGAAGATAAGCAGCTTCGCGATTATTATCCGCACCGGAGATGCTGGCTGTTTTACGCCGACGCGATGCCTCCGCTGTTAACGCCTTATCCGTCCACGGCTGCTTCATCGCCGTTTCTGGAGGTCCCATAAAGCGCGCATGGGTTTTGGTTTGAGCGGGATCGATTTGGTTCTCCTTACCGCGGCAATATTGCTGGCAGGGGGTTTACCAGCCTGGGCCTGGCTAGGGCCATGGTTTCACAAGTTGTCCCAGAGCATGCTCTGGTCGATGTTGTTTCTGGCCGCGCTGCCGCTCGTTCTGCGACTGGCGCTGCTGGTCCACTGCCCTGTACCCATTCCCACCGGCTCCGACGGTTTCGGATACGTGCTGCTTGGAGATACGCTGGCGCATTTTCGGCTCGCCAACCCGCCCCATGCGCTGAGCCAGTTTTTCGAAACGCCATTTGCCCTCCAGCAGCCGACTTACAGCTCGATTTATCCGTTGGGCCAAGGGATTGTGTTGGCGATTGGGGAACTCGTTTTTGGAGTTCAGTGGGCTGGAGTTCTGCTATCCGTTTCCGCATTGTGCGCGCTGTGTTACTGGATGCTGCGCGGCTGGGTCGCTCCCGCATGGTCGCTCCTCGGCGGGTTACTAGCCGTAATCGAATTTGGGCCGCTGAGTTACTGGACAAATAGCTATTGGGGCGGAGCGGTGACGGCATGCGGCGGATGTCTGGTATTCGGATCGCTGCCGCGGCTGCGCGAGACCGGTCACTGGCGGTACGGAGCGATTCTGGGAGCCGGTCTTGCGATTTCGATCCTCACGAGGCCGTTTGAATCAATCTTTTTAGTGATAGGAGCGGGGTTGTACTTTGTCATCGCGGCACGCGACAAGGTCCGCTTGCTCGCGCGCGCGGTTCCGATTATCTGCCTCGCGGCACTGCCGGGAATCGCGCTCACGCTGGCGCAAGACAAAGCGGTCACCGGAAGCTGGACGACGCTTCCCTATCAGTTAAGCCGCTATGAATACGGCGTGCCCACTACCTTTACCTTTGAGCCAAACCCAACTCCCCATCACAAATTGAGTCATCAGGAGAAAATCGACTACGAGGCGCAGCGTCTGGTCCATGGCAACGGGCACGACACTCTAGCCGGCTACTGGCACCGCTTTGTCCGGCGCATTCGCTTCTACCGCTTTTTCCTGCTCGCTCCGCTGTATATCGCGTTCGCCGTCTTTCTGATTACTGCAGTCCGAAGCAGCGCCGCGCTTTGGATCGTAGCAGTATTGGTTCTTTTTGCTCTTGGCACTACCTTCTATCCTTATTTCTATCCACATTACATCGCCGCCGAGGCTTGCCTGTTCCTGCTCGCTGCGATCATGGGGCTGGAGCGGATCAACCTTTCCATGGGGGCCCGCTATATCGTTCAGGCGATTGTCATCGTCTGCGCCGCCCACTTTCTGTTTTGGTATGGGCTGCATTTGGCGGCGGGCATCGATACCGCGGCCTCGATGAACAAATACGATAGCTGGGACTATATCGATTTTGGCGATCCGGAAGGCCGCTTCGCGATCGCGCATCGGCTTGCAACTCTTCCGGGCAAGCAGCTTGTGTTCGTTCATTATGGCCCGCGGCACATGTTTCACGATTGGATTCACAACGGCGCCGATATCGACCGGGCGCACGTGGTCTGGGCGCGAGACATGGGCTCGTCGGAAAATAGAAAGTTGCTGCAGTACTTTCCGCACCGCACCACATGGATGTTCGACCCCGACGTTTGGCCACCCTCTTTGAAGCCCTACCGGTCCGAATAGATCAGAGCATGCAACGCCCATCGGTTTCGGTTCTCATTCCTCTGTACAACGAAGAGAAATTCATCGGCGAAGTGCTCGACCGGGTACGCGCCAGTGACATTGCGAGCGAAGCGATCGTCGTCGACGACGGCTCTTCCGATAGCTCCGCTTGGGTTGTCGAGCAATACAGGCGCGGCCACCCCGGTTTCCAACTCCGGCTGCTGCGTCATCCCGAAAACCGAGGCAAATCGGCGGCGGTACGAACGGCACTGGCCGCGGCTTGCGGCGAATTTTCCATCGTTCAGGATGCCGACTTAGAATACGATCCCGCCGATTATGCGCACATCTTCAGCTCGCTGCTCGCCGGCGAGGCCGATCTCGTTATTGGATCGCGATTTCTGGTTCCCGGCGGGAACCGCGCTCGCTATCTTAGACAAGCCGCAGCTAATAAGTTACTAACTAGCCTGACCAATGCAGCGGCCGGTCTCAAGCTGACAGATATGGCGAGCGGTTTGAAGGCGTTTCGCACTTCGCTGGCCCGGACCATCCCGCTCGAATCGGAGCGCTTCGGCTTCGATGCGGAGCTGCCGGTCAAGTTTGCAAGGCGGCATGCACGAATCGTCGAAGTGCCCGTCAATTATCACGGCCGGAGTTATGCGGAAGGAAAGAAGATTCGTCCGCGAGACGCATTCGCGCTGGCGGGAACGATTCTGCGCGCGGCTTTTTCCAGCGATCTCCACGTAAATCCGGCGTCGGCAATGTTATGCGCCATGGAAAACGCTACCCGCTTTAACCAATGGATGGCGGATGCGATTTTGCCCTTCGTGGGCGACGACGTTTTGGAAATCGGAGCCGGAATCGGCAATTTGACGAGGCTGCTGTGCGCCGGACGCCACCGCTATGTAGTTACAGATCTGGATGGCGAGTACGTGAATCGGGTGGCCGCGCTGATGCGCTGCCGGCCTCATATATCTACAGCCATTTGCGACGTGTCGAATGCGCAAGACTTCGAGCCTTTTCGCGGCCGGATGGATACCGTCATTTGCCTGAACGTGCTGGAACACGTGGAGGACGATCTGGCGGGCCTTCGCAATATTCATTCTTCTTTAAAGCCGGGAGGGCGTGCCATACTGCTGGTTCCCCAAAGCCCTTTCGCATTCGGGAGTTTCGACCGGATTCTGGGGCATTTCCGGCGCTACACGGGTGAGGAATTCGAGGCCAAAATTTGCGCGGCCGGCTTCTCGATTGAGCGGATGTTTCCCTTCAATCGCGCTACGTACCCCGGCTGGCTGTTGAACGCAAAACTCCTCGGCCGGAGGAAATTGAGCCGTGTGCAGCTTGCGCTATTCGATCGCGCGGTGCCGCTGTTACGGCGGCTAGACCCGCATTTGCCCTGGCCGGCAACGTCTCTCATTGCCATTTGCGCACCCAGAAACCCGTCAAGAAACCAGACATAGGCTCCCGGCATCGTATCTTTAGAGGAGTCTGGAGAAGAATATGAAGCTTACTCGAGTGTTACTTTTGAACCTCGCGGTGGGTGGGTTTTTATGCGCACCGGCTTTTTCCGCGTATAGGCCGGCGCCGCAGGAGCATCAGGATCAAAATTCCACCAATCACAGGGAGGGCGAAAACCACGGGAATACTAATCACGAACACGGAAATAAAACTACCAATCACGAGCACGGAAGAGAAACCCAGGAGCATCGCGGTGCGCCGGTCGAACACAACAGTAATCGGGCTCACGCTGAACACAACGGCAACTACGCTCAGCAGGAGCACGGAAATCGGAATCACCCACAATCCGCCCGCGATCGTGGCCACCAGCGTACGCCCTCATATAACTTCCGGCCACAGGATCAGCAGCGGCTGCGGCAGGATTACAGTCATTCCAATTACCGCCATGAAGTGAACAGCCGGCACAGAGCGCGGCTGTATCGCGGCGGTTATCTGCCGAACGGCTGGCGCGGTCGCATGCATCGGCTGCCGCCACAATATTTACGCGAGTTTCCGGCTCCGCCCCGGGGCTATCTGATCGGCTATTACGACGGGTACGCTGTTGTGTACAGTCCGGCTACAGGCCTGATTCTTCAATTTTTAAATGTTTACTGAGCTTCGCCTCCTCAGTCGGTAAAATTGCAATGAGGGTGCGCTTCCAAAGCGCGGAAACCATCGTTGAATTCTGCAAGATTTGTGGAAACCAAAGAAGCAGATCATGTGCTTCGAGTGGGGATGTTCGGAACCGGCCTCCATGCATATTGGGATCAGTTTGCGGGATTGCGGGAGCGGCTCGAAGGATACACCTCGGAAGTAGCGCGGCGGCTGGAGCAGCCGGGAGTGGAAGTCGTCAACGCAGGGCTGATTGACACGGTGGAGAAAGCCTTTCGGGCGGGAGACGATTTCCGGCGAGCGGCCATCGACATTCTTTTGATTCACGTTGCAACTTATACGCTCTCGGCGACGGTCCTGCCGGTGGTGCGAAGAGCGAAAGTTCCCGTCCTGGTGTTGAATTTGGCTCCCGAAGCGGCGATCGATTACCGCCACTTCAATGCGCTGCCGGGTCGCACCGCGATGACCGGCGAGTGGCTGGCTTATTGCCAGGCGTGCGGCGTTCCGGAGATCGCCAATGTGTTCCGGCGCGCCCGCATTCCGTTCACCGAAATCGCCGGCGTGCTGCACGGCGATGACAGTGCCTGGGGCGAGATTCAGGAGTGGATCGAAGCAGCTAAAGTAGCTCGCGTTCTCGAAAACAACCGCCTCGGGGTGATGGGGCATTATTACAGCGGCATGCTCGATATCTACTCGGATCTTACCGAGCAGTGCGTAACTTTAGGCGGACATATCGAACATATCGAGGTGGATGAGCTCGCTGCTTTGAGAGAGCTTGTCTGCGAGAGCCAGATTCGGGAGCGGGTAGCGCACTTTCGCGCGGTCTTCGATGTTCAGCCGGACTGCCTGGAGGAAGAATTGGATCGCGCGGCGCGGACATCGGTCGCTTTGGACCAGTTAGTGGGGAAACACCGCCTCGGCTCGATGGCTTACTACTACAAAGGAACTGGGAATCCGGCAAATGAAGATACGATGAGCTCCATTATCCTGGGAACCAGTTTGCTAACCGCGCGCGGCATTCCAGTCGCGGGCGAGTACGAAATAAAGAACGCCCAGGCGATGAAGATCCTGGATGCATTCGGAGCCGGCGGATCCTTCACTGAATACTATGCGGCGGATTTCCACGATGATGTTCTGCTGATGGGACACGACGGTCCCGGCCATTTAGCGATCGCCGAGGGCAAGATCAAAGTGCGCTCGCTTCGGGCTTATCACGGCAAGGTGGGCCAGGGGCTTTCGGTCGAGATGTCGGTGAAGCATGGCGATGTGACGCTGCTCGCGATTGCCGAAGGAGCGGATGGACGGCTGAAGTTTTTAATCGCGGAAGGCCAATCCGTACCTGGACCGATCCTCGAAATCGGCAACACGAATAGCCGCTACCGGTTTTCTCTCGGCGTCCGGCAGTTCATGCAGAAATGGAATGCGCAAGGACCTGCGCATCATTGTGCCATCGGAGTAGGACACATTGCAGGGAAGTTACAAAAGCTGGCAGAGTTGGTGGGCGTGGAGGCGGTGCGGGTGTGCTAGTCTTCCGTCTCCGAGATTTCTTGACTGATCGCAGCGCCAAAACCGAGCCGGGAGCGTGAGCGACCAGACAGCTTGTGGCGTAAAGAAAGTGTCGATACAGGAGACTAGGAGGCGTAATAGATAAAAGATTCGCGCTATTACCAAGATCTGCCCGGGGATATTGTGGGGCGAATCATCCGCGATGCAGAATAGAGTTCTTAGCCGATGCTTCGAACGGGGACAGGGGTCGCCTGCATTCTTCTATTTGCGTTCCTTCCCTGGTCCGCCGCCGGGTTCTCGCCACAGATTCTGAAGGGCCAGATCCCGATCTGGGTCAATCATCGGGCCGATGCCGGCACCGCCCCGAGTGATCTAAGGCTCAACAATCTCGTTCTCGTATTAAAGCGTTCGCCTGCGCAAGAGCGGAAGTTTCGCGATTTCCTGGCGTGGCAGCAAGATTCCAGCTCGCCCAATTACCACCACTGGCTGACGCCCCGGCAACTCGGGCAGCGCTTCGGCGTTGCGCCAGGCGGGATAGATAAGGTAAGCAATTGGCTTCGCTCGCGCGGGCTGCACGTCGATGGCGTCTCCAACAGCCGCATGTTCATCCGCTTCAGCGGCAAGGCGGCGGCGGTGGGATCGGCGTTCTCCGCCGAGTTTCATTACTACCGCCCGACTGCGCCCGGCAGCAATGCCCGACCTCGACTCTCCATCGATGCCGAACCCACGATTCCGGCCTCCATTGCGCCTTTCGTTGCCTCGATTTCCGGGCTCTCGCAGGTACCGATCCGCCCCATGCTCCACGCACACGTTATGCCGAGCCGTTCGTTGCCGGGCTTCGAAAATTGCCCCTCCGGCGTCTGCAGTTACTACATCTCGCCCGCCGATTTCGCCACCATCTTCGATTTGAATCCGCTCTACAACTCCGGGATCGACGGCTCTGGCGAGACCATCGCCATCGTGGGCCGCTCTCGGGTCGCCGATAGCGATATTCAGGAGTTCGCGCAGCATACCGGCCTCACTTTGCGATCGCCGAACGTGATTATTCCTCCGGATGGGACTGACCCGGGAGCCACCGCCGATGACGATCAGATGGAAGCCACGATCGATGTCGAACGCGCGCTCGGCACCGCGCCCGGCGCCTCCATCGACCTGATCGTCAGCGCGTCGTCGGAAACGGAAGGAGGCGTGACGATCGCTGTGCTTTATGCGATCGATACGAAGGTCGACCCTATTCTCAGCGATAGCTTCGGGATCTGCGAGGCCACCGTTGGTTCGGCGGCCGCCAATGCTTGGGACCAGCTCGCGCAGCAGGCCGCGGCCGAGGGTATCTCTTTCTTCACCATCTCGGGCGACTCCGGCGCGTCCTGCGACCCTGCCTTCGCCCCGCCACCCGCCACCCAAACGGCCAGTCCGGATCTCGAATGTACCTCCGGTTACGTGACGTGCGTGGGCGGCACTGAATTCAGCGATGCCGCAAACCTCAGCCAGTATTGGAGCGCCAACAGCAGCCCCAGCGTGAGCTCCGCATTCGGCTATATCCCCGAAGGTGCCTGGAACGAGCCCACCAATTCCAGCGGAACCTATCAAATCGCGGCGACCGGCGGCGGCCCCAGCGCCTTCATCCCCAAGCCAAGCTGGCAGACCGGCGAAGGCGTACCCGAAGATGGCCACCGCGACACGCCCGACATTTCTTTCCCTTCCTCCGCTCACGACGGCTTCTATGCCTGCATCGCTTCTGCTGGTGGCGATTGCAGCACGAATCATTTCGAATATGTGTTTGGAACGTCTGCCGCTGGTCCGTCCATGGCCGGAATCGCCGCCTTGATCGATCAAAAACTCGGCGCGCCGCAGGGTAATCTGAACCCGGCGCTTTACCGGCTGGCCGCTACAACTCCTGACGTTTTCCATGACGTGACCGTCGCGAGCAGCGGCATCGTGGATTGCGATATCGAAACGCCCAGCATGTGCAATAACAGCACGCCGTCGCCATCGGCGCTTACCGGCGGGCTGGCCGGTTTCGAAGTAGGGCCTGGATACGATCTGGCCACGGGCCTGGGATCGATCGACGCCGCCAATCTCGTGGATGCACTCGCACGCATCCCGCCCAGCTTCGCTTTGAGCAGCAGCGGCAGCATCACCGTCGCCCGCGGCGGGGTCAGCGGCAACACTGCGGTGATTTCGGTAACGCCTTCGGCCGGCTTCACCGGCACGGTGAGTTTATCTTGTGCGGTAACCACAGCCCCGCCCGGCGCTCAATCCATGCCCACGTGCTCGATACCGGATGCGGTTACCGTCTCCGGTCCTTCGCCGGCAACCGCGACGCTGGCCGTGCTTACCGCCGCCGCGGGCGCGATGCTCAGTTTGCCGGGCGCCGGAAGCGTGCTCGCTTGTGCGTGCCTGTTCGCCGTGCCCAGACGCCGCCGCGCCCGGCTGGGTGTGCTGGCGCTTCTGCTCGCCGGAATCGTCAGCACCGTCGGATGCGGCGACGGCGACTCACCCGCAACGGCAACCATCTCCTATTCGCCCCCCGGAACCACACCCGGCACTTACGTGGTTACCGTCACCGGCGCTTCAGGATCCTTCACCAGCACGACTACGGTTCCGGTCACGGTCAACTAATTGGACATTCGTATCTGAGAGCCTATTCCGCATCCGTACTAACTAAGTTGTAAGCGGCAGCCGTGAAGGCAACGATCGCGCGCATCGATTCTTCAAGCGCTTTGCGAAAGCCGGCGGATCTTGCGTTGGTGCTTTTCCGCCGTCAGCGTCCGTTGCAGAAACTGGGCGATGGAAAGCGTCAATGCGCGCGGGTATTCCGATTGGACCGTCGCCAGCGCCTGGCGCCGCACCAATTTGTGGTCCGGCACGCGGAAGAGATCGTAAAAGCGAGGCTGCACGCGCAGAGCGGATTCGGGCAGAATACTGTAGCCGAACCCGGTTTCGACCAGTTTCTTGATGACTTCGGTATCATCGGCTTCCATCGCCACTTGCGGTGAGATCTTCAATTCGCGGAAAAAGCCATCGATAATGGTGCGCATGTTGCTCCGCTTGGGATACAGCAAAAACTTCGCCGCGCCCAACTCCCCGGCGCAGATGTTGCCCACCTCGGCCGCGCCCACCGCTTTGTTAGAGGGCTTCAGGATCAGCAATTCTTCGTCGTAGAGAGGCATCACAGTCAAATGGCTCTCATCGTAAGGCAGCGAGATGATGGCCAGATCGAATTTGCGGTCGTGCAGGCCCGACACCATTTCTTCGGTCGGGCAGACGGTAACGCGGATCGAAGTGCGGGGATATTGTTCGCGCAGCAGACGCAGCGGCCGGCCCAGACGGTGGATTAGCGTGGTGGCGCCGGTGGCGAGATGAAAAGGGCGAATATCGACCGCCGGGTCGCGGGCAAACTCATGCTCGATTTCGCGCACCTGCCGCATCATCCGCATCGCCAGCTCGGAAAGGCGCAGCGCGGCGGGCGTGGGCGTGAAGCGCTTGCCGCAGCGCACAAACAGCTCGGCCCCCAGCCCTGTTGCAAGATTATGCAATTGCAAACTCACTGCCCCGGGAGACAGATGGACACGCTCGGCGGCACGGGTGACGCTGCCCGATTCCATAACGGCCAAGAATATCTCAAGCTGGCGGATGTCCACTGGTGCGATTCCTTCCAGGTTGTCACAGCGCAGACCACTAGGGGGAGCGAGCAATAGAAGCCGAGCGTAAAGCGAGGGGATGCTTATGTGGAGGTCCGGTAACTGCCGAACACACGCACCATGGGCGCCAGCTCGCTTAGATTGTCCAAAGCGCTCCGAACCGCCTTATCATGAGTGGAGCCGAGCAGATCCACATAGAACAGATATTCCCAGGGCTTGCCGCGCAGCGGCCGCGATTCGATTTTGCTCAGATTCAACCCGCGCAGTGCGAAACAGGCCATGGCTTTGAACAGCGCGCCTGGCACATTCGGCGTGGAGAAGACCAGCGAGGTCTTCCATCCAGCGCCACCTCCCACGCGTGCTGCTTGTTTCGTCAACAGAAAAAATCGGGTGAAATTCTGGGCGTCATCTTCAATATTCCGCTTCAACACCACGCCGCGATAGATCTCCGCAGCCCCTGCCGAAGCGATCGCCGCGGCCCCTGCCGGCTGCTCGCGCCGTAACATCTTCACGCTTCCCGCAGTGTCGTAATAAGGAACCGCCTCAATTCCCGCATGCCGTTCGAAAAAGCTGCGGCACTGGTTCAACGCCACCGGATGAGAGTATACTTTTTTTATACTAGAGAACTTAGTGCCTGGCATCGCGATGAGGTGATGGGCGATGCGCACGCTGGTTTCTCCCGCGATGTGCAGCTTGTGCTTTAAAAGATGATCGTAATTTTCCAGGATGCTGCCGTGCAAAGTGTTTTCGATGGGGATCACGGCGTGCGTGGCCCGCCTCGCTTCCAATGCGCCGAATACCTCCGTAAATGAGGGGCAAGGCAGCACGTGCACGCGCTTCCCCAGAAGTTGTCTCGCGGCGATGTGGCTGAAGGCGCCGGGTTCACCTTGAAAGGCAGCCAGCTTCGCGGATTTTTTCTTTGCTATCTGCATAGCCCTCCGATGTAAAACTGGGATAGGAAAAATCTTTGAAGCGAGCAACGATCTTCCCGTAAAGCCCGTCATAGATATAGTACTTTCCTCCGCGCTAAGAAGCGCAGTGGCTTTTTTGCGCCCCCTATGTCTCGTTCCTGCGAGGCTCTACGTCATTTCTGTTCTGAAAACAGAACAGAGCCCGATTTTTCAGCGATAATCGTATAGGGGGATTTATGTACGAGCCTGGCCAGAAGCTGCGCAATGCCCGCGAGCGGCTGCGCTTGCGCTACCGCGACGTCGAAGAAGCGAGCCTTTTCATCGCCCACCAGCGCGGCAACGACGAATTTACCATCGGCCTCAGCCGTCTGGCGGATATCGAGAACAAGGGCACAGTGCCGTCCATTTATCGCGTGTATTCTCTTTGTGCCATTTACGGCCTGGATTTCGCACAGGTTTTGAGCTGGTACGGCGTTTTCCTGGAGCAACTCGCTCAGGATGCCGGCAAGCTCGCGGCCGGCCAGACGCGGCCGGTTGACTTCCGCTGCCCCGAAGGCGCCGCAATCGATTTTCCCACCGATCTCGATCCCAAACTCGATCTGCGCCACACCAACTTCCTATCGCGCCACATCCGGGTCTGGGGCCGGCTGCCGATGCTGCTGCTGAATTCGCTCGAGCCGCGTCACCAGCGCTATGCCTTTATCGGCAGCGAGGACTGGTTTATGTACCCGCTAATCGCCCCCGGCTCCTTCGTCCAAATCGACGAAACCAAGCGCCGCGTCGCCAAAGATGGCTGGGCCCATGAACACGAACGTCCGGTTTATTTTCTGGAACACCGCAACGGCTATCGCTGCGCCTGGTGTACCGAGCGCGATGGCACCCTGATCGCCATACCGCATTCGGCCTCCCATGCCGCTCCCGAGATTTTTCGTTATCCCGGCGAGGCCGAAGTGATCGGCCAGGTCACCGGAGTCGCTATGCGCTTCGATCTGGGGAAGCGACGCCATACACGTTCTGCAGAAGCACGAGGATAGCCTCAAAATCCGAAACGTGTTTTTGCCGCTCAGGACCCTGGATCGAGCCGGGAACCAAATATTTGTAAGGTCTGAGGCGCAGCCAGGCCTCGACCAAATCCCGCGGCTCAATCTGCCGGATGCCGGCGATGTACAGTTCGACATCCGCCTTCTTCTTTTCCAGCGAATAATTCAGCCACTCGGTGAAAATCTCCTCATGGATGCGCCGGAACGCGCGATGGGCTTCGAGCGGATCCCACTCCGCCATCAGCGTGTAGTGTTCATACCGCCCTGTATCCGGATTGACCAAACCCGATAGGTAGACGAGACGGCCATAGACGGTTTGGATCTCCACCAAATCGCGCGTCCAGGCGGTCTTGCGACTCGGCTGGGTGAGCATGGCTCTTCCGGGCAGCATGGGGTGTAACTTCACTGTGACACAAAACGGCTCCGCGTACAAGAGAAACTAGTACCCCTAGGACTAGGATCGTTCCGATGCCGGAAAACCTATACCTTACAACGGGTTAATACGAGCAGGCTAAGATATCTTACGGTCGAGAGTATTCCTAAAATCTCAAGAAAATTC
>DASVGP010000099.1:0-16290 GCA_036379475.1 Bryobacteraceae bacterium | reverse complement strand
GCTTCCTTTGGGCCAGAACCGCGATGCCACACTCCGATCAATGATGGCGACCGGCGGCGCAGCACTGTCATCGCGCTTTGTGAATGTGCGCCCCTGAATCAAGCGAATTCCGAAGACCTCAAAATAGCCCGGTGATACGGCCTGCCAGCCTCGGCCGTCGTAGCGCTCACCTGATGCTGGGCGGCCAACGATATTGAACGGAATACCGAACATCCCGTCAAGCGGCAAGGTATAAGACACACTCGCAGAAATAACGCCTGGAATCGCCTCAAGTTGCGGAATTGCGGTTCGTACCTCCCTTTTTAGTGCCTCTGGATAAGTTTTCTGTTGCGAACTGGTCAGAGCCGTCCGTGCGGTCATGACATTATGCGTGTTAAAGCCCGGATCAACCGTGCGCAGAGCAACGAAAGTGCGAATGAGCAACCCAGCCCCGACGAGCAGAACGAACGCGAGTGCGATTTCGCTGATGATGAGTAATGCCTGACTCTTTTTCTGTCGCCCTCCAGTTCCGGATCGGGCGCCACCTTCTCGAAGCGTCGAAGCCAAATCCGAACGTGAGAGCCCGATTGCCGGCGCAAGGCCGAAGAGGACCCCTGTACCGAGAGCTATCGCCAGGGTGAACAAAGGGACGTGCCAGTCCATCGTGATTGCCGCGCCGTGTTGCCCGATACGTGGTAGACTCGCGGAGTTGAACATCAACAACACACGAATTCCGAAAGGGCCAAGAATGAGCGCGAGTCCTCCCCCGACGAGCGCCAGCACGATACTCTCGCTCAAAAGGTAGCGGATGATTTGTCCTCGGCTGGCTCCGAGCGCCATTCGCAGGTTGATTTCCCGCCTGCGAACCGTTGCTCTTACAAGTAAGAGGTTCGCGGTGTTTGCGCAGGCGATCAGCAAGACAAAGCCTACCGCTCCCGCGAGCAAAACCAACGCGGGACGGATCTCGCCGGTGAGCAACTCAGCGAGAGGCGCCACAGCGAACGTGTCGCGCAAACCCATAACGTTGGGATATTTGCGGCGAAATTCCTCAGATACAAGCTGGAGGCCGGCATTGGCTTCCGCCAATGTTATCCCCGGCTTGAGCCTCGCAATCACATTGAAAAATTGCGACTGGTCATTACTGTGCGGATCGACCTGAAACGGAAGCCAGAGGCCCGGTGGCGACTTCAGTTCAGTGTTGAACGACGGACCAACGATGCCGACGATGGTGTAAGAAACACCATTCAACAGAATAGATTTCCCGACGGCATTCCCATTGCCGCCAAAGTGATGCTGCCATAGCGCATAGCTGATTACCGTTACGTGCTCGCCATTGGGGCGATCTTCGTCCGCTGTAAAGGTCCTACCGCGCATGATCGGCGCCCCCAGTAACCGGAAGTAGCCGGCGGATACTCGGATTCCGGATACGTGCCCAGCCGATGCGCCCTCCCCAAGGTTAAACGTCGCCGGCCGATATTCATATGCGGCGACGTTCTGGAAAATCTGAGTCTCCTGTTTCCAGGCATTGAACTTCGTCATCGAAGCGCCATACAGCCTTCCATGGGACGACTTCGTGAAGAAGAGAACGATACGGTCAGGACTGGGATAACCGAGCGGTTGGAGGATGATTGCATTTATCAAAGTGAATACGGCAGTAGTCGGTGCGATGCCCAACGCCAGGGTCAGGATCGCTGTGATGGAAAAGACCCGCGCTTTGACGAGCGTCCTGGAGGCAGATCGTAAATCAAATAGGATTCGCTCCGAAATTGAGGATCGCGCCTTCATTTGCTGTCTCGCGCCGTTTCCCTTTCAGGCCGCATCGTGGAAAATGATGCCGAGCGTGTAGCGGTGGCCGGAGCGGATTCCGCTGACTCCGTGGCGCATGTTGACGCGATAGGTGCCGCGTGTGCCCTGCAGCGGGCGATTGTGCACCGCGAAGATGACGCCGTCGCCTTGGCGCAGCGGCACAACCATAGCGCGCGTCTGCATCCGAGGACGCTGCTCAGTCATAACGAACTCGCCGCCGGTGAAATCTGCGCCAGGCTGCGACAACAGAATCGCCAATTGCAGCGGAAACACGTGCTCGCCGTAGAGATCCTGGTGCAGGCAGTTGTAATCGTCGGTTCCATATTGCAGCAGAAGCGGCGTGGGCCGGGCCTGGCCCGCTTCGCGGCAGCGTTGGATGAAATCGGCGTGCTCCTCCGGGTAGCGCACATCGATGTGCATGGCGGCATTCCAGCGGTTGGCGATGGGCACAAGTTGCGGATAGACCGTCGCGCGAAGATTCGCAACGAGATCGGGCAAAGGATATTGGAAGTATTTGTATTCGCCCCGTCCGAAGCCGTGCCGCGCCATCACGATGCGGCTGCGGAAGATAGCGTCCTCCCCGTAGAGTCCGGCGATTTCGCGGCACTCATTGGCGGAAAGAAGCCCTTCAACCACCGCATTGCCTTGGGCGTTCAACTCCCGGAAGAGGCGGGGCCAATCGTAAGCGTTTGCCGCGGCGCTCAAACTCGCCCCTCCCGTTCCAGAAGAGCGGCACTCCGTTTCTCGCTATCAAACCGGGAATCGAGCTCGCGGTAGGTCTCCATGAGCGCGCGCAGATCCTCGATATCTTTGGCTCGGCAATTCGCCAGCGGAGGCCGCACCGGTCCGGCCGTCATGCCGAGCATCTCCATCGCTTGCTTCATGACGGCAACCTCATAACCTTTCGAGCGCTCGCGCAGCGCATAGAGAGGATGCACATAGCGCTCCATGAGCTCATTCAGCCGCGGAAAATCGCGCTTCATTCCGGCTTCGGCGAGCAGCAGCGAGAGCTTCGGCGAGATGTTTGAAATGCTCGACGTATACGCCTGCACGCCGATGGCGAAATAGCCCGGCACGCAATCGTCACCCAGGCCCCCGAACCATGTCAGACGGTCACCGTTCTGCTGCATGATGCGTTGGTATTGGCGCATGTCGCCTTGTCCGTCTTTCCAGGCGGCGAGCGTTGGAACGCGCTCCGCCAATCTCGCGACCATGTCGGGACGGAACACGGCCCAGCCGCGGCTGTAAACCATCAGCGGCAGACTTGTCGCGCGGCCGATCGCTTCGTAATAAGCGAACAGGCCTTCTTCTGGCGCACCGACATAGTAAGGCGGCAACGCCAGAATGCATTGCGCTCCGGCCTTTTCGGCTCGCTGCGCGAGATCGGCGCCGATAGCCGCATTGAATCCGGTGCCCGCCACCACAGGCATTCTGCCGTTTACCGCGCGGACCGCGGTTGCAACCACCTGCTCAATCTCGTCGGGCGACATAGAGTAGACTTCTCCCGTTCCGCCCGCGGCTACCAAGGCGCAAAACGGATGCGACGCCATTTCATCCACATTGCGCTCGAGTGCGGCAAGGTCGAGCGAGAGATCGCTTCGGAACGGCGTTACCGGAAAGCCGAACACGCCGTGAAGACCGGAAATAAGAGAGTTCATGTTATCGATTCGCTTCGTCCGCGAACATAATTCTGGCGACCGCAATGCGCGGCAAGGCTTGATTCCAGTCGTCCGGAAGGTAATCCCATGCGAGCCGGAAGGGCCGAGTTTCGCCGGATTTCAGCGGCTTCTCCTTGGATGAAAAGATCAGCTTGCGTTCACGATAGATTGTCTTACCCTGAATGTCGCTGAAGGAGCAGTCCACGGAAACGGAGGTGAGCGTTCGCGGGCCGCGATTCGTAATCTGCCCGCGCACCGCCACCACCCGCTGCCGCACCATGTTTTCGGCCGCGCTCATCCGAAAGTCAGAGAGCGTGATGTCCGGCGCGTAGCTTCGTTCGGCCGCCGTGGGAGGTTGCATCGCTGCCGAAGGAGGCGCCGGCCGGCCCACATAGACGAACCAGAAAATCAAACCGGCGATCACCGCCGCAACAATGACGCTGGGAACGATCGGAATCTTGAAGCGTTTGCGGTCCGATACGGCCATTGAGCTATCAGCAAGTCTACAACTTTGAGAACATAAATCGAGTCCTGACCAGAATGCTTTTTCGCTCTCGCAAGTACCTTTGGATCGCCGCGGCTGCTGTGTGTACGGCCGTAGGCGCTCGCGCACAGATGGCGCGCTTCGACCAGGTGTTTAGCCATCTCGAGAGCGTGCACTCGTTTTCCGGCGTCGCCATTTCTCCCGACGCGCGCTGGGTGGCGTGGGTCGAGTCGGCCCCGGGAAAACAGGGCGCCGGGATCTACCTATTCGACCGAAAGAACGCCAACCAGCGCCCGCGGCGCATCACGACCGGTGATGGGCAAGACGAGGTTCGTGAAGGCGGAATCGCCTGGTCGCCCGACAGCCGCCATTTCGCGTTTCTCTCCGACGCCGATTACGAAGGCCAGCCCCAGATCTACATTGCCGCGGCGGCTGGCGGCGTGCCGCGGAAGCTGACCAATCTCGACGGCTACGTAATCGATCTGCGCTGGTCGCCCGACGGCAAACGCATCGCCTTTCTCTACACCGAAAACGGCGGCGGTGGCGGGCCGCTCGCCGCCGCTCCCACGCAACTGGGCGTCGTCGGAAGCAAGATTCGCAACCAGCGCATCGCAATCGTAAAGGCCGGCGGCGGCTCCATCCGCCAGGTAACTCCGGTGAATCTGAACATCTATCAATACGATTGGTCGCCCGACGGCACGCAATTTGCAGCGATCGCCGCGCCTGGTCCGGCAGACAACAATTGGTGGATCGCAAATCTCTACATTGTGGATGGCCGCTCCGGCGCTATGCGCTTGCTGTATCACCCACCAATGGAACGCCAGATTGCGCTTCCGCGCTGGTCGCCCGACGGCACATCGGTTGCCTTCATCGGCGGCATCATGAGCGACGAGGCCTTTAGCGGCGGCGACATTTTCGAAATTCCCGCCTCGGGCGGTAAGCTGCGCGATCTCACAAAAGATTTGAAGGCAACTCCCACAGGCTTTTCGTGGCGAGGCAAACAGATGCTCCTGACTGAATATGTGGACGGCGAAAGCGCGATTGCGCAGCTCAATCCGGCGACCGGCGCCATGCGCCGGCTTTGGAAGGGCGCCGAAGATCTTCGCCACGGCGGCCGTTTCGCGAATTGCTCTTTCGCGCAGGATGGACGAACGGCCGCGCTGGTGCAGAGTTCCTGGCGGCACGCGCCCGAAGTTTGGGCCGGCCCAATCGGCCATTGGCGCCAGATCACCCATGCCAACGATTCGCAGCACCCGCAATGGGGCAAGCCCGAAAGCATTTTCTGGAACAACGGCGGCTTTCGCGTGCAGGGATGGCTGCTTTATCCGCGCCATTTCGATCCTGCGAAGCGTTATCCCATGGTCGTCAGCATCCACGGCGGCCCCGCGAATTGCCATTTGCCGCAATGGCCTTCGACCCATTTCGATATGTCGGTTATGTCCGCGCTAGGTTACTTTGTGTTCTTTCCCAATTTCCGCGGCGGCTACGGCGAAGGCGAAGCGTTCACGCGCGCCAATATCAAGGATTTCGGCGGCGGCGACTTGCAGGACATACTCTCGGGCGTAGACGCGGTTCTCAAGCGCGTGCCCGTGGATACGAACCGGATTGGCATTGCCGGCTGGAGCTACGGCGGATACATGACCATGTGGGCGGTGACCCAAACGCATCGCTTTGGCGCGGCCGTAGCGGGCGCCGGCATCTCCGATTGGCGCAGTTACTACGGCGAAAATCTCATCGATAAATGGATGCTGCCTTATTTCGGCGCTTCCGTCTACGACGATCCGGCCGTGTACGCGAAGAGCTCTCCGATTCGTTTCGTGAAGAACGTAAAGACGCCGACGCTGATGGTGGTCGGCCAATACGATGCCGAATGTCCCGCGCCGCAGTCGTTCGAATTCTGGCACGCGCTCAAAACTCTTGGCGTGCCGACCGAACTTGTGGTGTACCCAAACGAAGGCCACTCGTTTCAGAGGCTCAGCGACCTGCGAGATGATGTGCGGCGCACGGTCGAGTGGTTCAACAGTTTTCTGGCACCGACGGAAGCAGCGAAATGATTCGGATGTAGCATAGTGGGTGCGTAGCACGTTTTCGCAAAGAGTGTTACGCCCGGCGCTTATGCACATTCCGGACGGTTATCTGAGTCCCTCCACCTGCGCTGTCTTTTACGCTGCTGCCGCGCCTTTCTGGTATACGGCTCTGAAGCGCGCCAAAAGAGCGCTGCATACGCGCACCGTTCCTTTGTTGGGGTTATTCTCCGCCTTCTGTTTCGTCATCATGATGTTCAACTTGCCGATTCCCGGCGGCACCACGGCGCATGCGGTGGGAATGGGCATGGCCTCGATTGTGCTGGGGCCTTGGGTGTCGATACTCGCCATTTGCATGGCGCTGCTGATTCAGGCGCTGTTTTTCGGCGACGGCGGCATTACCGCCTTTGGCGCGAATTGCTTCAATATGGCGATCGTCGGCTCTCTGGTTGCTTATGCGGTTTACCGGCTGGTTGCACGAAAGGCGGCGATCGCGTCCAAACGCCGCGTGGTCGCTGCAGCAATCGCCGGATACACCGGCATCAACGCCGCCGCATTTTGTGCCGCTGTCGAGTTCGGCGTTCAGCCGCTGCTGTTTCACAATGCTGCGGGCGCGCCGCTCTATGCCCCTTACCCGCTCAGCATTTCGATTCCGGCCATGATGATTGCTCATCTCACATTTGCCGGTTTTGCGGAGCTGGTGATTGCGGCGGGCATGGTGGGCTATTTGCAGCGTGCGGATCCGGAGATGCTGCGGTCTACGGCGCCGGATGCTCCAACCGGCATGGTCTGCCAACCGGAGCCAGACGGCAAGAGACGATCGTCTACCCCACTCTATGCCGCTCTAGGCGCGGCTCTTGTCCTCACGCCGCTGGGGATTTTGGCAGCGGGGACCGCTTGGGGAGAATGGCGCCCCAGCGATTTTATCCATGGCGCTCCTGCGGGCCTGCAACACCTCGCTTCGCTCTGGAAAGCTCCCGCTGCCGGTTATGCGCCTGAGTTCATCGGCAATCATTATCTGGGATATTTCGCCTCCGCGGCGGCTGGAGTAGGACTGATTGCTGTCCTGACGCTACTCATCGCGCGTCGCTCTAGGCGGCGGCAAAGCTTTCTCTCCAGGACCACCGAGAGCCTTCTGCGCGCAGTACAGGCGACGGTGTTTGCCGAAGATACCTCGCGGTCGAACGGACTTCTGCAAGGATGTGATGCCCGGGTCAAGCTGGCCGGCATCGGCGCGCTGAT
Organism: Bryobacteraceae bacterium; assembly: GCA_036379475.1. Classification (GTDB taxonomy): domain Bacteria; phylum Acidobacteriota; class Terriglobia; order Bryobacterales; family Bryobacteraceae; genus Bog-105. The sequence goes on along the minus strand of DASVGP010000099.1, from coordinate 9,097 downwards.
TGTCAGTGCAATCGCCGTGCACCGGATCTGGGCGCTGGTTGCGCTCTTCGGCGCGGCGGTTTTGCTGGCGGTTCTTTCGCGTGTTTCAGTGGCGTTGCTGGCCAGACGAGTCTGGATCGCGGTACTCGCCTTTACCGGCGCCATCGCTCTGCCCGCGATTTTTCTCGTGCCGGGCAATGTGATCTGGCACGTGCCTTTCCTCCAATGGCCGGTCAGCGCGCAAGGGGTAACCAGCGCCTGCTTTTTGGTTTTGCGCGCGGAAACGGCCGCCACTCTGGCGCTGCTTCTGGTGCTCTGCACTCCCTGGAACCGGCTGTTGCGGTCGCTGCGCTTCTTCCGCCTTCCCGCGAGCGCCGTTTTTATTCTCGAAATGACGTACCGCTATATCTTCCTGCTCGTCAGGATCTCGCAGGACATGATCGAATCGCGCAAAGCCCGGCTCGTGGGCGATCTGGAAGGGGGCGCGCAGCGCCGTCTTGCGGCCGCCACAGCGGGCGTTCTTCTCGACAAGAGCTTGCAGTTGAGCAGCGAAGTTTCCCTCGCCATGCAGGCGCGCGGCTTTCGCGGCGAGGTGCTCCTGCTGGACGATCCGCGGATGACCGCCGCCGATTGGCGTCGGCTCGCTGGACTGCTCATCGTCGCCTGCGCCGCCGTTTGGATCGGACGTTGAGTACTCCGTCCCTCAACGCTCCCGAAACGTGTTCTTTCCCTTCGCGACCGGGATCAGCGTCGGATAAAACTGCACAAAGGTCGTGTCGACAGCCCCGTGGTCGCGATGACACGAGTAGCAGCTTGCCCGTTTCGGCACCATCTTCGCCGGAGCCGCACCGTTGAATTGATAAAACGCCCAGCCGCCGCGCGCCGCATTCTTAACGTGTAATTCCACTCCCATTACGTTCCGGCTCTGAAAATAACCGGCCTTATTAATCGATCCGTTTTTGTCAGCGCCTCGCAGCTCCAGAGCGAGCATCGTTTTGTCCGGCCATGTCCCGGTCTGGAGAAACGAGCGGTACGCCTCAGGATTGACGAACACGTTGTCGAACATCGAATGCCCGTTGCTACCTGCGGCCCGGGGCGTGTAGCTCATATCCAGTCCGCTGCTGAGGTAAACCCACTCGCGGTAATCGGACGGCAGCTGAAGCCGTCCGTCGGCGGTGTAGCTTGGAATTGCCCCGGACTGAGCGCCCGAGCGCAACCCTCCGGCGATCGCGGCAGAGCCGAGAAGACAGATAGTGAATAGGATTCTAAGACGCAAGTGACCCCCAAAACTCATTCATACGCTATTTGCATCAGTTGTGTTCAAGTGACCTGCCCCGCAAAATGAAATTGTCGAATATTAAACAGCAGGAGCTTGCTCACACTCTCTGCCGGCTCGGCTTGGTAGCGGAGGGAGAGCGGATCCGGCTGACGGCGCTAGCGGGCGGTATCTCTTCTGAAATTTTCAAGGTGGAAACGCCGGAGCGTGTGTTTGTCGTGAAACAAGCGCTGCCGAGACTCAGAGTGGCAGCCAATTGGGAAGCGCCTGTCGAGCGAAACACCTACGAAGTTCGATGGCTCGAAACCGTCGCGCAGATTCTTGCAGATGCCGCGCCTCGCGTTCTCGCGAAAGACTCCGAAAAAGCCCTCTTTGCCATGGAATACTGCGACCCGGCACTGTTTCGGAACTGGAAACTGGAACTGATCGCCGGTCGAATTGACAACACCGTGGCAGCCGAGGTGGGGCGGAGACTGGCAGGCATCCATTCGGCAACGGCGGACAATCCGGCCATCGCCGCCGGTTTCTCGACCGATGCAATTTTCCATGCCATCCGGCTTGAACCGTACCTGGAAGCGACAGCGGCGCGGCATCCGGCAGTAAGCAATGAGTTGTTTGCCATATCCCGGCGAACGCTTCACACAAAACGAGCGCTCGTGCACGGCGACATCAGCCCGAAAAACATTCTTGTTGGGCCGCACGGGCCGTTATTTCTCGATGCCGAGTGTGCATGGTTTGGCGATCCGGCGTTTGATATTGCGTTTTGCCTCAATCATCTGCTGCTGAAGTGCCTGGTGCATCGTCCCCTGGCTGCGCAGTTCCTGGCCGCTTTCGATGCCCTCGCCGAAAACTATTTCGCCCGCGTCGATTGGGAGAGTCGGAGAGAGATCGAGCTTCGCGCCGGGCAACTCCTGCCGGCCCTGTTTCTGGCGCGCGTGGACGGGAAATCGCCTGTCGAATATCTGACCCGCCACTCGGATCGGGAACTGGTACGGCAGACGGCGCTCCCGCTCCTTGCAAGCGCGCCTGCTTCACCAGCCATAGTTAAAGGCGCCTGGGCCGCGCAGTTGGAGGGTTAAGCAGAGGGCTAATGTACAGAACCGCGATTCGAAAAGTGCACGGGCGGCGCGTGTGGGATTCTCGCGGCCGGCCCACCGTGGAAGCGGAGATTCAGTTGGAATCCGGCATTACCGGCCGGGCGATTGCTCCTGCAGGCGCTTCGACCGGTTCGGGCGAGGCATTCGATTTGCGCGATGGCGGCGCAAGGTTTGGCGGATTGGACGTGATGCGTGCCGTGCAGAACATCAATGGAGAGATCGCCCGCCTTCTGGAAGGCAAAGACGCCAGCGATCAGAACGCCATCGACCATATTCTGATCGAGGCGGACGGCACGCCCAACAAGCGCCGGCTTGGTGGCAACGCAATGATTGCGGCGTCGATGGCGGCACTGCACGCCTCCGCGGCCGCTCACGAAATGCCGGTTTGGCGCTACCTGTCCGGAGAGGATCGCGCTTTTCTGCCTCTGCCGGAAATTCAGATCTTCGGAGGCGGGGCACACGCGGCAAAACGGATGGACGTACAGGATTTCATGGTCGTATGCTTATCCGCGAAATCGTTCAGCGAAGCGCTGGAAACAAGCGCCGAAATTTATCAGGCTGCAGGAACGCTGTTAGCGAAGCGAGGGCTGCTCCAGGGAGTTGCGGACGAGGGCGGATACTGGCCGGCGTTTTCTTCCAACGAGGAAGCCCTGGATGCGCTCGTCGCCTCCATCGAGGCAGCGGGATTTGTCCCTGGAGTAGACGTCGGGATCTCGATCGATGTGGCCGCGTCGCAATTTCGCGAAGGACGATTCTATCGGCTGGCGCGCGATGCCAAAACGGTAGACACCGACGGGCTGATCGAAATTCTGCAGCGATGGATCGAACGCTATCCCATCATCTCTGTTGAAGATCCATTAGCCGAGGACGATGTGGATGGCTTCCGTCGCTTCACAGCCGCATTTCGCGAGCGGGTCCAGATTGTCGGGGATGATCTGCTCGTGACCAACGCGGGCCGGATACGAGAGGCCGCGGTCGAAACGCTCTGCAATGCCGTGCTGATCAAGCCGAATCAGGCGGGGACGATTACGGAAACGCTCGCGGCGCTCCAAGCGGCGCGCTCGGCGGGACTTGCCCCAATCATCTCGGCCCGGTCTGGTGAAACGGAAGACGTCACCATCGTTCACCTTTGTGTAGGGTGGAAAGCGCCGCAGCTCAAAGTCGGGTCCTTCTCGCGCTCCGAGCGTATGGCCAAGTGGAATGAGCTCCTGCGGATTGAGGACTCGCAGGGGCGTGCAGCCATCTTCACGCGCCTCGCCGATGCACACTAATGGCATGGGGAACTTCACCCTATTCGGAGCGACCGGAGCTACCGGCCAAAGCATTGCTCACGCGCTGAACCAGGACCAGCGAGCCTACCGGGTCGTCGGACGCGATCGCGCTGCTTTGCAGACAAAGTTCGGCGCCGACCCGCTGGCGGAGATCGCCACCTGGGATCCGAACGACCCGGCGTCCATCAGAGCGGCTATCCGCGGCACGGACACACTCATCTATCTCGTTGGCGTACCCTATCACCGCTTCGATCTCCATCCGGTTCTGATGCGCAAGACTGTGGAGGCCGCCATTGCCGAAGATGTTCCCAAAATCCTGTTGATTGGAACGGTCTATCCGTATGGCAAGCCGCAGACGAACCCTGTCACGGAGAACCATCCCCGCGCCCCGCATACCTTCAAGGGCCGTATGCGCAAAGAGCAGGAAGACGTGCTGCTCGAAGCTGATGCCGCCAAAAAAATTCGGGCCGCAGTCCTTCGCCTGCCGGATTTTTACGGCCCGCGCGTCCAGTCAAGTTTTCTGCACTCGGTGTTCGAAGCCGCTGCCCATGGCAGAACCGCCGATTTGATCGGGCCGATCGATACTCCCCATGAATTCGTCTTCGTGCCGGATATCGGTCCTGTGGTGCTGGCGCTCTCTCAAAAGGAAGAAGCCTGGGGCCGCTGGTGGCACTTCGCCGGCCCGGGCGCGATCACCGAACGCGAAGTCGCCGAACGTGCCTTCGCCCTCGCCGGCCGGAAACCGAAACTCCGCGTAGCCGGCAAAAATCTTTTGCGCTTGCTTGGCCTCTTCAATCCACTCATGCGCGAACTCGTCGAAATGAATTACCTGTTTACTACGCCCGTATTGATGGACGATTCGGCGCTCCGCGGCTTGCTCGGGGACGTGAAGAAGACGTCCTATGAAGAGGGCATTCGCCTCAGCCTTCAGGCGTCGCAAGGAGGAACCGGGGCACGGAAATGACACCGCCCAACGGCGATCTCGCGTTCGATGTCCGCGACGTGTCGTACTCCTACGGCAAGATCGCGGCGCTGCGCCACGTTTCGCTCCAAATCAAACGCGGCCAGCGCGTCGCCCTGCTCGGTGCCAACGGATCGGGCAAATCGACGCTCCTCCGCCTCCTCGCCGCCCTGTCTTTTCCCGATCAGGGCTCCATCTCGTTCGCAGGCGAAACGCTGACCGCTGCCCGCCTCGAAACCGAGGAATTCTTCTTTCGCTTCCGCCGCCGCGTGGGCATCGTCTTCCAGAATCCCGACGTCCAGTTGTTCAACCCGAGCGTCTTCGACGAAGTCGCCTTTGGACCTCTGCAACTCGGATGGCCCAAGGAGAAAATTCGCGAGCGCGTGCTCGATACCCTTACGGCGATGGACATCGCCGGCCTGAGCGAGCGCCCTCCGCACCGTCTTTCGGGAGGGGAGAAAAAACGGGTGGCGCTGGCATCGGTGCTGGTGCTCGATCCGGAAGTGCTCTTGTTGGACGAGCCGACGACCGGCCTTGATCCGAGCAGCGCCGCTCAGATCGTCCGCCTGCTTTCGTCCTGGAAAAATGGCACAAGAACCGTGATCACGGCGACCCACGACCTGGACGTTGTCGAAGAGATCGCCGATCGCTGCTGGGTTCTGGAGTCCGGGCGCATCATCGCCGATGGCGAGCCTTTTTCGCTCCTGCACAATGTCGGCCTCCTGGAACGCGCCTCCCTGATCCGCCGTCACGCGCACACGCATGAGAAGGCGCTGCTCTCTCCTCATCCGCACGTCCACGTTCGCGAACCGTAGAAGGAGAACTGTGGCGCACGCTCTCAGCGTACGGCGTCGAGACTTGTCTCGAACGCTTGGGAGATAAGTACCCCGCACCCAAAATTCCGTAGTATCCTGCTCAAATACTTGCTTGACGAGGGTATAGAAATGGTGATCAAAAGGGTAGGGCCGGTCTCTTGCGCGAGAATCGCCGGAATGCTTTACGCAATCATCGGCTTGCTCGCTGGAGTGATATTTTCGTTAGTGGCCATGGCGGGCGGATTCGCTTTTTCCGGAACCGCTGCGCATACGGCTTTGGGAGCCGTAATGGGTGTTGGCGCGATCGTAATCTTCCCCATTTTCTATGGCGCTACGGGATTTCTTGGAGCCCTTCTTGCGGCATGGCTTTACAATATTTTGGCTGGATTGGTCGGCGGAATTCAGCTTCATCTTGAGTAGCTGCTAACTTCATGAAAAGGTGGCGCACGCACTCTTGCGTGCCGTGTCGAGGGTACCTGGTTTGCGTTCAGCCGGAGTATTGCCGTGCTGCGCGAGCAAACTTTTCTGGATATCGGCCATACCACCATTCGGAATCTCGGACTTCCGGCGAGCATTTTGATGCCGCTCGCGCTGATATCCGCGCTTCTCCTTCTATTCAGGCTCCAACCGTTTGCTGAATAGCTGCAACCAATTCAGGGCTTCCCCAGTAAGTGCTGTGGGTCGCCAGGCCGTAGCTGAGATCGTGGGCGGTCCGCAGGTCGGTAGGGCTTAGCCCGGAGTGCAGCCGGAACACTTTGCCCGCCGCAAATGCCAGGACATCAAGCGGTTCCCAAAGATTCGTCCAGCGCCCGATCGTCTTTGGCAAGCTGATGGGATTGCCGGTCCTGTACCGCGGCAGGCTTCCACGAGGGTCTAATACTTCAAAAAAGGCGGGCTGACTGCCAAAGGTCACCAGACCATCAATCCACAGAGGCGCCCTACTCCGCGTAGCCGCATCAAACGCGATGACGCCGCCCAGGCTATGGGCGACAACGGAAATCGGCTTTCCTTCCACGCCCCACCCATCCGCATGCTCGGCCACCGCCTTCGACAGGCGCTCTTGAATAGCTGCATGGTTGCGTTGATAGGCGAGAATATCGCCCAGGAAATAGCCGATGCGCTCGGCCCACGCTCCCCGCAATACCTGGTTCACGTCACCTAGGACCTGGCCGATCACTCCACCAACCACCCGATCGATCTCGCTCACCACCGCACGCGCAATTCTTCCTGTTTTCTCTCGAACGCTCCTGGTCTCAGCTTCTTCGGCGAAGGGATCCCGTTCGGTGAACCCGCGAGTAACCACCTCCTCATCAGCGTCATCGAAAGGCGCAAGATTTCCCGTGGCGGCTCCCACCGCGCGGCCCACAGCCTCCAATACGGCATCGCTGCGGACGATCCGCAAATAAGTTGCTTCCTGCCACGCTTCGCGAATCGCCTCTGCCACTTCGTCCGCATGTTCGGAGCGCACTTGGGCTGCGGAATCAGGCTGCGCTTGGGCTGCCCGAATGATAATCTCCTCACGTTCCTCTTCGGAGCGGACCTTCTGTTCCGTGCCGGTAACGAAGGCACCGCGCAGGAGCTCCACGATTGCGGCTTCGTCGATCTCGCTTGCGGCTCTCCCGCGCACCGTCACACCGGCCGTTTCCGGTAGCGTGTCCCGCAAATACTCGGTCTTGCCGCCAAGATCCCCCCACCACACGGGAATCAGCCGGTAATCGCCGCCGATGCGATTTTGAACATCCTCCACTTGGGTGTGGAAAGCATGCTCATCCCGGTTCGCCACCCCGTGCACAACCAAAATAGGTGCAGGCATCAATCACGTTCTTGCAATGCTGGCCTCAGCGTCGCCATAAGTAGAGTAAGCGAGCCACGTGGGGTCCCCGCCAATGTTGCCGATCGATTCGCGTGCAGCTTTCATCGCCTCGCTCAGCGTCTTGTTCAGTAACTCTTTGTTCAGCAGCTTGTCATAGAAGGTCGCGGCAAATTGGGCGGCGCTTTTGTCGCGGACTTCCCACAGCGAACCGACAAAAGCCCCCGCTCCCGTATCCAGGAACTTATCGGCCCAGCCGGTCAGCCTTGTGTAGCTCGGAGCAACACCGTCCGTTCGGCATGCATTCATAAATACGAATGGCCGCTGGAACTTATTCTTGTAGTTGATCAGCGTCGAAGGCTCAAATGGCCCGTCGGGCATGGAGATCCGGGGCCCAAACTGTTCAAGTTCGAACAGGTTGTGACAGGCGAAATGAAGGATGCCAAACTCGCCGCTCTTGAAAACCTCGCTAAGCTCCGCCAGGTTACGGGCGGTCGTGCTGTTGCCTCCTACGATTCCCTTGAGATGGTCGACTTCCGTGATGGCCTCCGGGGGAGCGTTATTCGGCAGAACGAAACAGACCGGGCCGTTATGCAGACGCGGGTCCGCCGGCTCTCCAAAACGCCAGCGCGTCAGGGTAAACGCCTCGCCTAAGAAACCGGTGTTCTCGTCGGGAGCTTCTCCGGGCGCGGCCGGGTAAAGGAGTTCCCAGGGAACGGGATCTCCCGAAGAGAGTACCCTGATTTTCTTGATATTCGTGCGCTCTTCCCAGAACCGGTGCTGCAGTTTTTCAGGAATGAACTCTGTCCATAATTCGGCGCCCTTGCCTTGCAGCCACTCCCGCGTCGCACGCCCATCCATCTTTGCCTTACCCTTTGCGACCACGTTCAACGCTTTGATAAGCACTCCGATTGCCGTCTCCGGAGTCCTTTTGAGTGGTTCCGAGCGCAGGTCGGGAGTGTAGCCGCCGGCCGCCGAAATGAAATCGTAGCGGTAAAGGCGGTTGGCCTCTTCGTAGTGGATGACAAGCGTAATTTCGCCACCGGAGGTTTTTCGGAAATAGGCGTTTGAGGACTGCTCCTCGCTGCGGCCGGTCTGGATGCCGGCATCCACCGTTGCCTGAAACGCCAATTCCCCGAGAGGAACGCCGGCGTGGTATGCGGTCACCGAAAGGTCGCACACGCCCGTCTGTTCGGCCTGGAGTTCCCACATAGCAAATTGGGAATTGCCGGAGGGCGGCACCGCAATCGTTCGGTCGCGCCCTCCATTCAAAATCTGGAAATCGGGAGCCTGAAGCAGCAGCAGAACATTCGCCGTCTTCCCGTCCGGGAGCACGCCCTGTTTGATAGGCGAGGCATGCGCGCGGGCCGGCGCTTGTACGGAGATCCGAACTTCGAGATAGCATTTCTCCCCGAAGCGTACTCGACGCGGGAATCGGCCTTCGAGGAAACGCTCCACAGGCCTGCCGGGATCACCGTCGCCGCCATCGCCGCCGGGCGGCTGCGGCGGCTCTCCGCCGCCCCCTCCACCTGGCCCCTCTTGCTCTGGTGAGGCATAAGCCTCGTTGGGAGGCCCGGCCAAGACTACGGACTCTTCAGCCTCTAGGAACAGGTAGTCTTGGTTCTCACCCGGCATATCCACAAACCCAAAGCCCCGAGCTCCAGCCCACTGCCCGGCCGGCCGTTCCAGGCGATATCCTCCGCCCCTCGACACGCCCGTGACGATACCGGCGAGCGCCGGACCCATTGGACCGGCTTCGCTTGCGACCTGGCAGAAATGCTCCGCGCTGCCCACATGTACTTCGACCGCGCCGTACTTCCGCAGCAGATGACCGATCTGGCCGACGCGCGATGACTGGAAGCCGACAAGGATACAGTCCGGTGGGAGC
>DASVGP010000098.1:0-46857 GCA_036379475.1 Bryobacteraceae bacterium | reverse complement strand
GGCGTGGTAACGCATGTAAAGTTCGAGGGGTTGAACCTCGACCTCGACGGGGATGTCGCCGTTTTTGGCCTGCTCGGGAGTTTTCGGCTGGAGCGAAAAGCAGTGGTTCTGCGCACGCAAGGCACGTTTGGCGACCCAGGTGTGTTCGGCCATTTTGACCACCCACTCGATTTCGGCTTGGCCGACGGGCTGCTCGTCTTCGATGAGCTGGTTGAGGAAAGCGTCGTAGTTTTCCTGCTTTTCGACTTCTTCGAGGACGCGGAATTTGGCGCAGAGGCCGTGTTTGACGCCGTTTTGCGCGACTTTGGCCTTGGTCTCGACGGATTTGGGGCCACAGGATTTTTGAGAGTTGCGGCGATTGGCCGCGATTTGTTTCGGAGTTGCCATGATGTTGTGTCCAGAGGGCGTACGGTGACAGGCGAAAACGCCTGCTCCACGGTTCGAGTGTGCGGGGCGGGCGGGCGGGATGAGAAGGCGCGGATGGTGTAAGATGCTGGATCTAAAGGAAAAAGAGTTGGCGTCCCGGCCGAACACCAGGCTCCTGCTCCGTTTATTGCGCTACGGCGGATTGAGTTTGCTTGGCGATGCCGACCGCGACCATGAGTTTGAGCAGCTCGTCCAGATCGAGCGGTTTCGAGATGTAGCCGTCCATGCCGGCATTCAGGCAGTTCTGGCGGTCGCCCGGCATAGTGCTCGCGGTGGTGGCGTAAATGGGAACGTGGCGGCCGGTTTCGCAGGACCGGATGCGGCGGACGGCTTCGAGGCCATCCATCTCGGGCATGGCCACGTCCATCAGAACCGCATCGAAGCTGCCGTTCTGGAACAGGTGCACCGCTTCTTCTCCGGTCGAAGCCTCGCTCACATGATGACCTTCGGATTCGAGTACGCGGGTGAGCAGGCGGCGGCTGACTGCGTTGTCTTCGGCGACTAACAACGAGAGCACCTGCTTCGGCGCCGCGACCGATAGGGGAGCGGGCTCGGCAGCCTTTTCCAGTTTCAGATTAAAGCTAAAGCGGCTACCGGCTCCGATGTAGCTTTGCACGTCGATGGCGCCGCCCATCAGCTCGATCAACCCCATGCAGATCGCCAGTCCAACACCCGGATGGCCATCGTGCGAACAGGTATCGCCGGCGCGAACAAAAGGCTCGAATAAAAGCCGCTTCTGCTCGGGCGAAATACCCATGCCTGTATCCGCAATGGAGATGCGGACTACTGCTGTATTCTCCGACTCCGATTCGAGCGCTGCGGAGACAAGAACGCTGCCTGTGCTGGTAAACTTCACTGCGTTGTCGACCAGGTTCACCAGCACCTGCTCGAGCCGAGCGCGATCGCCCGAAAAGTGCGAAGGAATGTGCGGATCGATCATGTGCTTGAGCAGCAGCTTCTTTTCATCGGCCTGCTGTTGCACCATTTCGACCGCCGAGACCATGCATTCGGCAAGCGAAAATTCAGCCCGGACGAGCTCGAGTTTGCCGGTCTCTAGCGAGGAAAAATCGAGGATATCGTTAATGACGTGCATCAGCCATTTGGCCGAACCGCGCACTGTGTCCAAATAGCCGCGCAGCTCGCAATCGAGGTCGGACTTGAGAGCCAGATCCGTGAACCCGAGGATCGCGTTCATCGGGGTGCGGATTTCGTGGCTCATATGAGCCAGAAACTCGCCGCGCGCGCGATTGCCCGCCTCGGCGAGTTGGCGCAGCCGCTCTGCTTCTTCCATCTTTTTGCGCAGAGATCGCGCGGTGCGCTCGGCCGTCAGGCGGACCGTGATCACCCAAACATAGGCCGCCAGCAAGGCCGCGATTCCGGGCAGAAGCGCGATCTGCGGCTGCTGTTCGACCAGCTTCACGACGGCGGCGAAATCGACATACCGGTGTAAGAGGCAGGCGAGCGCCACGAGCGCCGCCGCCAGGCTCGAAATCGGTACTATTTTTCGCATACGCGCACCTCGGCGTGCAGTCGAGACACGCCAGCCTCGCTGCAAACATATCGGCTAGCTGAGCCGGTTTTGATAGCGGGAAGTAAGGTCTTCGGAGCGGTTGCGCGAACCTGAAATCGTCATGATTTCGCGCCCGCCGGATAACCCGTTTCGCGAATCGCTTCGCGTCCTGGGCATCTACATCCGCGCGCAGGTGATTATCGCGATTGTCGATGCTGTACTCTACGCCCTCGCCTTCGCCTTTGCACACGTGCCCTGGTGGCCGGCCATCGCCGCCATTGGCGGCGTGACCAGCTTCCTTCCGCATATCGGACCGTTGGTCCCGCTGGCCTTAGCCGCATTGGCGAACCTGCTTGCGGGCCACAGTATGGAAGATCTGCTTATCGTTTTTGGGACCTGGACGGCGATTCAGGTGATTGGGTGGATCTGGCTGACTCCATGGCTGCTGGGCCGGCCTTTGGGGCTGAAGCCGCTGCCGGTATTTGTGGCGCTGCTGGCGGCGAGTCTGGCCTTCGGCGGCCTGGGCTTTTTCCTGGCGGTGCCGCTACTGGCGGTAGCGAACGTGTTTTGGCGCTACTTTCGCCGGACGCTGTGATCTGCTCCTCATCCTGAGGCGTGGCCAGTTCGGCAAAGATACCGGCAAGATAGGCCTGCGTTTCGGCCGGATAAGGGCCGGCGGGAGTGGCGTCGGCGCGCACCGCGCCCGCGTTGTAGGCGACCAGAGCCAGGCGGAGATCCCCGTCATAGCGGGCCAGGAGTTGTTTCAGAAGCTTCGCTCCCGCGGCGACGTTTTGCACCGGATCGAAGGGATCCGCGACGTGCAGGAGTTTCGCCGTGGCCGGCATCAATTGCATCAGACCTTCGGCTCCTTTATTTGAAACCGCGCAAGGCCGGAAGCCGGATTCCTGGCGCATCACGGCGCGGATCAGCGCGGGATCGAGCGATTCGAGCTGCGCCGCCTTGGCGATCAGCCCCTCTCGTTCGGATCGTGGCAGCGGAGCGCAGTCGGCTTTCACCAAAGCCGGCAGCGGAGGGATGAAATCGTCCTCTCCGGCTTTGATTCCGGCCTGCTCGAAAAGCGCGTGCTGCTGCTCCTGCAGCGATTTCTGCTGCTGCTGGAGCGCAGATTCAAATTGTGCTCTCTGGGTTTTGGGCGGCGGCGCACCCCAGGCGGCGGCGAGGAAAGCCATCGCGATGGCGAGCGCGGGAATTGCAACCGAACCCCGACCGTGAGGGAGGGGACTGACGCACCAGTGATGCGCCTGCCCGGCCCCTCCCTCACGGTCAGGGTTCGGTTTCGCGCGTAGAGAAAACAATATAGATGTTCATCGTCCAAGAACCGGATTCGCTTTAACGTCAGCGCTTACGCTCGGCTCGGTCTATAGGTTTTAGGAGCTTTCCGGAGATTCGGGATCAGCGGTACCAGCTGTATCACGATGTGGAAGCCTGAAGTTGTGGTCTGCTGTACGCCTCACACCGTGCAGATTTTGAAGGCTTGCTCGAGGCCGTGGATTGGCGGCTTCTTTGCGGGGATGAATTCGTGCGAAACGAAGCCTTGAAAACCCAAATCCGCGATCGCTTCGGCAACCGCGTGCCAGAGCACTTCCTGCGAATCGTCCAGCTCGTGCCGGCCGGGGTTGCCGCCGGTATGAAAATGGCCGATGAACTCGATGTTCTCGCGGATGGTGCGGATCAGATCGCCTTCCATGATCTGCATGTGATAGATGTCGTACAGCAGCTTGACCTTCGGCGAGTTCACGCGCTTCATCAGCTCGACTCCCCAGGCGGTGTGATCGGCCATGTAGTCCGGATGGTTCACCTTGCTGTTCAATAGCTCCAGCGTGATGGTGACGTCCTTCTCTTCGGCGTAGCCTTTGATGCGGTTCAAGGCGAGGGCGCAGTTCTTGAGGCCCTCCTCATCGGGCATGCCGGCACGAACGCCGGAAAATGTGATCACGTTCGGAACTTTGGCCGCGCTCGCTGCCGCGATGTCCCGCTTGAGACTGGCAAGCACGCGGTCGTGATTTTCGATCCGGTTCAGTCCAATCTTGATGGTGTTCGGTCGGCCTCCGGCGGTCATCGACGGCGTCAGCCCATATTTCTGAACCGTTGCGTACTGCTCGGGTGTGACCAGATCGATGCCTGCGAGACCGATCCTCTTCGCTTCTTTACACAGCCCATCGAGCGTGTACCACTTGCGGTAAGTCCAGTAGCAGACACCTTGTTTCAGCCTGCCCGGGCCTTTGGCCAGAGAAAGGGGCGCCAGCGCCAGGGCACCGCCGGAGGCTATCGACGTAATCGCCTGTCTTCGGTTCATTTCCAGGCATGGTATCAGAAACAGAATCGGCTGAATGTAGAATTGGTAAACGTTTACTTAACGGAATCGATGATCGGAATGTTTCGAACCAGATGGATCCCATTGAGCGCGGGGCTTGTCCTTGGCGCGGGTCTCGCGGCCGCGCAGGCCTTGCCGAACGCTCCAGGCAAGGACACCGTCGAGCGGATTTGCGGCGCCTGCCATAGCCCGAATATGGTCCTCGGGCACGGAATGACCCGGGAGCAGTGGAGTAATACGGTTTCGCAGATGATTGCGCGCGGAGCGAAGGGTACGCCGGCGGAATTCAACGAGGTAATCGATTACCTCGCCAAGAATCTGGCTCCGGGCCAAGTAGGCAATGCTGCCGCGAATCAAACGCGTACGCAAAGGAGATTCCCCGCGGGTCCTGCCGACGCCCCTCCGATCGATCCAACCGCGGCGGCGAGAGGGAAGACCCTGTTTGCGAAAGAATGCGCCGGCTGTCACGGGCCGCTCGCGCGCGGGACCGGAAGCGGGCCGGACCTGGTGCGATCGGTAACCGTTTTGCACGATCGCTATGGCGACAAGCTCGGCCCGCTGCTGCGGACGAACCATCCTCTTCCCGGCGGCAAAAGCCTTCCTTCGCTGACGGAAGCGCAAGTGAAAGATCTTTCGAACTTCCTTCATCAGCAGGTGCTCAATACGCTCCGCAGCGGCCCCTATAGCAAGGTTTTGAACGTTCTGACCGGAGATCCCAAGGCCGGAGAGGCGTACTTCAACGGCGCGGGTCATTGCAACCAGTGCCACTCGCCTACGGGCGATCTTGCTCACGTCGCCTCGCGATATGACCCGCCGACGCTGCAGCAGCGCTTTCTGTTTCCGCAAGCGACACGGTTCTCTCACGGTACATTCGCTCCGGCAAAACCCGTCACGGTTAGCGTGACGACGCCTGACGGCCGCACCACTTCGGGCACCCTGGTCAGCATCGACGATTTCAACGTTTCGCTACATGACGCGAATGGTTACTATCACTCCTGGAAGCGCACACCCAATTTGAAAATCGCGAAGCACGATCCCTATGCCGCGCATGACAAGTTACTGGACCAATACACAGATGAAGACATCCATAACGTCGTCGCGTATCTGGAGACTCTGAAGTGAGCATGCGAACTTTGATCCTTATGGCGCTCGCGGCCGGCGTTCTCGCGGCGCAGGGCCTGAACCCGAAGAAGCTGACCGAACCACCGACCGATTCCTGGCCTACTTACAACGGCGACTATTCGGGCCGCCGGTTCAGCACGCTCGCCGATATCAACACGGCCAATGTGAATAAGCTGAGTCTGGCCTGGGTGTATCGCATGCAAACCGCGCCCGGGAGGAGTGGCGGCACGATTAAAGCGACTCCGCTGCTGGTGAATGGCGTGTTGTACTTCACCATTCCCGATAACGTGTTCGCCATTGATGCGCGCACGGGCCGGGAACTCTGGAAGTATCATTGGAACTCCAACGGCGGCTGGCATCTGGGCAATCGCGGCGTGGGCATTTACGGAAGTTGGCTGTATTTCGAGACACCCGATTGCAACTTAGTCTCTCTCAACATTAAAGACGGCAGCGAGCGCTGGCACAAGCCGGTTTGCGACATTGACCGATTCTATACGGCAACCGTCGCGCCCATCGTGATCAAGAATCACGTCATCGTGGGCGTGAGCGGAGACGACTTAGACATTCCGGGCTATCTGGAATCGCGCGATCCCGAGACCGGCGATGTCCAATGGCACTGGTCTGTCGTGCCCAAGCCGGGCGAACCCGGCTCGGAGACCTGGCCAAACGCCGAAGCCATGGAACACGGCGGGGGAATGACGTGGGTGCCGAGCACTTACGATCCGGAACTGAACCTGTTGTATCTCGGGACCGGAAATCCGCAACCGGTGATTGCGGGAAAAGACCGTAAAGGCGCAAACCTATTCACTGAATGTATTGTTGCGCTGCATCTCGATACCGGCAAGCTGGCATGGTACTTTCAGGCCTCACCGCACGACACACACGATTGGGATGCCGTCGAAACACCGGTGCTGTTCGATGGAGAAATCGACGGGCGCCCGCGCAAACTGCTGGCCCAGGCGAGCCGCAACGGTTTCTTCTTCGTTCTGGACCGCACCAACGGCAAGAGCGTCGTCACGTCGCAATTTATTAAGACCAACTGGTCGAAAGGGGTGGACGCGAACGGCCAGCCGATTCCGAATCCCGCCAAGCAGCCGCAGATCGATGGCGCTCTCGTGACGCCCAACCAAGGCGGTGCCGCCAACTGGCCGCCGCCGAGCTTCAGCCCGGCTACCGGGCTGTTCTATGTCAACGCGACGCGCGACTTCAGCGAGTACTACATTTTCGACAACACCAAGAAGCCGGAGGGCTGGGGCGGCAATGATCGCGGCGGCGCGGGACGGGCGATGCTCCAGGCGCTCGATTACAAGACCGGCAAGATTCGCTGGAGCCATAAGTGGGAAGGCGCGAGCGTCCACTCGGGCGTGCTGAGTACGGCGGGGAACCTGGTATTTACGGGAGATTCGTCGGACAACTTCGTAGCATTGAACGCAGAAACCGGCGAACCCGTTTGGCACGCGAATCTGGGGGCGTCGGTGAGCAACGGCCCGATTAGCTATAAGCTCGACGGCACTCAGTATGTCGTGGTGGGGGCAGGCGATCTGATGTTTGGATTTGTGATGCTGCCGCCGCGGTAGCCAGATTTCTCCCTGACCGTCCGGGTTCTGTTATCCTCCAAGCCGCCGGAGATATGCTGAGCTTCATGGCGTCGTTTGCTCACGACCTTCGCTACGCTTTCCGGCTGCTTCTCAAGACTCCGGTGATTACCTGCGTTGCCGTGCTTTCGCTGGCACTGGGGATTGGGGCGAACACGGCGATTTTCGGTGTAATGAATGCGTTGATGCTGCGCTCGCTGCCGGTGCGCAATCCGCAGCAGTTGGTGAGCATCGAGGCAGTCGACCCGCGATATCCCAAACCCTTCGCGGTTTACCAACCTCTGCTGCAGGAGCCACACGCTAACTGGCCCAAATGCATTGTTCGAACGCGCATCAATCCCCTATCGGTCGAGCATTCTGCCGAACGCGCGCTCGCATCTCTGGGACATCAGTATTCTCTGCGAACCCAAACCTTTTGACAACGCGCGGACGAGACGCTGGTGAATCAGCGCATGATCGTCCTGCTGGCTTCCGGCTTCAGTTTGCTCGCGCTGCTGCTCGCCGCAATCGGACTTTATGGCGTGATGTCTTATGCAGTGACCCGCCGCACGGCAGAAATCGGCATTCGTATGGCCATCGGGGCCGTGCGCGGAGATATCTTGCGGATGATCTTACGAGAAGTACTGTTGTTGGTGGCGATCGGTGTCGCAGTTGCGATTCCGGTGAGTATTGCCTGTGGCAAATTGATTTCCGGAATGCTATTCGAAGTGTCGGCCACCGATCCGGTCGTGATTGCGGTTGCCTCATCGATCCTGATCGCAGTGGCGGCCATCGCAGGCTTTTTGCCGGCGCGGCGTGCGGCGCGGGTGGATCCGATGACGGCGCTCCGGTACGAATAGGGGGCGCTTGAGACGCCGCCCGGAAGGGCGGCGGCAGGGTCGAAAAACCAGCGCACCCTGGAAAGGGCGCGGCAGCCTCGAAGGCCTGACCCCATGGCGTTTCATGAAATTGCGCCCGCTTCCTATCGGTCGCGATTCTGATGCAACTCTTTGTCGCGACAGAACCACGAGCGACAGCTGTTTCGGCTGTAACGCGATCAATGCCCGTCGGTCTTCTAGGTAGATATGAACGCTTTGAAGGCCGAATTGGCCGAATTCCAGAGTCTTAAGGATTTGAAGCCGTTACTCGCGGGCGATGGGCCTTGTTTAAGCGCCTACGTTCCGCTCAGTCCGCTGCCGCCGAACCAGAGCGTCAAGGCCAACCTGTTGCTGTGGAAAAGCACGGTGAAAACGCTAGAAGAAAAGCTGAAGCAGTATGACGGGAACGGCCGGGAGCTGCTGGCGAGTATCGCCGATTGGGATGCCGTCACTCAAGGCGAGCAGCCGCGCGGGCAAAGCGTCGCGGCGTTCCGCTCTCCCGACATCTTCTGCTTTACGTGGATTGAAGAGCCGGTAAAATCGCGCGCCGTGGCCGGCCCGCGATTCTACATCCGCCCACTGCTTGCGGAACTCACAAACCATAAGACGTTCTATTTGCTCGCACTCAGCAAAAAGAACGTACGTATGCTGCGCTGCACACTGCGCAGCTCCGAAGAAATTCCCTTTCCTGCCGGCACCGTCGCAAACTACGAGCAGTGGATGAACACGGCCAAACCGGACCACGTGAGCGCCAAGAGCGCCACCACCGGGCCTTCCTCGGGCAGCGCAAAAGGCCCCATGTCTACCACGAGCTTTGAGCGCGAGACCCAGGATCAATACGTGGCGCATTTTTACCGGCAGATCGATCGCGGCGTTAATGAACTACTGCGCGGGCATATAGAGCCGCTGGTATTGGTAGGGGTGGAGCAGGAACTTGCGCTTTACCGGGATGTGAATACGTATCCGAACCTGGCCAAGGAAACCGTTCAGGGCGCGCCGAACAGCTTAAAGGCGGGCGAGATGCACGCGCGCGCGATCAACGCCCTGCTGCGCTGCTATGAGAACAAGGTCGATAGCGCGCTGAGCGAATACGATCACAAGGCCGGGGGCGGAGCGACCAACCGGCTGAAAGAGGTCCTGAAAGCGGCGCACGAAGGCCGCGTGCTCACGCTAATGGTTTCCGATTCGCTCGAGGCGACCGGCTCGTTCGACGAAAATACTTATGTCATGAAAGGCCGCGAGACGGGAACTTCAGGGGATCAGGACCTGGTGAACGACGCGGTGGTGCAGACGATTCTGCATGCAGGCCAAGTGCTGGTAGCGCCCAACGGGAAGATGCCGAATGGCGCGCCCGCGGCGGCAATTTACAGGTTCTAGCGGCTCATTCGGAGGGCCGAAGCTCCGGGCGCGAGTCGCCGTTGTTCGAGGCCGTGATGCCATTGGCGGCGTCGCGCAGCAATGCCGGCGAAGGGACCGTCACCAAACGCCGGGAAAGCTTGATCAAGCCGCGGCGCTCGAGTTGGTTCAGCGTGGTTGAAGTGGTCTCGCGGGTGGCTCCAATCAGATCGGCGAGCTCCAATTGCGTGAGCGGCAACTGGAATCCGCCGCCATCGGTGCTTTCTTTCACCAAACCCGATAGCTCGGCGAGATATACCAAAATGCGGTGTTCGACACCGCGCAGACAAAGCAGTTCCACCTTCTCGGCGAGTGCCTTTCTGCGTTCCAAAAGGTAGGCAAAAAAAGCGCGAGTCAGATCGGATTGCGTAATCGCCGTGCGCGCAAACAGGTCCTTCGGTATGCGGGCAATGGACGCGGTGTTCAGCACCTCCGCGTCGGCATAGTAAACCGGTTCATCGGCAAACAGGCACTCTTCGCCCATAACGTCGCCAGCACCGCAGATTTCCAGGATGATACGGCCGCCTTCGTCATTCGTGCGCGTCAGTTTGACCAGCCCGCTTTCGATGAAGTAAAGACAGTCGGCCGGTTGCGCTCGTGAGAAAAGAACGGCTGGGCGGCGTAATGTCGGCAGGCGCGTTACCTCCGCGCGCCCCAAGATTACGCCCCGAATCGCATTGGCGAGGAACGTCACTGTTTATTCCCTGGTGCTAACGATTATATGAGTTTATGGGACGAGGCGCAGGGGAAAGTTCGAGGAAGTAGTACTAGAACCTACGTTTAGGCGCCGGTTTCATGATCTAGCTTACGGATCGTGGCTGCAAATTGGGCGGCGGAGTGGAAAAAAGGAGCGATATCGCCTTTTTGGACGGTATCCCGCACCTCCTGGAGGGAGTCGAGAAACGCGTCTAAGGCGGCGAGTACGCATTCCCGATTGCTGGCCAAAATACTGGTCCAGAGGCCGGCGCCGCCGAGCGCGAGGCGGGTCATGTCGAGGAGGCCCGGCCCAAAAACACGCTGCAACTCAGGATTTTCCTGCCGCTGCAGGGTCTCGGCGAGCGCAGTGGAGAGGATTTGCGGCAAATGAGAAGTGAAGGCGACCGCGGCATCGTGTTCGGCGGGAGTCATTTCGACGATCCCAGCGCCAATGCGTTCGAGCCAGTCCAGGAATTCCGCAAAATGAGGAGGATGAACGGGGCTAGCGGGCATCAGGACGTAAGGACGGCCGCGGAACAACGATGCGCTTGCGGCTGCTGCGCCGCGCTGCTCTTTTCCCGCCAAGGGATGGCCGCCGAGGAAGACCGAGGAAGACAGACATTCGCCGGCGGTTCTCACGATCTCGGCTTTCGTACTGCCGGCATCGGTGATGAGGCAGTCCGGGCGGACGAGAGAGCCGAGGGCGCGGAGAGTGGCGAGGATTCGATCCACCGGCTGCGCGAGATAGATCAGATCGGCACGCGAGGCTGCTTCTTCCAGCGATGCAGCGCGCGAAATCGCGCCCGCCCGCAAAGCGGCATCGATGGCCGCGGGAGAGCTGATGCCTAGCAGTTCGCCCGCGAAGCCGGCCTGCTTGATCGCCAGCGCGAACGAACAGCCGATCAGACCAGTCCCAACGATGGCAACGGTTCGGATGTTTCCCGATGGCATGCTCAAACGGTACGCCCGATGGCTGCGGCGATGGCGCGCACCTGTTTGGTCAAGTCGGAGAACTGTTCCGGATGCAAAGTCTGGGCGCGGTCGCTGACGGCGTGGTCGGGATCGGGATGGACTTCGATGAGCAGCCCATCGGCGCCTGCCGCAACCGCCGCGCGCGCCATGGGCGCCACATAATCGCGGCGTCCGGTGCCATGCGAAGGATCGGCGATGATCGGAAGATGGGTCAGGCGTTTGAGCACCGGAATCGCGCCGATATCCATCGTATTGCGCATGGTGGTTTCGAAAGTGCGGATGCCGCGCTCGCACAAGATGACTTCGTAGTTGCCGCCGGAGAGAATGTATTCGGCTGAGAGCAGCAGCTCTTCGAATGTGGCCGCGATGCCGCGCTTGAGCAAAACCGGTTTGCGCAGCTTGCCGATTTCGCGCAGCAGATTGAAATTCTGCATGTTGCGCATGCCCACTTGCAGGATGTCGGCATAGCGGGCAACGAGCGCGACCTGGCTCACATCCATGACTTCGCTGACGGCGAGCAGACCGTGGCGATCGGCGGCCTCGCGCAGCAGGCGCAACCCGGTTTCTCCGAGACCCTGAAACGAATAGGGCGAACTGCGCGGCTTAAAGGCGCCGCCGCGAAGAATGGAGGCTCCCGCACCCGCGACCAGTTTCGCGGCGCAATCGATCTGCTCTTCGTTTTCGACGCTGCACGGGCCGGCCATCAGCACCACCCTGGGGCCGCCGATGGCTACCTTACCGATGCGGATCACGGTTCCGGCGGGATTGAAGCCGCGGCTGGCGAGCTTATAGGGCGAAATGACGCGGTGACATTCTTTCACACCGGCCATGGTTTCCACCAGCGCGGGGTCGAAGTCGTCCATGGGACCAACGCCGCCGAGCACGGTGTGGCGCACGCCGGTGGAACGATGGACGGTGAAGCCCATCTCGACCAGGCGGTTAATAACGGTTTCGGTTTGGGCCTCGGTAGCGCCCTCCTGCATGACGACTAGCATGGGCCGCCACTTCCGTCATCGCGTTGCGGGCCGCCAGAAGCCGGCGCATTGCGTTCGAGCATTTTGATTTTCTGTACCGTTCTCATTTCGTCGATGATGCGCTCGAAGATGCGTCTGACGGCGTCGTCAGGCAGCGGGCCATGGTTGTGTTCGAGCACGTTGGCGAATACTTTCTCTTCGCGCTTGGGCTCGTAGATCGCGAGTGTCAATTCCTGTTTGATGCGGCCGATCTGTTCGGCGATCGCGGTGCGCTCGTTGAGCAGATGGAGCAGGCCAAGGTCGATGGCATCGATGCGCTCACGGCAGCGGGCGAGGTCTTCGAGAGAAACGTTCCTCATGAGTTCTTCAGCGGACTGGTCAGCTCGCGAGTAAAATTTTCGAGCTTGGAGACAAGGTCGGGCGCGGCGGCTTCGCGGCCAATGCAATTCACGAGAGCGCTGCCGACGACCACGCCATCGGCGATGGAGGCAGTTTCCGCGACCTGGGCCGGCGCGGCGATGCCAAAACCGACGGCAAGCGGCAGATCGGACTGTTGGCGCAGGCGGCCGACGAGCGGTTTCACGGCATCGGAGAGCGACGCGCGTTCGCCTGTGACGCCGGTGCGCGAAACCAGATAGATGAAGCCCGAAGAATGTTCGGCCACCAGGCGCAGGCGGCGGTCGGTGCTCGTCGGGGCGGCTAAGAATACGGTGTCGAGACCGCGCGCGCGAAGAACGCTCACCGGGCGCTCGGCTTCTTCGACAGACAGATCGGTGAGCAGCACGCCGTCGACTCCGGCATCGGAGGCGCGCGCGGCAAGCTCTTCGAAGCCGTAACGCAGCAGCGGATTGAGATAGCTGAACAGCAGCAGTGGAATCTGCGAATGACGGCGGATCTCCTGCACGGTTTCGAGCAGCAGCGGAAGATTCATTCCGGCGCGCAGGGCGCGTTCGGAGGCGCGTTGGATAGCGGGGCCGTCGGCGATGGGATCGGAAAACGGCACGCCCAGTTCGATGATGTCGGCGCCCCCGCGCTCCAATGCCAAAACCAGCGGCGCGGTGTAGGCGGGTGTAGGATCGCCCGCGGTGAGATAGGCCACGAACGCAGCGCGGCGTTCCGCTTTGCAGCGGGCGAAGGAAGCGCCGATGCGAGTCGCCGTTTGCGCCATCATTTACTTATCCAGCTCCGGCATGTTTTCGCGGTAGATGTCGATGTCTTTGTCGCCGCGCCCGGATAGATTCACGATGTAGACGGCGCCCGGCTCGGAGGGCGCGCGGCGGATGGCTTCGGAGACGGCGTGGGCGGATTCGAGCGCCGGAATGATGCCTTCCAGGCGCGACAGGTTTTTCGCTGCTTCCAGCGCTTCGGCATCGGTGGCCGCGACATATTCGGCGCGCTGCCGATCATGCAGCCAGGCGTGCTCGGGGCCGATGAGCGCGTAGTCGAGTCCAGCGGAGACCGAATGCGTGAGGGCCACCTGGCCATACTCGTCCTGGAGCAGATAGCTGAAGGCGCCGTGGAGGACGCCAGGTGCGCCGCCGGAAAAACGCGCCGCATGCTCGCCCAAGCTGCTGCTGAGGCCACCGGCTTCGACGCCCACGAGCTTTACGGAAGAATCCGCGGTAAACGGATAGAAGATGCCGATGGCATTGCTGCCTCCGCCCACGCAGGCGAAGATTGTGTCCGGGAGGCGGCCGATTTGTTCGAGCGATTGCGCGCGCGCCTCTTCGCCAATAATTTTGTGAAAATCGCGCACCATCATCGGATAAGGATGGGCGCCGAGCGCGGAGCCGAGCAGATAATGCGTGGTCGCGACGTTCGTTACCCAGTCGCGCATGGCTTCGCTGATGGCGTCTTTGAGGGTGCGGCTTCCGGTCGAGACCGCGGTAACGGTTGCGCCGAGCAGGCGCATGCGGAATACGTTCAGGCGCTGACGCCGCATGTCCTCTTCGCCCATGTAGACGACGCACTCCATGCCGAAGAGCGCGCAAACCGTGGCGGTAGCGACGCCATGCTGGCCCGCGCCGGTTTCCGCAATGATGCGGCGCTTGCCCATGCGCCGGGCGAGCAGGATCTGGCCGAGGCAATTGTTGATCTTGTGCGCGCCGGTGTGCAGCAGGTCTTCCCGCTTGAGCCAGATTTGCGCGCCGCCCAGGCTTTCGCTCAAACGTTTGGCGAAATAGAGCGGCGTGGGGCGGCCGGCGTAATGGCGCAGCAATTCACCAAGCTCGGATCGAAACGCCGGGTCTTGCATCGCTTCGCGATAAGCCTGCTCGAGTTCCTCCAGAGGCGCCATGAGCACTTCGGGCACATAGCGGCCGCCGTAGGGACCAAAATGGCCGAGAGCATCGGGCAAGGCTGGCGTACTCATAAGGTCTCCTGCGCGGCGGCAGCGAACGCCTCGCGGACGAATGCGCGGATGCGTTGCACATCCTTTTTCCCCGGACGCGATTCGAGCCGCGAGCAAGCATCCACTCCATACGGCACCGTGGCTTCGATCGCCGCAGCGACGTTCGAGGCGTCGAGACCGCCGGCAACGATTTTGCGATACGGGAACGATGCCGCGAGCTTCCAATCGATCGGCTTGCCAGAGCCGCCGAAGCCGTCCGAAGGCGCATCGAGCAAGTAGGCATCGATCGCGCTGTCTTTCGCGGGTGGCGACGAGAAAGCGGTGAGCGATCGCCAGATGCGGAACGGCGGCGGCGCTTGTTGCGGACAAGCTTCGCCATGAAGCTGGACAATTTCGCAGCCAAGCGGCCCGGCGATGGCAGCCATCTCTTCGACGGATGGATTGACAAACACCGCGACGCGCAAAAAATCGCCGGAAAGGCGTTGCAGAATTTCGCCGGCGCGTGCGGGCTGGATGTAGCGCGGGCTCTTGCGATAGAAGTTAAACCCGAGCGCGTTGGCTCCGGAATCGAGCGCCGCGCGGGCGTCCTCTTCGTTGGTGATGCCGCAGATTTTGACGATGAACATCAGGAACCGCTCCCTGGCGGCCGCGGCTCGGAAATCAGCCTCTGGGCAGCGGCGGCCGGATCGGCGGATTGCATGAGCGATTCGCCCACCAAAAATGCATGAAAACCGGCGCCGAGCAGCAGATCGATATCGGCGCGACTGGAAATGCCGCTCTCGCTGACTCTAAGCGCATTCGCCGGCATGCTCTCGGCCAGTTGCAAAGAGATGTCGAGAGAGACCTCGAAGGTTTGGAGATTGCGGTTGTTGACGCCGATGATTTCGGCGCCCGAATCGGCGGCCGCGGCCAGGTCTTCGGCATCGTGTACTTCGACCAGCGCGGCCATGCCGAGCGCGGCGGCCAGTTCGCGGAAGGCGGTCAGCTCGCGAACATTCAGAACCGCGGCGATCAGAAGAATGGCGTCGGCTCCGTGCGCGGCCGATTCGAAAATCTGCAGCGGATCGATAGTAAAATCCTTGCGCAAAACCGGAAGCGAGCAGGCAGCGCGCGCAGCTTCGAGATCTGCAAGCGATCCTTGAAAATATGCCTCGTCGGTGAGCACGGAAAGGCAGGCTGCCCCACCCGCTGAATAGGCGCGGGCAAGCGCAGCAGGATCGAAATCGGCCCGCAGCAGACCGCGGCTGGGAGACGCCTTCTTGATTTCGGCGATCAGCGCGGGCCGGGCGCGGCGCAGCGCTTCGGCGAAGGGCCTGTGGTTCGAGGCGCGCAGATGCGCTTCGCGCTCGAGCGCAACCGCACGCGGACGCAGCGCTGCGATCTCGCCTCGTTTTTGCTGAACAATTTCGGCAAGAATGCCGAGGTGTGTACCAAGCATCGTGGAATTGCCGGGCCGGAACCCTCATCGTAACAGTTTGGCCGTATATAAAGGCGGATAGGCAGGAAACTGCACGGCAAACAAAGGCAGGATTTGCTTCCTATAATGGAGCGAAATGCCTCGTTTCGGAAGATTGCAAGCCGCGGTTCGGTCCCCAAGCACAGCGTGAGCGCCACCACTTTTTCCAAGCCGGCAGCGCTTTGGACGCCCAAAGTCAATCCCTGGCTGATTGCGTTCGTGGTCTCGCTGGCGGCCTTCATGGAAGTGCTCGACGCCAGCATTGCGAACGTTGCGCTTCCGCACATCGCCGGCAACCTGGGCGCCAGCACTGACGAAAGCACGTGGGTTCTTACTTCTTATCTGATCTCGAACGCCATCGTGCTGCCGATTACTGGATGGCTGGTGTCCATCATCGGCCGCAAGCGATTCTTTATCATCTGTATCGCCATCTTCACGGCCAGTTCCCTGTTCTGCGGAATCGCGCCAAGCTTGGGGACGCTGCTGATCGCACGTGTGATTCAGGGCGCCGGCGGCGGCGGCTTGCAGCCGATGGCTCAGTCCATCCTTGCCGATACCTTTCCGCCGGCGAAACGCGGCATGGCGTTTGCGGCCTACGGGGTGACGGTGGTAGTGGCTCCGGCGATCGGGCCGACGATCGGAGGATTGATCACCGATAGCTATAGCTGGCGCTGGATCTTTCTCATGAACCTGCCGGTCGGCATTCTGGCTATCTTACTCGTGCTTGCGTTTGTCGAGGATCCTCCTTTCCTCCGGCGAACTACTATCAAGGAAAGCAAGATCGATTATTTCGGCTTCGGGCTGCTTGCGGTTGGCGTGGGCTTCCTGCAAGTGGTGCTGGACAAAGGTCAGGAAGAGGATTGGTTCGGATCGGATTTCATTACCACGTTGACGGTTATTTCGATCACGGCCCTGGTGGCTCTTGTTATCTGGGAGTTGCTTGTCAAACAGCCGATCCTTGACATTCGCCTGTTCAAGAACGTCAACTTCGCAACTTCCTGCCTCATGATGTTTATGATCGGCGTCGCTTCGTTTTCCACTACCGTGCTGATACCTCAATATCTGCAGAACTTAATGGGCTACACGGCGGAAGCGGCGGGAATGGTGCTTTCGGCAGCCGCAATTATCTTACTGATAGAGCTGCCTATCATCGGGCGGCTGACGAGAACGATTCAGGCGCGTTATTTAATCGCTTTCGGGTGGGGAACGCTGATGTTCGCTATGTTTCTTTCCACGCGGCGTCTCGATCTCGAAATCAGCTTCGGTTCGATCACCTGGCTGCGCGTGATTCAGTATCTGCCCATGGGATTCCTGTTTATTCCGACCACCATGGTGGCCTATCTGGGCCTGCCGCAGGAGAAGAGCAACGCGGTCGCCGGCTGGATCAATTTCGTGCGTAACATAGGCAGCAGTGTCGGAACTTCCGCCGTGACCACGATTCTGGCGCGGCGCGCACAACTTCATCAGGCCATGCTCGCGAGCCATACTCACGTCAGCAATCCGCTTTTCCAGCAGTCAGTGACCTCACTTGCCGAGCAGCTCCGGCGCGCCGGCGCGGAGCATCCACAAGCACAGGCCTATGCGCAGATCTATGGAGCAATGCGGCGGCAAGCCTCGACGCTTTCTTATATCGACACGTTTTGGCTGCTCGGAGTCGCGGCGCTGGTTATGTTTGTGCTTTCATTCCTGCTCCGAAAGAATAACCCGCGAGCGGGAGGCGCGGCGATGGGGCATTAGATGGCGCCACGCCGGATCCAGGTACTCGCATTTGTCTATCTCGCCGTAAGTGTAAAAGCGGGATGTAACCCGGGAGCGCGCAGCCACCTTATCGCAGAGCGCCCTCGTGGGCGCGGGCTCGGGAGATCACGCCTGAGCGCTTCACTGCCCGCCTGGTTTTTGCCTGAAGGGGCACGGCGAAATACGAGCCGAGGACAACTACTAAAGCGATCGCCTGCGCGAGCAGAGTT
This sequence comes from Bryobacteraceae bacterium, assembly GCA_036379475.1. Lineage (GTDB taxonomy): Bacteria > Acidobacteriota > Terriglobia > Bryobacterales > Bryobacteraceae > Bog-105. The sequence continues at coordinate 29,202 of DASVGP010000098.1, read as the reverse complement.
TCGGCTGTGGGATACACCGAAAACCATAACGCCGCCCATGGAGGAATGACGCCGGCCAGCCAGGGAATCGTGGTTGTTGGCAGCCAGTGAGCAAGCTGCATCTCCTGAGCCTGTTCGCCTACCATTACGAGCAGAACGAGCCCGAGCAAGACACCGGTGAGAACCAGCATTTTCTTGTAAGGCAATTTCCGATGCGCTACGAATGTGAGTATGGCAACGGCGGAGGTAAGCAGCAGTCCAAGGATTACCCCGTACAGAACCGTGTCCCCGCCCAGCTTTAGCCTGTAACTCTGGAGAAATAGCACCACTTCAACTCCCTCGCGATAGAAGGCGGTGAAGCCCAACAGTGCCAGTCCGAATAGGAAGCGCACATGAGAGATGTTGTGGCCCTCGGCGCCCTCCAGCAGTTCCCGCTTCCTCGTGTTGTGCAGCGAAATCCAGCCCGTCCAGTACACTTTATGGAAAAACCAATTCATGATCACGAGGAGCACGAAAATAGCAAGCAGACCGGTACCCGCCTGAACATAAAGCGCGGGAAAACTCTTCGTGAGGTCATCGACGATGGACGCCGCAACCATCCAGGTGATCAGCGTTGTCACGAACCCGATCCCCACCCCGGCTGCTACAGGCCGCCCATATGGCTTGCCTGATCGAACCAAGCTCGCAGTAATGGCCGTCAGAATCAGAATGCATTCCAGCCCTTCGCGAAAAACGAGCACGCCGACATCGAGAATTGCGGAAAACGAACCCGGCCGGGCTGTTGTGGGATCGGGATTGCCGGCCACCACGATTCCCTGCCATGCGAATATACCGGCCACCAAAAGCGCTGCTGCCACCAATCCATACCGGCAGACGAGGCGCATCCAAAATCGGAATTTGTCTCCGGCGGGCGATAGCGAATGGCTGGCGGCTGGATCGATCCGGGTCATCGTGGCGTCTAAAACCACCATATCAGACCAAATTGGTGCTAGATAAAGTTTCTGCTCCGGAAGGCTAGGCAAGGATCGCTTCCCGCGCCTCGGCATGCGGTGCGCGATTCGATGCATCCCGCTTGATTTTGGAATCCGAGGAACGACAAAAACGATCGTCTACCACACGTATGGCACGAGCGGTAGAATACGTCTGTCTTCCACGAGGCATAAGTGCTCAAGGTTTGGACCTCCACTCTTCCGGCCGCTTTCGCTTTGCTCCTTTTCGGAACGCAGGCTGCGGCCCAGAGCCCAAACGCAAGAACGTCGCCAACGATTCCCCCCATCACGGCTAATGTAAGAAATATCCTGGTGCCAGTTCTTGTAACTAATAAACACGGGCACCCGATTTCCGATCTTCAGCGGTCGGACTTTACTGTCTTTGAAGATGGCGTTCCGCAGCAGATTCTTGCGTTCAGCAAGACCTATAGCGCTTCGCTGGATGCATTCAATCTGCCCGCTTCCGGCGGCCGGCATGCCAACCCAACGGTGAAGATCGGGCCGAATTCGCCGATACGGAACTATCTGGTTTGTGTGGACACGTTACATTCCAACCTCGGCGATGTGGACGGGGCTCAGCACGCATTGACAAAATTCTTCCGCAAAGAACGTGATCCCAAGGCGCAGTACGCGCTGATGATCTTGGGCCGCAATATCGAAGTGATTCAGGATGCAACGCGCGATCCATCCGCGATCCTTTCCGCGCTCAAGAGCAAGAAGTTTCAAAGCGGAGTCGCGGACGGCGAGGCGTCGAATATCCCATTTCAGGCGGAACAATTGCAACGGATGCTGAAAGGGACCTCGCCGGAGGCCTGCAAGGGGGTCAACGCCTGCATGGCTTTGAAGCGCCGCGTTCGTTCGTATATCGACAAATCAGCGAACCGCACCGCGCTGCTGACGCGGGATTTTCTGCGCGAGTTGACGAGCATTATTAATGCGATGGCGAGTATGCCCACCGAGCGGACGCTCATTTTGATTTCCGATGGCTTCAACCTTGCCCCTGGCGAGGAATTGTATGGCATTGCATCCGCTTATTTTCCGGACGATCCGGAATGGCGCATGAACCCGCGACAAACCCAGCCCATGCTGGATGAAATCCTGCGGCTGGCGGAGAAGGATAACGTCGTGGTGTACGGGTTGGATTCCCACGGTGTGTATGCGCCATCTGCTGAATTTCTGGGCGCATCTCACGAAGGAGATCCATATGGGCGGTCTCAGGGTGCGGTGCAGATGATGATGACAACCGAGGCGGCCATCGCCTATCAGAACGGGAGCGCGCTCGCGCAACTTGCATCGGCTACGGGCGGCATTTACTTTGAGAACCATAACCGCCTGCTTGGCGGCTTGCAGCGGGCTTTCAACGATGAGCGCGTCCGCTACCTGATCGCCTACTCTCCATCCAATCAGACGGCAGATGGCCACTACCGAAAAATCAGAGTCGCGGTGAAAGGAAAAAAGCTTCGCGTATACGCAAAAGCGGGTTATTGGGCGCCTGGTTCCGGTCGCTGACGCTCGCGGTTCTGTAAGCGCCACAGATCCACCTTCTGGTTGGCCCGACTAGGGGTTGCTTACGGTTCCGGCTCGGTTTCGACATTCTTGTACCGTTAGTCCGTCGAGATGCATCCGAAGAGACGGGGGCTTGGGCCTCCAGCCGTCGTTAGTCATCACCTCATCAAACCATTTCGCAGCCAACGCCCGGCACAAGATTACACCGCATCGGCTTTGGCATCATCTACCAACAAAAAAACCCTAATAATGCAGAAAACAGAAATTGTCAAGGCCTGGGGCAAGATTCTTCAAGGCAAGCAGCCATCGCTTTCGATCGAAATTACACGTGAGTGTCCGCTACGATGCCCTGGATGTTACGCGTATGAAGATGCCCATCTCGGTGGAGGCGTTACCCTCCGCCAATTGAACGACCGAAAAGGCCAGGAGCTTGTGGATGGCGTTCTCGAGGTAGTGGACCGGCTGAGGCCATTACACCTCTCGATCGTCGGAGGTGATCCCCTGGTGCGCTATCGCGAATTGGAGACCATGGTCCCTCTTCTACTCGCTCGCGGCGTTCACGTGCAGATCGTCACCAGCGCATTCCGGGAGATCCCCGCCGCTTGGGCCGCGCTCCCTCATATGAACATTGTGGTTTCCATCGACGGCTTGCAGCCGGAGCACGATGCCCGCCGCAAGCCGGCAACCTATGAGCGAATTCTGAAGAATATCGCCGGACAGAAAATAACGGTCCACTCCACCATCACCGGACAACTAATGAAGCGGCCCGGCTATCTGCGCGAATTTTTGGACTTTTGGACGCCGCGCCGTGAGATTCACAAAGTGTGGTTCAGCCTGTTCACGCCGCAAATCGGCGACGATCTGCCGGAAATCCTTACAGCAGAGCAGCGCAGGCAGGTAATCGCCGAACTGCTGCTGCTGCGGAGACAATTTCACAAACTGGACATGCCCGAAGCCCTGATTCGCCAGATGGCAGCGCCTCCGCACAGCCCCGAAGAATGCGTCTTCGCACTGACCACCCAAACGATCTCCGCGGATCTCAAAACGAAAATCACTCCCTGCCAATTTGGCGGCAATCCAGATTGCTCTTCCTGCGGGTGCTTCGCCTCGATGGGCCTAGCCGCCGTAGCCGCTCACAAATGGGGAGGCATCCTGCCCCTGGGCGCGATTTTCAAAGCCTCGATCAAATTCGGGCAACTGAGAGCAGTAAGCAAATCGGGACCGCCTCAAGTTCCGGCGTTCCGGATTTTGTCTTGAGTCCGCTATGCGAATGCCAAATCCAGATTCTGAATGGCCTCATCGATCTCGGCCATATTCTTATAGCCGACGGTCACGGCATTGACGCCCGCGTGGCGGAAAGCGAATCGCATCGCAGCGCGGCGATCCTCGCGCTTGGTGAACCGGCCCTCTCCGACAAGCTTCATGCTGATCACGCCCATATTTTCCTTGCGGACCTGGTGGACTTTCGCGACGACTTCGGGCACATTCCCCAGGCCGCGCGTATTGTAATCCTCGGCATCCATAGCGACGCCCTTTTGATTCATGCGGATCATGGCGAGCTGAAGCCATTTCGTTTTGGGGACCTGTCGCAGCGCCGGAAGGCCGTGCACGGAGGCGCCGCGCGCGATCACCATTTTTTTCTCCTGAGCTTCCTGAATCCCTTCCTGCCAGCGCAGGCTGTCGGTCGGCCAGGAGGCGAAATGCTGCCAATGCAGCAGCATGATATCGAAGTAGTCGGTATTGGCAAGCTTGCGCAGTTGGTCGATTTTGCGCATCGGATCCGCGCCGGGACGCGTGGTCACTTTCGTCATCAGTCGGTAGCTGTCGCGCGGGATGCCTTTCAGCGCTTCGCCGAGCATTTGGTGCATGCCCCTATAGGATTCGGCGGTCTCGAAGAAGCGGATACCGCGGTCGTAGGCATGGTGAACCAACTTCGTAAACTTTTCCTGCCCGAGATCGCGCTGCACGCGTCCGCTGATAGTTCCGGTGCCGAAGGCGAGCCGCGTCACCCGGACACCGGAATCTCCGAGGGTCACCCAATCAGTTGCCGGGTCATGAGACGCCGCAACCGCCGGCAGGCCAACGGCACCGAGCGAAATCGCGCCAAGCCCGGCCTTAAGAAAATCGCGTCTGGAGGTTCGATCCATAATTCCTTCTCCAACGCCCGCATGCTATCACATTTTTGCTGTATTCTGCTGGACCACGCGACTCTATAATGGAAGCTGCCGCATCGGCCCCTTAGCTCAGTTGGTTAGAGCGCTTCGTTTACACCGAAGAGGCCGCAAGTTCGAGTCTTGCAGGGGCCACCATCCGGTTTCGATATCATTGCCTTAAGAGATTCGCTTTGTCAGCCGGCTCGCCGGGAAGATTGAATCAGTCGGAAGGAAGCGAAATCATGAACCAAGAGGGGTCACTTTTCTCCAGCAAGAGCCGCGCCTTGGCATTCTGGGGCGGTTCGGTAGCAGTGACCGCCGGCGTGCTGCTCCACATCCCCATGTTTTTGATGGGGCGCTACACGGGCTTTAAGCTGGCCGGCATGCCGATGAGTAACGGCATGCTCGCGGGCATGGGGCTGATTGTGGCCGGGTTTGCCGCCACGGCATACGGGCTCATGCCCCGCCGCGCCTCCAGCACTGTCTACGAAGAGATCGCGCCGCCCGAAGATGCGCCGCTCACCAAAGCCCATTGGATACAAATCATCGTACTCGCCGTGGCGCTCATCATCGATGTGATGAAAGCGGCCACACTCGGCTTCGTCGTTCCGGGCATGCGCGTCGAGTATGGCCTGAGCTTCGCGGGCGTAGCGCTGCTGCCGTTCGCCGGACTGCTCGGCACGACCATCGGATCCTTCGGGTGGGGTGCTTTGGCGGATTTTTATGGCCGCAGGGCATCGCTTCTGCTCGCGGCCATCATCTTCATGGGGACTTCCATCTGCGGCTGCATGCCGTCTTTTCACTGGAACATCTTCATGTGCTTTGTAATGGGGATCGGCGCCGGCGGCATGCTGCCGGTCGCTTATGCGCTGCTGGCTGAAATCATGCCGACCAAACACCGGGGCTGGTGTCTGGTGCTGGTGGGCGGCATCGGAACGGTAGGAGGATACTTCGCGACCAGCGCGTTGTCGGCGCTGCTGCAGCCGTTCTTCGGCTGGCGCATCATGTGGCTCCTCAATCTTCCAATTTCACTGATCCTGATTGTGGTTAGCCCTGTGCTGCAGGAATCGGCCCGTTTTTTGCAAAGCATGGGACGTCTGCGAGAGGCTCGCGAAACGCTGTCTCGCTTTGGAATAAACATTGGCACGAAGCTGGCCGCTGAACTCAAAGAGCGCACCCGGCCGTTAGCAGAACCGCTGAAGGTTCGCGACCTGATCGGCGTAACCGCGGCTCTCACGCTCGCCGCGCTGGCCTGGGGCTTTGTCACATTTGGCATCATGCTGTGGCTACCGGGCAGCCTGGTCGCCGAAGGCCGCAGCATGGGCGCAGCGAGCGCGATTATCGCGCGATCGACGCTGATTTCCGCGCCTGTCGTCGTCGTTGCAGCTTACCTGTACAGCGTTTGGAGCACCAAGCGCTTGCTCATCCTGTGTATCGGCATCACCACGTTGGGTCTGGCCGCGGTCTTGCTGCGGGACAACGACGCAGTTCCGTTCCTCTCCAATCCGGTGATCATGCTGACGCTTCTGATCGTCGGCTCGAGCGCCGTGATTTCGATTCTTTTGCCCTATGCGGCCGAGAACTATCCGGTTCGCGTGCGAGGGCGTGCGACCGGCTGGGTTGCCGGTTTCAGCAAGGGCGGCGGATTGGTGGCGCAGTTGCTGGGGAGTCTGGCTCTGGTACCGGCGTTGGGCCTGGCATCGGGATTGGTGGCGATTCCCTCGGTGCTGTCGATGCTGCTGATTGCGTATCTGGGGCGCGACACGCGCGGCCGCGACTTGCGTGAGTTGGAGGCACGCGAAAGAGAACCCCAACCGTTAGGGAGCGTCGGCCTCTCCCCTCGCTGATGCTCGCTGGAGGAACTCCTGCAGCTCAGGCGCGAGCGGGCTTTCAATGGTAATCGGATCGGGCGAGGCGGGCGAGCGGAAACGGATGCGATGGGCGTGTAAAAAAAAGCGCTCAAGCGATGGCTGCGCCGGAGCACCGTAGAGCCGGTCGCCCACGACCGGATGGCCGATGCTGGACAAGTGCACGCGAATCTGGTGCGTGCGGCCGGTTCCGATGCGCACTTCGAGAAAACTGAAGCTCCCAATTTCTTCTAGCAGATGATATTCAGTCAGCGCGGCGCGGCCGGAAGCCGAGCGCGCGGTCATTCGGGTGCGGCGTATCGGATCGCGGGCGATGGGAGCGGTGATGCGGCCCTGCGGCCGTTTCATGCGGCCATGAACGAGTGTGAGGTAGGTCTTTTCGATCTGACGCTCGCGAAACTGAGCCACAAGAGCCTGATGAGCGCGGTCGGTACGGGCGACCAGAAGCACGCCGCTAGTATCGCGGTCGAGCCGATGCACAATGCCGGGACGCAGCTCACCGCCAAGCTCCGAGAGCGTGCCGAAGCGGTGCAGCAAGGCATTGACCACAGTGCCGTGTGCATGCCCGGCTCCAGCATGTACGACCATGCCTGCCGGTTTGTCGATGGCGATGACTTCGGCGTCTTCATAAAGAATGACCAGCGGGATCTCTTCAGGTTCGGCACGCAACGGCGCGAGAGGAGCGGGATCGACCGAAATCTGTTCGGTGCCGCGCAGTAAATAGGAGGCGCGGAGAGGTTTGCCATCGACCCGGACGCGGCCCTCGGTGATCCAGGATTGCAGGCGCGAGCGACTGTATTCGGGCAAATGCTCGTGCAGGAAAGTATCCAGCCGTTTGCCGGCACCGGCGGCCGCGCTAATCTCTGAGTTCGACAATGGTGGCGCCCGAACCTCCTTCCGCGGCTTCCGCCGGATAGAAGCGGCCGACATGCGGATTGTTTGCGAGATACTCGCTCACCGCGCGCTTCAAAATCCCCATGCCGTGACCGTGGACGATGCGCACGCGGCTGAGCGCGGCGACAACAGCCGAATCGAGAAATTTATCCACCTGCTCGATGGCTTCTTCGGCGTGCTGTCCAATCAAATTGATCTCCGCGGAGCTATCAAGCGGCGGGCCGGATACGAGGCGCACGTTTTCGGGCAGGCGTGCGGCGGCCGGAACCAATTCGGCGACATCTTCGGGCGCAACCTGCATTCTGAGGTTTCCGGCTTCGACTTCGAGCAGGCCGTTCTTTAGGATGCGCCGCACGGTAGCGATTTCGCGCACGTCTTTCAAACGGACACGAGATCCTTCCTGTACCGGCGGGCGAGCGGCGGCGGGCTCGGGAGAAAGAACCCGAGCCGCTTCTTCGCGAAATTCGCGGCGGGCGCGGGAGACGACGCGCTCGGCGGTTTTCGTGCTTCCGGAGGACGCGGAGATGCGATCGAGAGCGTTTTGCGCGCGGGTTTGGAAATCGGCGAGAACCGATTCCGTTTTGCGCTCCCATTCGCGGCGGCGGCGGTCTTGCTCACGGGCGGCTTCTTTTTCCAGTGCGCGGCGGCGCGCTTCGAGTTCGCGTTGAGCCTCTTCGAGCTGCTGCTCGCGGCGCGTATTCTCTTCCGCCTGGCGCTCTAAACCGGTGAGCAAATTTTGAAAATCGGCCTGCATGCGCGGCAGAACTTCGCGGGCGCGAGCGAGCACGGAGGCAGGCAGTTCGAGCCGCGCGGCGATATCGAGACCGGCCGATTTTCCGGGCACTCCCAGGCGCAGTTCATAAGTAGGCTCAAGCGTGGCGTCGTCGAAGCCCATCGAGGCGTTGCGCACGCCGGGAGTTCCGGAGCCATAAACCTTTAGCGGCAGCAGATGCGTGGAGGCGAGGCAAAAGGCACCGGACTTGCGGAACTCGTCTAGAATGGCGACGCCCAGCGCGCCGCCATCTTCGGGATCGGTGGCGCCGCCGAGTTCGTCGAGCAGCACCAGGCTCTGGGGCGTGACGCTCGCGAGCATGTCTTTCATGTGCAGCAGATGGCCGGAAAACGTGCTCAGGCTTTCGGCGATGGACTGGGTATCGCCGATGTCGGCGAGTACATCGTCGAGCAGCGGAAACTCGGCCTCGGCCGCTGGAACCGGAAACGCGGCATGCGCCATGAGCGCGAGCAGACCTGCGGTCTTGAGTGCAACGGTCTTGCCTCCGGTGTTGGGGCCGCTGATGAGCAGGCAGCGGTGTTCTTCGTCTAACTCGAAGGAGAGCGGAACGACCGCCTTGCGCTGTTTGCGCAGGACGGCTTCGAGCAAGGGATGGCGCGCTTCGCGCAGAAGCATGCGGCGGCTCGAGGTGCCGAAGCGGGGGATGACGGCACTGTAAGCGGCAGCGAAGGCGGCTTTGGCGAAGAGGCAATCGAGTTCGGCGAGCGTCTCGGCCCCGGCGGCGATTTCGGGCGCGTGCTCGCGAAAGGCTTCGGTGATTTCGCACAGAATCCGATCAACCTCGCGCAGTTCGTCTTCGCGTAACTCGACCAAACGGTTGTTGAGCGCGATGGTTTCGAGCGGCTCGACAAAGAGCGTGCGGCCGGTTCCGCTGGCACCGTGGATGACACCATCGACGCGGCCCTTATGGCCTGAGACGATGGGAACGACATAACGGTCTTCGCGGATGGTGACGAAATCCTGCTGCAGCGTGGCGTCGGCGCGATGAGCACGAAGAAACCGCTCGAGCGATTCTTGAATCGATTTCTGCTGCCGGCCGATGTCACGGCGAATGCGCGCGAGCGCCGGGCTGGCATCGTCCGAGAGGCTTCCATCGGGAAGGAAGGCGCGCTCGAAGCGCCGGGCAAGATCGCGCAGATCGACGAGTTGCCGCGCCAGGCGGGCGAGGCGCGGGTAGCGTTCGGCGACCGACAGCAGAGCAGCGCGATATTCGCCGGCAATCGCGAGCGAATGGAACAGATCGAGAATCTGTGAACCGGTCAAGGCGGCGCCTTCGATTTGCAGCACGCCGAGGGGCGCATCGAGATCGCGAAGCTGGTCAAAGCGCAGGCGGATGGCGGCGCCGCGGCCGGTTTGCTGGCTGCCGGAAAGTTCGGTGTTATAAGTGATCGCCTCGCGTGCTTCAGCGAGAGCATTTTCAAGTGCAGTGCGGTCCTGGTGCGGTTCAGGAGCCTGAATCCGCAGGCGGCCGGCGGCGCTGCCGGCGTATTGGGCAATCAGAGCTTTGAGATCGTCGAATTGAAGGACTTCGCTACTGCGGCTCATACTGTTGAGGAAAATGGCATTGATTTACGGGTCAACCCACGGTATCATACCAACATGAGTACCTGTCTGGTGATCGATAAAGCGGGCCGCGTGGTCATCCCGAAGCCATTGAGGGAGGAACTGCATTTGGAGGCAGGCGACACCCTGGAGATGGAGAGTGCCGGCGAGCAGATTACACTGCGTCCGGTACGGGGGACGCGACCACTCACGAAAGAGCGCGGCGTCTGGGTGTTTCGCACCGGACAGCCCCTGTCCGCCAAGGCCACAGACGAAATGCTGCAACAGATCCGCCAAGAACGTGACTTGGCCAACCTCGGGAAGAGCGAGTGAAAGGGTTCTTCGATACCTCCGTGCTGGTGCCGGTATTCTATGGCGACCATGTTCATCATCGAGCAAGCCTAGATCGTTTCACTCAGTACAACAAAACTAGCGGTTGCTGCGGGGCGCACAGTCTTGCCGAAGTGTACGCGACGCTCACACGGATGCCGGGCAAACATCGCATTAGCGGTGAGCAAGCGATGCTGTTCATCGGCAGCATCCGGGAGCGGTTAGCCCTTGTCGCGCTTACCGGGGAGCAATATGCCGATGCTTTGGCGAACTCCGCTGCTTGCGGGATCGTTGGCGGCGGGATCTATGATGCTCTGTTGGCGCGGTGTGCCATCGAAGCGCGAGCCGAAACGATCTACTCATGGAACATACGGCACTATTCGCAATGTGGCGCGGAGATTGTCAGCCGCTTGAAGACGCCGTAAGTTCCAAATACAGAATGGCACTGGGGGAGGGCGGGCTTCAGCCCGCGCGGAGCTTCAGCTCCGCAGCCTCCAGATGTCGGGGCTGAAGCCCCGAGCGGGGTAAACACCCCGCCCTCCCAATCCGGCTCAAGGCCGGGTCACGAACGGATTTGTGGCGCCATTCGAAGTGCGGCAGGATTCGATCACTTCGCGCGTGCCTACGGTGATCGGCAAATCAGCGAGCGCATCGATGTCGAACCATTCGGCGCGGCTCGAATCGCTTCCGGCGCGCAGTTCCCCGCCCGTTACCCTGCAATAAAAATCGATCAGCACGTAATGATATTCGCAGGCTCCCGAGGCGTCCGGCATCAAGCGCTCGAAAACCGTCGCGATCGGGCCGGTTTCGACGCGCAGGTTGGTTTCTTCGTAGACTTCGCGGATCAGCGCGTCTTCCAGACGCTCGCCGAGTTCCACTCCGCCTCCCGGTAACGACCACCAGCCACGCAGCGGTTCCTTCCCCCGCTCCACCAGCAAGACGCGCCCGTCGTTTAAAATAAGCGCGCCCACGCCGACCACCGGACGCGGTGGGTAGCGGCGGGAGTCGTTTGAAACCACTTCTTATTTATAGGGCAGCTAGCACTTCGTCGGCATGGCCTTCCACCTTCACCTTGGGAAAGATCTTCTTGATGATGCCGTCGGGACCAATGACGAACGTGGTGCGTTCGATGCCCATATACTTCTTCCCCATCATGCTTTTTTGCGTCCAGACGCCATAGGTTTCGGCCGCTTCATGCCCGGCATCGGCGAGCAGCGTAAACGGCAGATCGAACTTTTGCTTGAATTTGGCTTGCGCCTGTGACCGGTCCGGCGAGACGCCCACGATTTCGGTGTTGGCGTGAGTAAACTTGGCCCGGTTATCGCGAAAGGCGCAAGCTTCCTTGGTGCAGCCGGGCGTGTCGGCCTTGGGGTAGAAATACAGAACCACGTTTTTACCGCGAAGCGAGGAGAGCCGAAAGGGCTCTCCGGTATCGGTCGCAAGCGAGATTTCGGGGGCGTGGTCGCCTTCGTGCAGACTGGGCATACCGCCAGCATAGACGATGGAGAGTTATTCGTAGCGAAGAGCATCCATGGGATCGGTCTTGGCGGCGCGCCGAGCCGGACGTCAGCGCGCTGTGCTCCGAGAGCCATCCGAATCCCAAGTGATCTAGGCGATTCGGTGATTAGGCCCCTATGAGTGTCGAATATTTCCTCTCCTCGGGCAGAAGATGGCTGCGAAACTAGAGTTTCATGGATTTTGGGATCGAAGCAGCGGTAATAGCTAGCTTTATCAGGCCGTCCAAGCGCGAGCGCTGGCTTGAGCTCATTGCCAAACCCGGCGGGAGGCAAAAGCTACGCGCGTCACTTGCTCATTTTGGGGACCTGGATCCCAAGGTGATGATCCAGATTCCACGAGATCAGCAAGACCGTCGTTCGATACAGCGTCTCCTTGTACGGCACGGAGCGCCCAGTTCGTGCTATCTGATCTCGGAAAGCAGTGAGCTGGATGCGAAACAAATGGATTTAGCCCAGGCGCTGAAATCGGTAGTTGGTTACAGCTTTGGAACTCTCATAAGCTGCAAGCCCGGACTGCTTGGGTATTTCGAAGGTGAGGAACCCGGTGATCGCGTCATTCTGAAGAAAATCGACCGATGAGGAAGTTAGAATGACCGCCAAACGGGCAGTGGATTTCATACTGTACATCTGCATCGGCTTGGCTCTCGGATTGCTCTGCATTGCGTTCGCCGAATACGATATCGATTCCAAGTGGCTGGCTCTTCTCTTCGAAACATGCTTGGTATTCGGCTTCGTTATTGCTCAACAAAGGAAGTCTTGGAAGCACTCGCTGTTCTGGATCGTTCTTTTGATCCTTTTCGCGATCCATGTCCTCGCTTCGATCCTTCTCTTACGACAAATCTCGAATCTGCGTGCAGCTTGGGTTGGCATAGCGTTTGTTTTCGAAGCAGCCGCATTCACGGTTTTGCTTGATGTGGTTGCGTCTCGACTTGCTGCGGTCAAGCCCTTTCGAAGCCAGCGCTGATCGCCCAGGCGGCTTGACCGTGCTCGCCACTGGTGCGCCATTTCGGAAAGCACTTCTCGGCTCGCATGCCAAATTATGCCGAGTCGCTCAAAGTTCCCGGATTCGCCCAACGCCGCTAAAACAGTCGCCATACACCCCAGCTCGGGATAACACCAGACTCGGCATAACGAGAACATTTTGGTCGGACCCCAACTGCCGCTCCCAGAACCGATAGCTCACAACGGCTACAGCCGCATTACGATCCGGCGAGAAACCGCGTCCCGTTAGCGGCCGTACGCCCAGCACCCGAAAGTAATTGCCGGTGACAACCGCCGCCCAGGGGAATGTGGTCCGATCTCCGCGAGTCCAACGAAGCCGGATGTGGGCGTATGCCATCACGCCGGAGAAGGCGTGGGCCTGATCGCGGTAATAGAGGTAATCGGGATAAGAAGTTGAACTGAAACCCGTCCCGGAAGGGCCGCTCGTATAAAGGCCGACAAGCCGTTGTGGCTGGTTTGCGTAAAAGTTCGGGAAGAGGGCGGCCTCGGCCAAGCTAAAAATCGCTGTACAGGCGCCAATCCCTACCCCCAGAATGACGACCGTGACCGCTGCAAAACCCGGATTGCGCCGAATCTGTCGGACGCCATAGCGGCTTGCCTGCCACAAAATGCCGATCGCTGCGAGCATGTTCCTGAGCTTACCTGGTTTTTGCCGACCGAAGCCAATTCCGTTCCCGGGCAGCAGCTTGATGACAGAACGGCCGCAGTGATGCTTAAATGGTAGGCAGATTACTTGACATAATAAAACTCATATTGTATGCTTGAATTGTCAGGAGGCAATAGAAATGCCAGCAGTTACGTACAACCCGTTTAACCATGACCTGGAGAATTTCCTTTCGCGGCTGTTTAGCGAGCCCGCTTCGCGGCCTTGGAGCCCGGCGGTGGATATCTACGAGACCGAGAACGAGCTCGTGCTAAAGGCGGACGTTCCCGACGTGAACCCGAAGCAGATCGGCATTCAGTTGGAGAACGGAACGCTGACACTGAGAGGCGAGCGGAAATTTGAGGAGCAGAAGAACGGACAAAAGGGCTTTCACCGCCTGGAGCGGCCCTATGGAAGTTTTGTCCGGGCCTTCAGCGTGCCGGAGACCGTGGACGGCGAAAAAGTGAAAGCCGAATACACGAACGGCGTGCTGACGGTGACGCTTCCGAAGAAGGAAGTGGCCAAACCGAAAACGATCAATGTCGAAGTGAGTAAGAACTGAAGAGCGGGGCTAAAGCCCCGCGCGGCTAAATCCCGCCCTCCGGTTTTGCCTGGGCATCGTTGTCTTCCGGGAACACGGCATAGCCGGAGGGCGGCGGATAAATGGATTTCAGTAAACTGAGCCGCTTGCGCAAATAGCGGCTGGGGAGCTGGCGCGGGCCGGTCTCAATATCGATGTCGCAGCAGATACCGTGGAGGTAGAGCGTCAGCGTATCGATAAAGGACTGGCGCACGTAGGTCTCGAAGAGTGGGCTTTCGCGCTTGAGATTCGCCTGGCGGCGCAGCAGCGTTTGTTTGGCCTGCCAGCTTTCGTCGTCCACTTCGCCATGGACGGCGGCGGCGAGTTCTTCGCGCATCATCGTCTTGTAAGCAGTGGCAGCCTGCGCGCTCCATTTCTCGGCGATGAGAGCGGCGAGCCGGCGGTACAGGCGGTAATGATATTCCGCCACGTCCTGTTCTTTGAGAGCAAAAACCAGGACGGTCTCGTTTTCGAAGCTGACTTGCGCGGCCCATGACTGCTTGCCGTTGGCGGGGCGCTCGGCGACGACAAAATCCCCGACGCGCTCGAGCATGGCGCGTGTTTTCGCGCTGCGGCGGGCAGCTGGACGGTCGGCGGCGCGTTCCAGATAGGGCACCAGCAGAATCGATATGTGCGGCAGCATGGCGGCAACCGAAACCGGAAGGGCCGCAACCGGTTCTTCGAGGTATTCCTTAACGACTTCTTCGGTCATAGGCACCGAAGCGCAGAAATAACCGAAGGTGTTGCTGAGCGGAATGACTTCGTTGCGAAAACGCTCGGCAAACTGATTGACGCTCAGCCGGGCCAGGCTGGTCTGAAGACTGGACTGAACCGGACTCGAAGAATTCGGCTCTCGTTGGATGGACATCTGGAATCGACCTCGATTCTAGCAGAGCGGGTTCCTGATGCCGATGGATTAGAAGGCCGCCGGATAGGCTACACTTATGGCTGCCCGGCTGCTCACTGCCCCGGCTCGGGTCAGGATTGCAACGAAGTGGAGTTTTTGGTTTCCGCCGGTGAGGCGTCAGGCGATCTGTATGCGGCGGGTGTGGTTTCCCACCTGCGGGAGCTGGCGCCCGATTCCCGGTTTTATGGCTGTGCGGGGCCGAAGCTCCGCGGGGCCGGAGTCGAGGCCGTGGTGGACGCGGCGAACCTCTCGGTGGTGGGGCTGGCGGAAGTGGTCGGACACCTGCCACGGATCTACGGCGAATACCGGAAGCTGGTGCGCCTGGCTCGGGAGCGGCGGCCGGACGCGGCGCTTCTGGTGGACAATCCGGATTTTCACCTGCGCCTGGCGCGCCATCTGCATCGAATGAACATCCCGGTGTTTTATTTGGTGGCGCCGCAGGCCTGGGCATGGCGCGAAGGGCGGGTGCGGGCGATACGGCAAAGCACGAAAAAGCTGTTTTGTTTGTTTCCCTTTGAAGAAGAGTGGTTCCGCAAGCGGGCCGTGGACGCAACCTATATAGGACATCCACTGGCGGCAATGGCGCGCCCGAGCTGCTCGCGGGCGGAGTTTTTTCGCAAGCACGGCCTGGGGGAGGCGCAACCGGCCATCGTGCTGCTACCGGGCAGCCGGATGGGCGAAGCGCGGCGGCACCTGCCGTATCTGCTGGAAGCCGTGGCGGCGCTGCGGAGGAAATTGGAGTTTGCAGCGGTGCTTGCTACCCCGGAAGGTTTCGGAACCAAGGCGGCATTGGCGAACTTTCGGGAACGGATTTCGGCGCTATCCATCCAAGTAATTGAAAATGAGACCTGGGACGCGATCGCCCACGCGGATGTGGCGCTGGCGGCCAGCGGCACGGTGACGATTGAGGCTGCGGTGCTGGGGACTCCGATGGTCACGTTCTACCGCGTGAATCCGTTAAGTTGGCGCCTCGGACGGCGACTGGTCAAGGTTCCTTTTCTATCCATGGTGAATTTGGCGGCGGGAAGCGAGATTGTTCCCGAACTGATGCAAGACGAAATGACGGCGACGAGTCTGGCGGCGGCGGCGGAACAGCTTTTGACAAATCCGGAGCGCGCCGCGCGGATGAAGGCCGATCTGGCGCGCGTGCGCGAATCGCTCACGTGCGCAGGCGATCCGCTGCGGCGGGCGGCGGAGCTGACGATGGCGGCGGTGGGGCGTCGTTCGATCCAGGAGAAAATGGGAACATATGCGCGGCACTAGCAGGTGGATGATTCTCTTCGCGGTTTCCGCGGCGGCGCTCATGGCGCAGCACCCGGCGCCGAATCTTGAAGTTCAAAAATACGCCATTTCCGCGAATATCAATCCGCGCACGCAGCAGATCTCCGCGACCGCGCAGATCGATTTCACACCAAACGATACGATCTCGCAAGCCACTTTCGAATTGAACAACGCACTCGCGGTAACCAAGGTGACCGACGGAAGCGGGCAGCCGCTAGGAAATTCACGCAACGCGAAGAGCTTCACCATCACGGTTTCCTTCCCGCAGCCGCTGGTGAAAAATCAGCCCTCGCAGGTTACGGTCACTTACCAGGGCAAGCTGACCGGAGATCAGGATTCGCCGGTGAACGGAATCCGCTTCGCCGCTCTGCATCCCGGCTATGGATATCTGCTCTACCCGGCGCGCTGGTTTCCGGTGAGTGGCTACACAACGAACCGCTTTCTGGCGGACCTGCAAATAACTGTACCGGCGGGCTATTCGGTGGTGGCCAGCGGCGATGAGAAGACGGCGCCGGCCAACAGCGGAGGCACGACTTACTCGTTTCATTACGATCATCCGAGCTTTCCGGGCAGCATCGCGATCGTACAAGGCGATCCGGTACAGGTGAGCTCGGAAGGGATTGCTGCGCAGATTTATTTCCGCGGAGCACAAGCCGCGGAGGCACAGAGCTACGGCGAGGCGACGGGCAAGATGATGACGTTTTTCACGTCCCAATATGGCTTGGCGCCGCAAGCGCATATGACGCTGGTTGAGACCGACGACGGAGCAGTGAACGGATATGCAGCGCCCGGGATCATTTTCCTGGCTCCCGGCGAGATCACGAACCCGGTGAAAGAGCCTGTGCTGGCGGATCAGGTTTCGCGGCAGTGGTGGGGCGTCCTGGTTTCGCCGACCAATCGCGATCATCTCTGGCTGATGAACGGCCCGGCGCGCTATTCCGAGTTGATTTACACCAAATTCGCTTCGGGCAAAAGCGCGATGGAAAACTCCGTCAAGGAGACCTATATCGAAGCGCTAACGGTGAAAAATCCGCCGATGATTCAAGCTTCGCGGCTGCAGGATTATTCGCCCGAGTACTGGGCGCTGACGGCGGCTAAAGGAGCGGCGGTGCTCAACATGCTGAAGAGTGTGATCGGCGAGAAAGCGTTCGACCAGGGCCTGAAGGAGTTTCTCAACAAATATAGCTGGCAATCGGCGGACACGCAGGATTTCCGGCTGGTGATGGAGCAGGCGTCCGGCCAGCAACTGAAGGCCTTCTTTATTCAGTGGCTGGAATCGACCGGGGCGCCCGATTTTAAGCTTCAGTACACGATCTACCGGACACAGAAGGGCTTTCGCGTGGTGGGCAAAATCAACCAGGATCTGGACACCTTCCGCATGCCGGTGCTGTTGCGGATCGAGACCGAAGGCAATCCGCAGGACCAGACCGTGGAAGTGACCGGGACCTCTTCGGAATTTAGCGTGAACACGTTCGGCTTGCCGAAGAAAGTAATCATCGATCCGAACCATGTGCTGTTGCGAGAGGATCCGCAGACCGAGGTGGAGGTGGAGATCCGGCGCGGCGAGCAATTCGTCGCGGTGAACGATTTCTCCAACGCACTGAAAGCATACCAGAACGCGCTGGAAGTGAATCGGAACAGTTCTCTGGCGCATTTCCGGGTGGGCGAATTGTTTTTCAAGCAGAACAATTTTCAGGCCGCGGCGGACGCTTTTCGGCGGGCGATCAACGGCGACTTGCAGCCGAAATGGACCGAGGTGTGGTCCTACATCGATCTGGGAAAGGTCTTCGATGTGACCGATCAACGGCAGCGCGCGGTGAACCAATACAAGCAGGCGATCCGCACCCACGACAACACGGCCAACGCGCAGAAGGTGGCGGCGGCCTTTTTGCAGAAGCCGTACCGGCAGAAGAATTCGGAGATTTAGTTCCAGGAAACCGGCTGTTCCCGATCGGAACTCCCGTTATCCTGCACGAACCTTTTGTGCGCGAGGCTTGGCCGCGGTTCGCCGGACCAGCTGCTCCTCGATGCTCTCCAGCGACTTGCCCTTTGTCTCGGGGACTTCGCGCCAGGCGAATAACAGGCCGCAAAAACAGATGCCGGCATACAGCCAGAAACTGCCGGCCGGACCAATCGCCTGATCGATAAGCGGGAAGGTATAGGTCAAGAGAAACGAAGCGATCCACAACGCGGATACGGAAACCGATACCGCCATGCCGCGAATCCTATTGGGAAAGATTTCGGAGATAATGATCCAGGTAATCGGCGCCAACGACATGGCGTAACATCCGATCGCACATAGAGTAAGAATCAGCAGCGGCAAGCCGGAAAATCCGAAGTGATAGGTAAGACCAATGAAGAAATGCGAAACACCGACTCCGGCACAGCCGATCAACAGCAGAGGCCGCCGCCCTACTTTATCGACAAATCCCAAGGCGATCAAAGTGCAGATGACGTTGATCGCCCCAGTAATGACAATGTTGAATAAAACGCCGCTAATGCCGTAGCCTGCGCTGCGATAAACTTCTTCGGCGTAATTGAAAATGACGTTGATCCCACTCCATTGCTGGAGCACGGCAAGCACGACGCCGATAACCAGGACCCGCCGCATGCCGCGGCCGAAAAGCTCTCTCCAGCCGCCTGCGCTGGCAGCGAGCGCAGGATGGATGGTCTCTTCGATCTGCTGCAGAGCAGCCGAGGCATACCCAGCGCCGCCAATGCGCATCAAGATGCGCTCTGCCGCAGCCTTTCGCCGATTCTTCACCAGCCAGCGCGGGCTTTCAGGAACAAACCAGGCGCTGACGAAAAAAATGACAGCCGGAACCGCGACCGCTGTAAACATCCAGCGCCAACCGTATTGTCCGTTCCAGGAGAGCCGGATCATGGCCGCGGTCGCATTGTTGGGGACGTGTTGGGCGATCAGCCAGTTCACGATCTGCGCGACGAGAATTCCAATTACGAGAGTCACTTGATTCAGCGCCACTAGCCGGCCTCGCCAAGGCGCCGGGCTTACTTCGGCTATGTAAGTGGGAGAAACATTGGAAGCGATGCCGATGGCGACGCCGCCGATGATTCTCCAAGTAACAAAGCCGGAAAACGTGTTTGCCCATCCGGTGAAGATCGACGAGATTGCAAACAGAAAGCCGGCGAGAAGCAAGAGTTTCTTGCGGCCCAGGCGGTCGCTGATCGCTCCCGAGATCAACGAACCGATCAGGCATCCGAGCAGTGCGCAACTATTCGCCCATCCGATAAGCTGCTCCGTGGTGAGGCCGAAATAGGCTTCATAAAATGGCTTGGCGCCGCCAATAACTACCCAGTCGTAGCCAAAGAGCAGTCCGCCCAATGCGGCTACGGTGGAGATCGTCCAAACGTAGCGGGCGTTGAACTGATTTTGCGCATCCATTAGCCGGCTCCCTGCAAGATATGTTCGCAGCGGATTTCGTCCTGAAAGTCGAGAGCCATCTGGTGATTCGGATCGGCCGCCAGCACTTCCTCCAACAGGCGTTCGCCTCCAGCCTCCGACAATCCGATTCTCGCCTGCGCTTCGAGAAATTTGCTCGCGATAGCATTTGTTCGGTTCAGATCCTCGTCGAAGAGCAGCAGATGCGGAAGCGAGGTAGCGAAATAGTCTACTGTCGCCTCTTGTCGCGCCAGTTGCTGCGCGTAGCGAAGCAGATCCCGGAAAAGCTGTTCCGCTTGTTCGGACGCTCCCAACCGCTTTAACGCCCTGCCGCTGTAATAAGACATTTCGGAGAACGATCTCACGCTCATCTGCTGGAAATCGCCTTTGCTCACGGCCGCGCGCTGCCACCAGTGCCGGGCGGAAGTGTGGTCGCCGGCCGCCTCGCAAGCCACACCCAGCCAATAGTAAACGTTGCTTCGATTGGATAGCAGATGCTGCGCTTCGCCCAGATTTTCCGGGCTGGTCAGGGCCCATTCCAAGTGATGTCTCGCGATGTTGAAGCGAGCGCCGGCAAGTGCGCGCCGCCCCAGCATTACTTGCGTCCGCACGTATTGCCCGAGAGCAATGCCTTCGCCGCCCTCCCAGGGTTGAAACTTACGGGAAGTAAGTACAGCGAGCGCCCTTTCGGGCTGACTAGTGTCATTATGGAGCGTCGCGATCTCCGCCGATAGATCGTCGCGAATTCCAATCAAGGACTGGAATCGTTCGAGTTCCCGCAGGCGTTCGCGCGGCGGCTTGCCGGTTCGCTTCCAAAGCTGATCGCGCTCATAGAGGATGCGTGCGTCTTGTGGACCGGCCGCGAGAGCTCGGTCGAAGGCGAACAGCGCCTTATCGGGATCTTTCGCGACATTAAAATAGGCGATTCCCAAGTTCCTCCAAACCGTGGGAAAAGAGGAGTCGAGCTCGGAGGAGCGCTTCCAAAGCGCCAGCGCTTCTTCGTGCTGCCGCCGGTCGTAGAGTAAGTTCCCGAGATAGTAAAGCGCGCGCGCGTCTTTCGGATTGGCGCGCGATGCTGCTTCGAGAATCTGCATTTCTTCCAAACGCGAGGGAAAGCAGTAATCGGGCGGCGTGCCAGCCGCCTTTTCTCGCCAAGCCGCCGCCTTCGCGTTGTCGAAATGGGCGAGGGCATACAACAGCATCGGCGCGGACCCGTCGCGAACCTCAAAATCACCGCCGCTGAGTACGTCGATGGCATCCTGGCAGAGCCCGGCTCTTGCATAGTCGAATGCCAGGTCAAGGCGCATCTGGTTGTTCGCCGGCTCCGCGCCGCTCTCCAGCCAGCGCGCCCACTGGTCCAACGGGTCGGCCAGCACTGTTTCCCGCAGCACGCGCGCGGCGGCTGCATGGAGGCCGAGCTGGCGCAAAGCGATTACGAGCAGATTGCGCGCACCGTTATTGTCTGCATTTGTGCGCAAGGATACGCGTAAATGCTCGCGCGCGGACTCCCAATCACCACGTTTGCTGTCCAGTTCCGCGAGTGCGTAGTAAGCCGGCGCGCGCCAGGCATAATTCCACGCGGCCCTATAAAACGCCGCATAAGCTTCTTCATCACGGCCGAGATATCGATGCGTTACTCCCAAATAGAAATATGGCTCACCATTGTAGGGATTAGGATGGCGTTGAGTAAGTCTGGAGATGGCAGCGCGCAGGTGCTGTTCGGCTTTTGTAAATTCGCCGCGACGCAAATACCATATACCTATGGCACTATTACTGCGGACATCTCCGGGATCTCTGCGTAGCGCCTCGCGCCAGTACGCCTCGGGCCGGCGCGTGGCATGCCGGTATTGCTCGAGATGGAGCGCGGTGAGATAGAGTTCGTCGGTACTGGCAATCTCTTCGGGAGACAGCGGTTCGGCAGCCGGTACGGGAGGTTGCGCCTCGTTCGGGCCGGCCAAGGGAGAGTAGGAGATGAGTTTTTGTCCGTTCGCGGAACACACCGTGACACTTGTGAGGCCAGCGACGGTTACTTCCTCGAGGAATGCTGCGCCGGGAGTAAGATCGCGCCTCCAATCGGCCGCAACTCCCTTCGAATCCTTCACCACAATCCGGGCATTTGGAAAAGCGCGGGTCGCGCAGATGCCAATGCGCGCTCCCGTCTCGCTCGCCCGAATGCTCAACGCCGCTTCGAGATTGGCCTTTTGCACCGGGCCGATCTTCTGAATCGGATACCAGAACTGGCTGAATGCCTTGGTTTCACCTGGAGCGAGGAACGAAAAATCCGGCTGATTATCTGTGTAGACGCCGGCCATCAATTCGACGTAAGGGCCGTCTGCATCGGTCAAATTGCGGTCCCACGCATAACCGAACTCATGGTTGCCCCAGGTCCATAACTTCTTGCCGGGCGAGAGATGGCGATTCGCCACATGCACAAATCCCGCTTCCTCGGCGTGATCGTAGCCGCCGAAGAAGTTTTCTTTCGATCCGAGGGCCATATAGCTTGTGGGCACCGGAATGTTGGCATACCATCGTAGATCGTTTGGCGGATAAGAGCCTGGAGGCACAAAGCAGCGCGGCATCTCTTCAGCCGGTACGCCGTCGCGCGCCCGCGCTGCATAGTCCACGCCATAGTAAGTTCCTTCGCAGAGCGGAAAGCGGCTGATGGCTCGCTTGGCGTGGTCGGCAACGTATTCGACGTCGGGTGGAAAGAATAGTTGATAGTGCTCATGCGCGCGAGCTGCGACATTGGCCCACCAAAGAAACGTCTGCACAAACTCCGTGCGGTTATACAGCCGCACCTTTAGCTCGATGTACGACCTGCCTGGATGCAGACAGACGCCGTGCATGCCCTTCATCCGGTTCATTGGATCGTGATCGCTGCACCATACGGTTCGCGAGCCGTCTTCATGCTCTTCGATATGCGTTTCGACCGGGAGAAAGGTTGCCGGGCGGTGATGCTGCGGCCAATTGAATTCGACGCCGCCAGAAATCCAGGGACCGGCAAGACCGACCAATGCCGGCTTGATCACGTTCTGGCGATAAAAGAAATCGTAGCCGTTGGTTTTGTCCAGGGCGACGTGAATGCGGCCTCCGATTTCGGGCACAATCATCACGCGCAGGAACTCGTTCTCTAAGTGAATGGCTTGCCATGCGCGGTCCGCCAGCTCGGTGGCGATGCGGTCGGTAAAGGGCATCGGATAAATGCGGCCGCTGCTGCCTTGATAGACCCGGTTCTCCAAGAACATCGGGTTTTTATCGGGAGGTAACGGTTCGTAGGCGGGCACGAGAACCGGCGCGCGCCAAGCCTTCACGGGGCCGGTTTGGTCCGGGGGAGCTTCAGGTGATGAAAAAGTAATCATTCGTCAACGTACATGCCAAAACAAGTCACCAATCCGCTACAGAGCCGTCGCGGTGAAACGAGGCGACAGGCAGCACCGGTTGAAACGGATGGCGCGCGGCTTCACGCTCGTTGATTTCGATGCCCAGGCCGGGCCGGGTCGGAGCGCGGCATTGCCCCGCTTCCAGCGGAATCGGTTCTTCAACAACATCGTTGCGCCACGGGACATCGTTCCGCACCACTTCCTGAATCAGGTAATTCGGAATGGCGAAGCCGAGATGCGTCGAAGCGGCGGTGCTCACCGGTCCCTGCGGATTGTGGCAGGCGACCGAGATCAGATAAGTCTCGGCCATGGAGGCGATGCGCCGCGCTTCGCTAATGCCTCCACAGTGAGAAACATCGGGCTGCACGACGGCGCAGGCGCGCTTCTCAAATAGTTCGCGGAACTCCCAGCGGCCGGTCAGCCTTTCGCCGGTCGCGATCGGGATGGGTACGGCGCGCCCGACCTCCAGCAAGCCGTCGATGCTTTCCGGCCAGCAAGGCTCTTCGTACCAATACAGGTTGTAGTCGGCGAGCATGCGTCCGAACTGGATCGCCGCTGCCGGTGTTGTCCTTGCGTGCAGGTCAATCAGAATGTCGATGTTGTCACCCGCCGCCAAGCGCATCGCCTCCACACACCGCGCCGCGCGTTTCAGCACCGAGGGCGTCTCGAGAGGTTCCGAAACCGGAACCGGCAGGCTCTTCACGGCGGTGAACCCGTGCTCGATACTCTCTTTCATTCGCTCGGCGAATTGTTCCGGCTCGACGCTCTGGTACATGCCTTCGAAAGAGCCGCCGCCGAGGTGATCGTAGAAACGCAACGTGTCGCGCACTGGGCCCCCGAGCAGTTCGCAAACCGGTTTGCCCGCTTCCTTCCCCTTGATATCCCAGAGTGCCTGGTCAATGCCGCTAAGCGCGGAAAAATTGGTAATGCCGCCGCGCCAGAAATATTGGCGATGCATGGTCTGCCAAAGGTGCTCGGTACGCCGGGGGTCCTGGCCGATCAACAGCGCGGAAAGATCCTCGACCGCGCCCACTACGCCTTTGGTTTTCCATTCCAGCGTCGCTTCGCCCCAACCGTACAAGCCCGGCTGGTCGGTTTCGACCTTGACGAAAATCCAATTGCGCTTGCGCGCGTTCACAACTTGAGTCGAAATGCGAGTAATCTTCACAGCCGCACCGAGAGATTATCGAACTCTGCCTTGGTCCAATCGGTTCCAATCGCAAACATGCCGTGCGTGTGCGTCTTATCGCTGACTTTCGCAAGCTGTTTGCCATCGAGCATGGCCTCGATCTGAGTGCCGTGAAAACGAAGCGCCAGGTTGTGCCACTGAGTTGCATCGAAGGGCACGGTTCCGGACGCGAGCGTCGTCAGCGCGCGCTTATATTGCGCCGAGTAGAGCGTCCATTTTCCGTTCTTTCTAAGTCTTAAAACGTAGCCGCTTGGCCAGAGCGCTTTGGCGTCTGCGAAAACATTGGCCGAATCGATGCGGCCGATCACCGCGGCTTCGTCCGCCTGGTCCAGCAGCACATCGGAGCTGACGGTATAATCCGTCCAATTCTCATCGCCCGCCAGCGTGAACGGATTCGGCAGCGGGAACCACGGGATCGGCTTTTGCGTGATCACCTGCTCCAGGCATTTTCCAGCCCGCTTGCGGCACGGATGAACCTCGAACGCGCCGTCCTGGTCGGCGAGATATTTCGGCGCGCGATTCAAATCAGTAGCTTCGAAGTTATCGCTATAAGGCAGCGGGAAAGGCGTGTTTTTCGGCGGCTGCGCAGCGCCTTTGTGCTGCCCCGTCGTAGTGGTCAGCGAATAGAGCGAGCCAGGATCGAAACGGTAGGTGAAAATGCCTCCCGTGGGGTGAACATCGCCGACATGCTCGAAAATTTTGCTGGCGTTGGTCTCCCAAATGTGAACTGTGCCATCCGATAAGCCTCCGGAAATCTTGAACGTGACCGTTTGTCGATGCTTGTCCGAGATCGTCTCGAGAATCACGCTCCAATCGCGGTCATCCGGCGATTTCAGCGTCACGTAACTACCGCCTCCGGGAAGATAGCCACAGGCGGAATTGAGATAGTGCCAGCCGGGCTCGGCGAATTGCGTCGTGTGTGCCGTGACCCAGATCGTGCTCTGCACGTTGTAATACCCTGACCAAGGCGTGTTCGCAATCATAAGTCCGGAATGCGGCGCAGCCAGTATGTCGTAGTAAGAAGTAACCGGGCTCCAGATTTCCGTCGCGGTCAAGCGGCCGTCGATGTAATTGGTGTTGTATTCCTGGGCCAGGATACGCCCGCCGTTGGCCCAATCGCGCGTGCGAATCGGTCCGCCGCCGGGATTCGGCTGGTCCTCGCTCGACCAGAGCGGTTTGCCGAATGCTTTCGCGGTATGCGTCGTCGTCAGAGCGCCGTCCTCGGTCCGCGGATAATGCACCGACAGTACGGCGATGTCTGACCTCAGCGCCGGATCTCTGCGAATCTCCTCGGCGATGCGCCACTGATGCTCGCCCGGATATTCGTCGCAGCAGACGATTTTAGTCTTTAGCCCGCGCGCATCGAGCGCCTTTCGCAGTTCCTTCACGTAGTTCGCTGCCGCCGGAGTGAATCGCTTCTCGTTCCAGATGCCCGCGTACTGGATATCGAGGTGATGATACCTCTTTGCCCCCTCAATGAAATCCGCGATGTACTTCGCCATATCGGGCGAATAGAACTCGCCGTCGCCGATCCATCCGGGCGCGCCCCAGGGCAGAATGTCCAGAATGATCTTGGGATTCCTCTGGTGCGCCTGTTCCATCAGCCACCATTCGTAGCCGCGGTTGTAGTTGCGATCGGTGCGCATGCGCTCGTGGCTGGGTTCGGAGCCGTCGGTGGAGTTGACATCGGCGCCGACCTCCACTTTCAGATGCTGGAGCGAGGCGCCGTAATCCGGCTTGAACAGATAATCGAGGATCTGGCTGCGGTACGGCTCCGGATAGTCGATCAGCAGCCGTGAGGAGGCCCCGGCGCTGACCGCGCCAAGGCCGTGGAAAATGCGCCCCTTCGAATGCCCATCCAGCACGATGGTGGTGGCTTCTGGAGATCGAGCCGGCAGCGTAAGCGACCCGACAGCCGCCAAAAACAAACAGGGGAGAGAAACCGCAGAAATTCGGTGCAAGGATCGCAAGATCATCTCCGTTCGACAGGTGTAGATTACCGCTTCTGAGCCACATCATAGCTTCGGGATTACCAGCGCTTCCATTTTCCCAGGGGCAGCCACATACCCACTTCTAAAATCGCACCAGCCCCTCTCATTGGTCATCCAATGAGACGTCGGGGTCAGTTGCATGTCCTTCATCCAGACAGGCAAATTCATGCCTCTCGTCCTGCCGAGCCTCGCAAAAGTACCTTACCGGCCACTCCCGCCGGGCGAGGCTCGTAATGCTAAAACCACCAGCGTAAGTGTTTATCGGAAAGGCGTCAACTCCGCTTTAGCGGTACGGTTAGCGGTCGAGATCGAGAACATCTTCACATAAAGCCTTGACAGAAATATACTCCAGGAATACACTGATCACAGCTAATCGTACAAGTGCGATTGGAAGATTCTTGCGGTAGGCGGTGTTGATAACCGTCGTGATTCCACTCTCACGAATCCGGCAACAATGAAATCGACGTTTAGAAATTAAGCAGACCAGTAGCTCTGGCGAAAGCTATGTGTTGTGTCTGTCAGCATTGGCACCTACAAGACAGCAGGTGTTAATCGGATTGAGCCGTTCCGCGGCCCTTGGGAGCTACGCGGAACGAGGAGCTTTGGAGGAATTGTTTATGATGAGGCAGCGAACATGGAAGATCTTTGCCAGTCTTGTGGGCCTTGGCCTAATTGCCGCAATTCTATCGGCGCAACAGGTACTCTTGACATGGACTTCTATGAACCCAGACAAGTCACCTTATCACTCCGGTTGATCTTCTGATGTTCCGCGAGTTTCGTGCTGCTCAGGCTGGGACAACGGTTCGTTATTCTCACGCTAATCACCTGATTCGGACAGGGCTCTGGCTAGTCACCCTATCTGCCGCTTCGGCTTCTTGGCTGGGCGCATGGGGGGCGAAGCAGCATTCCGAAATGGTTGACGCGGCCTTAGTTGTAGTTCCCTCGAAGGACTACCTTCCGCAGAGGCTCGGTAAAGAAGCGTGGAACCTGCGCTATTACGTTCAGATGCCTGACTGGATGGATTGCTTTGTGTCCGTCTCTGATAATTGGTCGATCCGCGACGAAAGCTTTGGAGGGGTTCAGACGCAGTTTTATGCTAACGATTATCTGCGTTTCCCGGGAACGCCTTGGCCGCTCGATCACGGGTTCCCCTCAGTTTTGGCACTCTACCGTCCTTTTTTCTTTCGTGCCCTCCAGGCCCTACGAACCGAATCTCCTGCAAACGCCGCGCGATGGGTGGGAACTCTTCTTCACTTAGTGACGGACTCAGGCTCGCCCGCACACACCCTGGGAGTTCACGGAGAGATGCACGTTCGAATGGAAACCTGGGTCGATGCTTCACGCCTCGACTTGGTAGGCTACCAACCTAAGTTGCTCGGACAAACAGATGAAACGGCTGCTGAGGGCTTGGCCGGCCGCATGAACGGTCTTATCGAATTCAGTAAGCAGCATGCAAAACGCATGTTGCCGCTGGTGCAGGCAAATAACAAGGCCGCGGTCGAACCGATTGAAACGGAAGTTGCGGTCGAGACGGCCAAGGTTACGGCCGATGTCGTCCACACGCTGCTGGTACTCACGGCGCGGTCAAAAGGGACAGGAACTGCTTCCCTCATTGCCAGAGTGTCCGCTCCACCGGTAGCCGGCATGGAGTTCGTTCCGGCAAAGCTTATGCTGGCCGGAACCAATTACAGCACGTTGAGTGAACCGTTAATCGAAACGCCAAAGGAGTATCGTGCCTCATTTGTTTTCCATAATCTGCCGGCGGGCTCTTACCAGGCAATTGTCGAACGCACCGGAGCGCGCCCTCTCGTCACCGGTCGCCTCGTATTGCATCCCGGCCGGACCCTTCATGTGAACCGGCAGCTCCAGCCCACGGATCCGGCGGAAAACCTCGTTCGGAACCCAAGGTTCGGAATTCGATGGCGCGGCAAGAGTACACCGGATAGTTGGCATTTTGATGGGCCCCAAGATCATTGGCTGCCGGACACGCGTGACAGGGTAAGGGACCACTGGATATCCGACACTATTCCTGTTGAAGGAGGAAAAACTTACGTCGCCGGATACGAAGCGAAACCATCTAGCAGGACTAAGGTGATGTTGCAGTGGATGGTGACGCACTGGAAGGCGATCGATAGGCCGCTGGTTGTGCTTCGTCCGGGCAAAACCGCGCCTGCCGGCGAGAGATTCACGGCACCACCGAAGGCTGTCTATGCCCGTTTCGTCGTAGCAGGTTCGAGCGATCCCGCCAAGTCGGTTCAGGAGGTCTTTTTGACCCCCAAGCCATAAGGGTCGGTTCGCATTCGGAAATGTACTCGGGATTAACCAGCTTTAGGAACAATGGCTTATAGGTATTACGTCACAAAGTATGCAATGTTAGGCGTGGTTTCTTTGGTTATATGGGGAGCACGTTGCAACGGAAGGACGCTGGCACAAACCACGCCGCGCGTAACGAGTTCCGTCCGGCAACGCCCGATCATCCCATCCGCACAGTGATCGTGGGACAGAAACACATTCCATTTACGGTTCAAAGCCAAATAGTGCAATTCGACGTGCCCGTCACAGTTCCGCCCGCCGCCAGATCCTCCACGATGGATTTGCATACTGTGCTCCAAAGCCCGGGTCTTGAAATCCGTATTGAACATGCCTTTCGGGAGCGTCGAGCCGGGAAGTACGCCATGGAATCCTGGCCTGAGATTGAACTGCAGCGACAGGCGGCCTCCTTTTCGGCGCTAATTGAACACGAAAGTGAACATCGGTTCTTGGCCTGTCTCGTAAGGTCGACTCCGCACACCGCAAGCGCCATCTTTGCTGGTCAGTTCAGGGTTTGAACGTCGAAACGGCAGAATTAACGGCGGAGATCGCATAGCAGTAGAGCCATGTGAACGCAGCAAGCACTATCAGCACGATCGCTCCAGCGAAGATGGCAAGCTGTCGCGTGGTGCTGTTCTGTGATTGTAGATTGCGCCGCGTTCGTTTCGAAGGAACGAGCGGCGAAACAGATTTTGCAATTTGTCCTGACATATGGTTGATTCGTCTTTCTAAGAGAATGTATGGGCCGTCATAGTAAGAGCATGTATCGTGCCAGGACTGGTGCCTTTCGGCCGCCGGCACATCAGCGTGATCGAGTCCGGGCAGTTGGCGCAACTGACACTGATACAAGCCGTGCCTAACTAACTCCTTCGGCGAGCCACGGGCTGCGTGCCCGGCCCGACCACGGGCATCTTAGGCGTTTGGCAGAGCGAGAACCTCAGGTCCTCT
>DASVGP010000097.1:0-6000 GCA_036379475.1 Bryobacteraceae bacterium | reverse complement strand
TTCAATGCGAAACGGATTGATTGAGTTCAAGAAGTAAAGATCCGGGTCCTGGCTTGCGAGCAGAGTTTCGAGCGCATCGTCGAAGCTGCCTTCGATTTGCACCACCTCGGCGCCGAAATCCAGCGCTTGAGCCAGCTTGTTGCGCGAGACTTGGCCGGCCGGCAAATAGACGCGGCAGACCAGGCCCGCACGCGCGGCGTAGGCAGCCAGCGAAGCCGCCGTGTTCCCGGTGGAGGCGCAGGCGACCGCCTCCGCTCCGGCATATTTCGCTTCGGTGATGCCGACGGTCATGCCCAGATCTTTAAAGCAGGCGGTCGGATTCCAGCCGAGATGCTTGAACCGGAGATGGCGCACACCCGCCCAGGCGGCTGTCCTGTTTCCGGCCACCAGCGGCACATTGCCCTCGGCGAGAGTCACGGTCTCGTCGGGCGCGTAGGGGCCGGGAAGAAATTCGCGAAAGCGCCAGACGCCGCTTCGGTCGCGTGGATCGTTCGACATCCGCCGTTCGAGCCACCTTTGTTTGATCGCGCGTGGCGTGCCGTTCACGCTGACTACGCCGATTTCGAGCAATTCGCCGCAGCGCGGGCACGCGAGAGTGCGTTCATGCAATTCGAGTTGGTGCCCGCAGGCACGGTTGCTGCATTGAAGTTCCGTCATACAAAATGGGAAGCGCTTCGGTCCTATGCCGGCAAATAGTTCAGCAGAGGTTCGAAAAACGTTTTTACAAACGATACTGCCGTCTCGCTGGCCGCTTGGAGATCGCCGTTGTTCACGCCCACGACCACGCGCACCAGAGCCGTGTCGGTGCGATTGTACCGGACCGAATCGAGAACGGTGTAAATTTTGGCCGCATACTCGCTGGCGATCACCTGGCGTCCCGACTGATACCAATACAGAACCACGCTCTTGTTTTCCCCACGCTCGACCACGTACTGGTTCACGCGAATAGGACTTAACTTGCCGGAAACTGGAATGGCGATGGTTCCCGATTTCATAGCCACCCACCCGGCGCCCGGCAGACAATTTTTCGGCGAATGCGGCGCTTTCCCTGTACGCTGGGTCTCGAAATAGGCCACAAACAGCGTCGCGAACTCGCCCGTGTTCCGGTTCTGATACAGGCGCGAGAGGACATCGTCGGCCTTCAGTACTGCCATGGTACCTGGATCGATCGGCATGCTCTCTCGCATGATCCATGTATTACCGGGGACGGTAAACAATGCCAGCGGCCGATGGGCCGGAAGTATTTCCGGCCGCGCGAAGGCGAGTCCGTAGAAAATGGCCGCCTGCAACAGCAGGACGATTGTCAGAATGCGCCCGCTTCGTGAACCGAAAATCGCTTTCATGCGTTTTCCATCTTCGTCTGGGCGCCGCCGCCCTTGGCCGCAATCGCGCGCAGCACGCGATGCGTGATCAATAGCGCGATCAGGGCCACAATAAATACGATGTAGCCCTCTAATTCATGGTACCCGCCCTGCGCGTATTTGGTGTTGACTTGCGAGAGCACACCGCTAAACGCAACGCGGATGCCGTTGGCTACAATTGCAATCGGAATAGTGGCGATCAGCAGCGCCCATCGCATCCAGACGCGCTTATCCGCGAAATAGGCGTAAACCAGCGACAAAAATCCGAGCGCCAGCAGCGAGCGTATCCCGCTGCAAGCCTCAGCAACGTCCAGGTTTTGACTGGGAAGGTGCAGCACATTTCCCGTGCGAAACACCGGGATTCCCACGGCCGTAATCAGCATTTCGCCGAGCGAACTCGCAATCATCTGCAGCTTGAGCGTGAGCGTTGCATAAATGATCTCCGGAATCGGAATCATGAACAGCAGCAGCAAAAGCGGAAACAGCAGAATCTTTACCCATCGCGTGCCGCCCAAATACAAAACCACCCCAAACAGAGCGATGACGAACGCCAGACGCTGCGTGAACAATTCGGCGCCGATAGTTGCCGCCAGCGCCTCGCAGGCCGCGTAGATCACGACCACCAGCCCCCAGCCGTTCGGCTGCCTTGGGCTGGCTAGCAACAAATGACGCCGCTGCCAAGCAATGTAGGCAGCGACGATGGGCACGAAAAATCCGTAACCCATGTCCTGGTTGTTAGTCCACTCCGCAACCAGCCGGTACAGAATCGGCGCATAGCACAGAATCAGCAGAGCGCCGAACCATGCCACCACAGTCCAGGGCAGTTTCGTCGTAGGGGCTGGTTTTTCCGGCGGCTTAACGACAGGCACGCTTACCATGGAGGTGAACCTTATTAATCACCCAGTTAATCACATTGACTCTTACGCCGCCAAATTCCGGGAGCCGGACGCGCCGGTCGCGGGCGAGGCTCATGTTCCAATGGCCTCACTCCGGCCGGCGCGCCCATAGCGTCTGCCGCGCACTCGCGGCCGCTCTCTGCGTCGCCGTCGGCGCTGCGGCGGCAAGCGAGAATTTCTTCCCCCTCGAAAAAGTCCACCCAGGCCTCCGCGGCGTCGGCCGTACCGTCTTCCAGGGCAGCCGTATCGAACAATTCCAGGTCCAAATCCTCGGTGTCCTTAAAAATGTCGCGCCAAAGCAGACGATCATTCTCGCCCGCCTCAGCGGCGGTCCGCTGGCCGAAACCGGCGTGCTCCAGGGCATGAGCGGCAGCCCGGTTTATATTGACGGTAAACTCCTCGGCGCAGTAGCGCTCGGGTTTCCATTCTCGAAAGAGCCGATCGCCGGCATTCGGCCCATCCAAGCCATGATCTCCGGGGCGCATTTTACGCCGCCGGCACTGGCTCACCCATCCTCTCCCTGGAAATTCCACACTACGGCTCATTTCCCGCTCTCCCTCCATTCTGTAGCCTCAACCTCCCTCCTGTCTGCACCATCGTCGGATCTTGCCGAAATCCTTACGCCTCTTGCTTTTTCCGGATTTACATCCGGCGCCATCCAGGCCTTCGCCTCGCACCTCCAAGGGCTTGGATTCTCCCCACAACAGGGAGTGTCGGATGCGCGTCCAACATCTCAGCGCGATTCGAGCGCATCGGGCGCCGCATTGGGCAGCTTAGTGCCGGGGGCTATGATCAGCGTCGAACTGCTCAGCGGCGACATGACGATCGCCGCCGAGGGCACAGTCACCTATATAGACGGCAAGCGGATCTACGCTTTCGGACATCAGTTTTTGAACCAAGGCTCTACCGACCTGCCGTTTGCACGGGCCCATGTGGTGACCCTGCTGCCGCTGCTCAGCTCCTCGTTCAAAATTGCCGCGCCGGGCAAATGGGCTGGAACGATTGTCAGCGACCGCTCTACTGCGATCGCCGGCGAGATCGGATTACATGGCCATACGGTTCCGCTCACGATTTCGATTCGTTCCCGGCAAACCGGCTCGCACGAATATCATATGCAGTCGGTCGACGACCGCTTCCTTACTCCGTTTGTGCTGCAATCGGCGCTCTACGCCGCGCTCGACGCGAGCGAGCGCACCGTCGGCGCCCAAACGCTCCGGCTACGGGAGCGAATCGATTTTGACGACAATCTGCCGCCGCTCATCGTGCGGGACATTTTTGCCGGTGCTAACGGCCTTGCCCAGCAAGCAGCCGCGCGCGCCATGGCGCCGCTACAATTCATCCTGGACGCCGGATTCCAGCATCTCCGCATGAAGGACATCTCCTTTACCTTTGAGCCGATCGAAGCCAAGCGCGAGTTGCGCATCGCTCAAGTCTGGGCCTCACGCCGGGACGTGCGGCCCGGCGAACCGATCCAGATCACGATGCTGCTCGAAGGCGATAACGGCGTCTCGTTCACACGCACAGCCACGTATCATGTTCCCGTGGGTGCTCCGCTCGGACCGCTCTATATCACTGCTTCGGATGCTGATCTTCTGAATTTCGCCGAATTTGCGGGCGTCAGCCCCGGCTCGGCGCGCTCGCCCGCGCAGTTGATCCGGCTGGTCAACCGCTTCCGGGGCAGCGGCGCGGCCTACGTGCGCGTCTGGCGCCGCGAGCCGGCCTTTAGCGTTTCGGGAGCGATTCCCGGCCGCGAGCTGACCGACCCGCCGCCTTCGGTCGCGCTTGTTCTTGCCGATCCTTCGGCTTCGGCCGCCTCCAGCGCCACGCTCGCATTTAGCCATGGCTCCAGCCTTGCAGAGTTTACGCTTCCGGCCGGTGCTTACGCGATTAGCGGCTCCCATACTATCGAAGTGAACGTTTCCGAATGATACCCAGACTTCGGTTCATCCTCGCGGGCGCCGCCGTGTGCCTGCTCTCGGCTCCCGCCTTCGCGGCGACCACCACCACGTGGCAGACTTCCGGCCTTAGCGCGTTCCTCAAAGGCCGGCTCTCGGCACTTTCTCTTACCGCCGATGGCGTGCTCGAACCAGGGCCTGCGCCGCTGTTCCAAGCACAACTCGGCCAGCCCGTGGTATGGTCCATCGCCCGGGCGCCTGGCGGCAGCGTGTATGCCGCTACCGGCCACGACGGCAAACTGTTCCGGATCTCTCCGGCCGGCAAAGTTTCCACGTTCTGGACCGCGCCAGAACCGGAGATTTTCGCCCTAGCCGTTACTCCCGATGGTACCGTTTACGCCGCGACCTCGCCGAATGGCGGCGTCTACCGACTTCACAACCGCGACCGTAAGGGAGCGGAAGCTACGGAAATCTGGCATTGCCCGGCCAAATACATTTGGGCCCTCCAAACTGCACCTGACGGCGGTCTCTTTGTAGCCACCGGCCAGCCAGGCCGGGTCTACCGCATCTCTGCAAACGGCGCCACCAGCCTCTATTACGACACCGGCCAGGAGAACGTCACCGCTTTGAAACTGGCCCCCGATGGCCGGCTCTACGCCGGTAGCGACCCGAACGGCCTCTTGTACCGGATCTCCGCGGCGCGCCGGGCTACGGTTCTGCTGGATTCCGATCTGCCGGAAATCCGCGCCATCGTCCTCGCGCCCGGCGGAGCCGTTTATGTCGCCGGTACCGGAGGCGCAGTCGCCACGCGCAGTTCGTCGCAGCGGGCCGGATCGGCATTCTCGGCCAGCGCGCTCGGCGTGAGTCCGACCGTGATCACGGTCACTGCGGCGAGCAAGAACACGGCTACGGCAACGACTACTTCCCCGCAATCCGAAGCCGCGCAGGCGGCGGCAGCCCGTTCGCAAACAGAGACAGTGACTGAGGTCAGCGGCGCCGAGCGTTCCGCGATCTACCGCATCGAACCTGATCGCACCGTCGAAACGCTGCACACCTCAAAGCAGTACAACATTTACGGCATG
Source organism: Bryobacteraceae bacterium (assembly GCA_036379475.1). Lineage (GTDB taxonomy): Bacteria > Acidobacteriota > Terriglobia > Bryobacterales > Bryobacteraceae > Bog-105. The sequence goes on along the minus strand of DASVGP010000097.1, from coordinate 766 downwards.
CTACTCGAAAAGGGCAGCGTGATCTTTTCGACTGACGATCACGGTCGCATTTACTCGCTTGCGGGCGACGGCGGAGTCTCACTTCTCGCCGAGCCGGGGCCAGGCCAAACCACGCGCTTACTGATGCACGGGTCGACGCTTTACGCCGCGCTCAGCAATCCCGCCCGCTTGATTGCGCTCGGTCCCGCCGGCTCGGTGCCCGGCAAATACGAATCGCAGGTCCATGATTGCAAGTCAGTGGCCGCGCGCTGGGGCCATGTGCATTGGCACGGGCAAGGTTCGGGCATTATCTTTTACACGCGAACGGGAAATTCGGCGCGGCCCGATACGACCTGGAGCGTCTGGTCGCCGCTGGCCGGCGATCTGATCCAAAGCCCGCCGGGACGCTTCGTCCAGTGGCGCGCGGAATTTCCCGCCAGGGCCGGCCTGCGTGTCGATAGCGTGGGGATTCCTTACCTGCCGCAAAACGCGCCGCCGATGATCCACAGCATCGCTGTGACCTCGGTTCTGGGCACGAACGCCACGAAAACAGGCACCGCCGACAGCTCTTCGAATTCTGCCTACAGCGTCACGGTGACCGATACAGGCGATGCTCCCGACGCAAGTTCCGCCAGCGATGCGGTTACGCGCTTACAAAGCACGCAAGTCCAGATCGTATGGCAAGCCGACGATCCCGACAACGACAAACTCGTCTACGCGGTTTATTTCCGCGCTGAAGGCGAGAAGAAATGGCAGCTCATCCGCAACCGCATGTTCGCAAATACGC
>DASVGP010000096.1:0-2851 GCA_036379475.1 Bryobacteraceae bacterium | reverse complement strand
CACCAACGGCGGATTCTTCGTCGGCAGCACGACCGTCATAGCTGGAATCTCTGGCGTAGGCAAGAGCGTGATGGGACTGCAATATATCGTCGAGGGCGCGCGGCGCGGCGAACGCAGCCTCATGCTCAGCCTCGACGAGCGGGTGCCTCAGATCCTGCGCAATGCCGCCAGTATCGGCCTGGATTTGAATCCGTATATGGAGCAGGATCTGATTCGCTTGGAATATGAGCCGCCGCAGGAAATCGAGGTGGATATCCATTTCCACCACATCGAAGAATTGGTTCAGGAGTTTCAGCCGAGGCGCGTCGTGATTGACAGCCTCTCCACTTATGGCACGGCTCTCGGCACGCGCGGACGGATTTTTCGGGACTTCTTTCACGCCGTCATCGCCCTGATGAAGGAACAGCAGATTGCGGCCGTATATAACCACGAGAACCCGGAAATGCTTGGGATGGCCTCGATGATGGGCGATTTCGCGCTGAGCTCGCTGGTGGACAACATTATCCTCATGAACTGGGTCGAAATCGGCGATGCTTTCCGCCTCGGCCTGACGGTCGCCAAAATGCGCGCCAATCCCGTGACGCGGGTCACGCGCGAAGTGGAAATTAACAGCCACGGGGGCATGCGCGTCCTGCCGCGAGAGCTGCGCGCGGCGGCGCCCCAGAGCCCGTTTTCCAGCTACACTGGTCTTGTATCCCGTTCGCCCGAGCGCCGCCTTCGGCCACAAACCCAATCCGGCGCTGATAGCAATAATGAAGCCTTCAAGTGAAGTACTTTTTAACGCGGGCCTTTGGCAAACAGCATTGGAAAAATATGCTAGCGCCACCGGCGTGACCGTCAAACTTTATGACAGCGGCGGGCGCGCGGCGCTGGGTCCTATTCACCCCACCCCCTTGTTCCAGTTGTTCGAAAGCAAACGATACGATCCCGGCATTCTTGCCGAATGCGCTCGCCGGTGTCTGGCCCAAGGCCAGGATCGTTCCGTTGTGGTGACCTCCGAGTTCCACGGTATGGGCGCCTTTGGAACCTCGCTCGTGCTGGAAGGCAAGATCGTAGGAGCGGCAGTCGCCGGATACGTTCTTCGCGATTTTTCTCAAATCTCGGAGATTCAGATGCTGGCGCGTCAGGCTGGGATCGCTTTTGAAGACCTTTGGAGCGTGGCGCGCAAGCAGCAGCCAGTGCCCCAGAGTCGGATAAACGTGCACGGCGAATTGCTGCAAATCCTGGGAGACGCCCTTTTGCACGAGAACGATCGCACGCGCCGGCATGAGGCGGACTTGGCGGATACCAGGCTATTGCAGAGCGTTAGCGCGCAGTTGCTCATCGAAGAAAACGCTGAAGCCCTCTATGAGAAAATTCTCGACACCGCGATCACAATTATGGACTCGCTGTACGGGAGCATCCAGATGCTCTATCCGGAGCGTGGGGCCGCGGGCGAACTCCGCCTGCTGAGCTTCCGCGGATTCAATCGCGAAGCCGCGAAGTTTTGGGAATGGGTGAGCGCCGAATCGGCGGGGAGTACCTGCGGCGAAGCTCTGCGCACCGGCAAACGGGAGGTCGTGGTGGACGTGGAGAAATGCGACTATATGGCCGGCACACAGGACTTGGCGATCTTTCTCCAGACCGGCATTCATGCCTGCCAGGCCACGCCTCTGTTTTCGCGTGGCGGCAAAATACTGGGCATGATTTCGACCCACTGGCGCGAGCCGCACGCGCCTTCGGAGCGCAGCCTGCACCTGCTCGATATTCTGGCGCGCCAGGCCGCGGACCTCATCGAGCGCAAACACGCCGAGGAGGAACGCGAGCGGCTAATTCGGGAGCTGGAACGCTCGAATGAAGAGTTGGCCCGCTTCTCTTATGCCGTCTCGCACGACCTGCAGGCGCCGGCCCGCACGATCCGCAGCTTCACCGAGCTGCTGGCTCGCCGCAGCCAGGGAAAGATGGGCGAAAGCGAGGCCCGGCTGCTCGATATGATCGTCCAGGGTGTGGACCAAATGCAGACTCTGATTGAGTCGCTGCTGAATTACGCGCGGGTTGGTCAGGGAGAGGTGAACCGCGAGTCCGTACCCGTTGGCGAAGTAGTAGAGGATGTACGTTCTACCTTGGCGTCCTTGATCGCCGAAACGCGGGCGCAGATTGTCTGCGGCTCTCTGCCGAGCGTGGAAGCAGACCCGGTGCTGTTGACGCAGTTGGTCCAGAATTTGGTGGCGAATGCCATTCACTACCGCCGCGCGGAAGAAACGCCTGTCATTAAGATCTCGGGCGAGCCGGCCCAGGGCGAGTGCCGGTTTGCCGTGAAAGACAACGGCCAAGGCATTCCGCGCGATTCGCAGCGGGAGATTTTCGAGCCGCTGAAGCGCCTCCACGGGAGCGACATACCGGGCTCCGGCTTGGGCCTGGCGCTGTGCCGCACGGTTGTGGATCGGCACGGCGGCCGCATTTGGGTCGAGTCTGATGGAGAGGGCCGCGGCTCTACTTTTTACTTCACCCTGCCTCAGAAACGGCCAGTGGTGCGGGAAGAAGAGCCGTGCCTCCAAGTGCGCGGCCAATCGGCTTAAGCAAAGCTCAAATCGCCTTCGATCGTTGCCCCACCAGCGAAAGCAGTTCGTTTCGCGTTTCTTTGCTATCGCGGAATGCGCCCAGCATGGCGCTGGTGATCGCGCCGGAATGCTGTTTTTCCACGCCGCGCATCATCATGCAAAAATGGCGTGCTTCGCAAATGACGCCCACGCCCTTGGGTTTCACCAGTTCCTGAATGGTTTCCGCAACCTGCTGCGTCAGCCGCTCCTGAATCTGCAAACGGCGCGCGAAAACGTCCACGATGCGCGGGATCTTGCTCAGTCCGATCACC